>NZ_JBYOJV010000005.1:0-358208 GCF_057798835.1 Cupriavidus sp. 291-E7
GGTATTCCCCCCATTTCTAGCGGTCGCTGGAAGTAGAGGCTAGGCCATGATGGCCGATCGTTGTTTCGGGGTAATGCCACCGAGCGCCATATTGGGGCGTTCGTGATTGTAAGACCATAGCCATTTTGTCGCGTAGTCCTGGACTTCGGCGACGGTCTCGAACAGGTAATGCGCCAGCCAGTCATACCGCACAGTCCGGTTGTACCGCTCGATATAGGCGTTCTGTTGAGGCTTGCCTGGCTGGATGAACTGCAACCTGATTCCCCGCTTGCGGGCCCAGTTCTTCAATGCTTCGCTGACATACTCCGGGCCGTTGTCACACCGAATCGCCTGCGGCGGCCCTCGCCACTCGATGACCTGATCCAGAGCGCGGATCACTCGCGGTGATGGCAGCGAGAAGTCCACGTCGATGCACAGGCCTTCCCGGTTGAAGTCGTCGATGACATTGAACAGCCGAATGCTGCGGCCGTCGGCCAACTGGTCGTGCATGAAGTCCATCGACCAGCTTTCATTCAACGTCAATGGCACCGCCAACGGTTCGGGCTGCTCACGCACCAGCCGCTTGCGGGGCTTGATGCGCAGGTTCAACTCCAACTGCCGGTAGATACGATAGACGCGTTTGTGATTCCAGCCAAAGCCTTTGACGTTGCGCAGGTACAGGAAGCACAGACCGAACCCCCAGTTGCGCTGGTTGTGGGTCAGCTTGACCAGCCAATCGGCGATGACGTCATTCTCCGTCGAGCTCTTGGCCTGATACCGATAGCACGTCTCGCTCACGCCAAAGGCAGCGCAGGCCGTCTTGACCGTCAGGGCGCGTTCTCGCACGGCACGCATGGCCATCTCACGTCGGTGAGATGGCCTTACCACTTTTTTTCGATGGCTTCCTTCAGGACATCGGCCTTCAGGCGTTCCTCGGCATACATCTTCTTGAGGCGGGCGTTCTCGGCTTCCAATTCCTTCATCCGTGTCATCAGCGCCGCATCCATGCCGCCATATTTGGCCCGCCATTTGTAAAAGCTAGCGTTGCTCATGCCGTGCTCCCGGCATAGCTCCGGAACCGGTGTGCCGGCTTCGGCCTGCTTCAAGATGGCGATGATCTGGCTGTCCGTGAATCGGGAGGTCTTCATGCAAATTTCCTAAGGTACCGCTGATAGAAAATTCTACTTCCCGCGACGCTTACTTTACGGGGGGAATACCCACCCTACCGTTCACTCGTGAGGCCAATTCCTTATCCGCATGAATCCCTACAGGGCTATGTGGCTCGCTTCTGTACGCTCAATGGCTTTGATCACATACGATGGTTATTGCCCTTCGCTAGAAGTGACGCGGGGCTTGATGCGTCTCAAGGGCGGCGTGGTGAGATTTCGCCCGAACCGAGGGGGCCACTCTGCGGGATGACAGGCCTCGGTTCCGGCGATGCGTTGGGTATAGGTCTGCGGTACTGGAATACACGGTTCCTGCGCTACTGTCCGCTTTGTCTTGCTGATGCACCCTACCATCGCGCTGTATGGCAACTGGTTTTCGGTGTTGCTTGTCACATACACAAAGTTTGGCTGCGTGATGAGTGCTGCGTCTGCAACCGGAAGACTAGGTTGAGCGATTTGCCTTTGGGAGTGTGCCCATGCGGCGCTCTATTGAATTCTGCCGCAACGGAGCCTTGCACATCCGACGTTGCCACATACGCAGGGGTTCTTTCTGCAGCGCTGCATCGGGACAAAGAGTCAATAGACACGACAGTTACACCCGTACAAGGGCTCGATATCGATCAGCTACTTCGTGCGACGTGGTTCTTGGGCGCGTACTCCACGTGCAGTACGGCGAAGGCGCAAAAGATCGCCGGCGTCATGCAACTAGATCGGTCCATTTCGCTTGTCGAAGCGGTAGCCAAGGTTTTGTTCGATTGGCCTCAAGGGTTCAATGCATTGCTGGACAAACTGGACGCATCTGAGAAACTGCAGCCCAGCGGCAACCGGCTCGCGGCAAGATTCGGCCGATTCTATTTCTCTCTGTATCGAAGCTTCCCGGAGGCGCAATGCTCATTTCTTCGAGAAGGCTTCGAAGCCTACGTCACTAGCCAATGGACGGGACAACTCGCTAGACGGAATAGAAGGCTTTCCTCCGAGTCGCGGGAGTCCTACGAATGGGTATCTATCAAGGAGGCGGCCAAGGTACTGAGGATCAGAGTTGAATTGGCAAGGAAACTTGTTGAAAGTGGAGTACTCATCGGTAGATTTTTCGTCACTGCAACTGGCCGAAGAATGGGCACGGTTCTCAAGTCGAGCCTCCTTGCCGAACGAGACCGTAGGGCGGGCTTGGCCACACTGGATGAAGCGAGACGTCTGCTTGGCGTTTCCAGAAAGAGAATGTACAAGATGGTGGCCGACGGTACTCTCCAAGCGGTTCAAGGTCCGATGATCAATGGGGCGGCCGTGTGGCAATTTGAGAAGGCGTCCCTTTCGGTCATCAAGGACGCATTGGTATTGGCAGACTCTACATCCCCGTAGGTCTGTACTCCAAAAACCCCTGGGCGTCGGTGCTACTGAGCGAACTGCAAGCCAAAGATCTCGGAAAGTGAACGAATACTCTGCACACCTGGCTGTGGCTCCTCAGATCGAACGAGGTGCCGGGCTTGCAATCCGGCACCCACGGCGCCCAGGTAATCTGCCTTATAGGTGTCGCCCACCATCAAGGTCGCTCCCGCCGAAACCCCGAGCTTTTCGATGGTCCACTCGAAGATCTCTGCCTGTGGCTTCAAGTATCCGACGTCGAATGACCAGGCATACGCATCCAACTGGAAGGGGAGTAGTTCGAGAAGCGGGGCGGCATAGGGGGCAGCCAAGTTAGACGCAATCGCCAACTTTATCCCGCGACGCTTCAGTTCGGTCAGGGTAGGGATGGTGTCGTCAAACAAGCGGATACTCGCGAGTTCCGTCTCCAAACGCTTCTCGAGCGAAACGACATCAAGGTCAGTAATCCCGAAGTGCTCAATTGCCTGGCGGATGCCAACGGGGCGAGTCATCAGCGCCACCCGCGCGTCAATGCGATGATGACCGGCACGGGCGAACTCAGCGAACGGGTGAAGAGGATTCCCGATTTCGCACAGGGTATCGAACGCGTCAAAGATGACTGCTTGGATAGGCACCGAAGGAATCGCCGACATAGTTGCCTTTCAGACCGGAGGAAAAATTGCCCTAGCGGACTCGCGGGTGGGGGTCTTCGACTCATCCCATCTCTTTCGGAAGGTCTGAGCCCACAACCAATAATACTCGCTAAGGGGGGCATGCTCGGAACGCATCGGCGACTGGTACCTCGATGGACATCGGCTATTTGTCAAGCTCGTCCGCCATCCACGAATTGAAGTCTGCCGTGACAATCAGGGCCGATCGGTAACGAGGTTTGGTGAACACGACATAACAGGATCGAAGCAATCCGGCAGACGCCATCGCTAGCAGTGACTGAAATTCGCTTGGGGATAGGTCGATAGCGCCCTGTAGGACTGGCTTGATTGCAGTGAACGCGCCAATCGATGGCACCTCCGCCTGACCTATGACTGGGCTCGCATTGACGTAGGTCATGATGGAAAACTGCGAGACTCCAGCTACCGGTTCTGTGAATTCACCCTCGACGTACATTGTGAGCATGGTCGCCCGTTCTGGCGGCAATGATCGAGGTCTGTCGGCGCGAATACCCAAGCTGGCGCGAAGCCGCTTAATTTCGCCCGAACGCTGTAGCAATTCGTCGGTCCTTCGTTTCCTACCTGGGCGTGACATGGGCGCTCTCCAATGACGAAGCTGTGAACAGGTATGGCGCAAACATGTTGCCATGTGCTGGTGGAAGCCTCAGGACAGATGCCGCCCGGCAGGCGGAACTTCTTCGGGATGTGAGTGATCTCCGCGTGGAGCGCTGTCGCCAGGCGGTCCAGCAGTATGTCCACGCTCAATTGCACATCAGCGCGTCGAATTCAGCTTGATCTACGTTGAGGGGGCGCCTGCTCAGTTCGGATGACTTGCTAGTGTCAGCAGCTTGAAGCGCACTGCAGCAGTCGTATATGCTAGAAAAGCTGAAATCAACTGACGCTACCATGGACAAACTTCTTTCCGACACGCGCCGCCAGCTCCTTGTGAAACTTGAAAGCATCATCGGCAATTCCTGTTACAACGCAAACATTCAAAACTATGGTCCCGGTGGCGTGCGGATCTCAGACGGTCGCGCGTTTCGCTATCCCTTGTCTGTTCGGTCACCAAACGGCGAAGTTGCCAAAGTGAAATCTCACTCAGTTCCTGACAGCATACCTTCCGACGATTTGCTGAGCGGCTACTACGCGTTCGGAGCTAACCAACTTGACGTCATGGGCGGGCTTGACGAAATTCTGCGTTATTTAGAGCGTCACCACGGTCTTATCATCAAGAAGTAGACCGGCGCCGGCGTTACTGGCATGAAATAGGCACCGTGCTGTTCGGATTCCGGCCGCTCGACAGAAATTTCTTGGCCCAGTACCGCAAAGCGACAGGTCGAAGACTGCTGTAGCAATGGCGACCGACGGCGGCACTAAAATAGCCGCCGATCGCGCATTGCAGCGTGATGACTGCAATTCGAGTTACTTCGTCAACTGCTGAAGGCTCTCGAAGATTTCTTGTGCAGCGCGTCGAGCGGCGGCATCTTGGGCTTCGCTCATTGGCTCGAGCTCCACGCCGTCGCGGCCATCCACAAACATCGGACCGCCAACGTCATCGTCATAGCGTGAGCCATCCTCGTGAATAGCGACGTAATCGTCCTCGGTCAAATCGACACCAAGCAGTTCTGCGAGGTACACCCATGTCCAGCATTGCTGTAGGTTTTCGCGGTCGTAGTCGTCGATCAGCTGTAACATGGCTTCCGTGTCCCCCTGCTTTGCGGCCACCGTCAACCACTTCTTCGCATCCTCTGGTCGTCCCATGCGTTCGGCGATGTCGGCAACCATGACAGGATTGGCGATCACTGAATCGGTCTCCTGCTCAAAGATTGCCGGGTCGTTAAAGCGATCGGCAAGTTCCAGCAGTGCCTCTTGGTGTCCAAGCTTAGCCGCCTCGCGCAGGTGCAGAGAGAATCTTTCATCCTGTGCCAGACGAGTTGCATGAGCGTCGGCCCACTCCTGTTCCACGCCTGTCAGAACACGTCCGTTTTGGGCCTGCATGTACCAGTAATCACTACCGACTCCTGGGGCATCAAAATCGTCTCCGGTTGGAGCGTGGATCAGTGCCAATGCATAGTGAGCAGCGGCATGGCCCTTGCCCGCGGCTGCGTTGAGTCCATCGAGCATGATGGGTGAGACCAACTCGTCAGAAGAAGACCACCACCTAACCTCGTTTCGATCCCTCGGCTCATCGTCGTCAGTCCACGGACCGTACCCCGAGTCGTCCCGCAGATAGGCGATCAGAGCTGGAATCGTGACAAGCCCGAATTTGTGCTCGGTCATCAATGCCGATAGTGCACTGGCGACGTTTGCAGCTGTATCCAACCGGTAACCGATCTCTAGGCAACGGTCCCGGATGTGCTCGCCAAAATCTGCAGCACGTCGACTTGACAGCGACTGTTCGGTGAAGACGGCTTCTGCACAGAGTGCTGCGTAGGAGTTGAAGCCGAAGGCTGCGGCCAGCAACTCGTAGATGTGGGCTCGTTTGAATTGCGTGCCGGTGTGGGCCTGTAGATGATGCTGCGCGATGTACGCGAGTTCCTTGATCGTCATGGTAAACCTTTCCTCAAACGCCACGCCGAATTCGGGTCAGGCGCACACGTTTAAGTCCCCGACGGCGAGGCTCAAAGATAGGTTTGCAATGACGGAAATAATGCCTGCTTTTACTCGTGTGCAAGTAGGGTGGGCACCCGCTGACTATTCTAGGCGTGATGACCCGCTCCGTCTACCCGTCGTCCAGTGTGTTCGGATTGTCGTCGCGTCTGTGTCACAGTAAGCTCTATTGCTCAAGCGACGTAATGTCGCGAGTCGGTTCGAACTTGCCCGGCAACGTAGCGTTGGCAGGCTGGCGCTACTCCCAATGGTGCTATTGATCTAGGGAGACAGTTTGTACGATCAACTCGAACTCTGCGAGCAGATCGGGCTGCCTTTGGCGAAGGAAGGCAGACACCGACTCGTTCTCGAGTAACTTCGCTAGGTAGCCCTTCGCCAAGACCAAGTTCAAGACGTCTTGGCCGTAGGTCTGTTCAACGAGCTTGTATTGGCCCTGCAAATTTGTCATCTCCCTTTCCATCTTCGCCATCTGCTCTTGCGTGACGCCAGTGAGCTTTCGTGGCTTTCTTCCGTCGACAAGTAGTGTCGCGGGGGTGGCCACAAGCAGGGCCTCGGCATATGCCACGGTGAGATTATTTGCCGAAGCCATAAGCTCGACGCACTCAACTTGCCTGGTTGGCTTCATCTTCCTGATGGCGCGAACGAGCTCTGGAGAGAACTGCCTATCCTTTAGTAACTCTGTTGCCTCTGGGCAGATGCCATTCAAGAGATTGGCCTTCTTCTGGATGTGTGAGACGTCAACGCTGAGCGCCTTAGCCAGACGGTCTGGGGATACGCCGCGCTCAATCGCCCGTCGCAGCATAAAGTGCTCTTGAATGGTGGAGAGGCGATTGATGCGATTGTTGTATGTGAAGCTTTCATCGTCAGTTGCAACCAGGCAAGACGCCTCGACGAAGCCCAACTCGCGGAGCGCAATCAATCGAATGTGACCGTCAAGCAGCACATGCTGACCAGATTGCTGGTTTGCCGGCATGACCGTAAGAGGCTCGATCAGGCCGATTTCCTCTATCGAGGATTTAATCTGGTTGAACTTTCGGGACGTAGCTATTCCTTCCGGAGCCCTCCGAGATGGCAGAATACAAACCACTGGAACGCTCAACGGCTCAGGAATGAAGCCTAGCGTAACGCCGCTCATCTCAGCGCACCTCCGGGCCACACGCGTTCCGACAGGTACTTCGGGAGTGTTGCGAGATCTTCCGCTCGTAGAAGATTGACAAAATTCTCGTCAGCGAACAGCTGACGTAGGGCTCCCACGACAAACAGTAGGCGTTGTTGCGCGAATTCGGCCTTGCGAACCATGGCCTTCTGGCGCTCGACCTCATTCTGATAGGTGCGGATGAGGCTAGACGTGGAGACATCGCTGCTATGGCGGGGCATCCGGTGGGCGATTGTCCTACCGAGGGTCTGGCGCCGCTCAATGACCCGACGCGCGTCCATCAGTTGCTTCCCTCTTAGCTTGCCTGACTCGTACGCCTCCTGCAGCGCGGCTTGAATCGCCTTGTCGTCATCGCCGGCACCTACAATTGCAAGTGCGGCATTCAGCGGGATGCTCCCCTTTTCGACGGCGACAAGTAGTCGCTCCTCGCCTTGTTGAAGTAGAGTCAAGATGCCTTGGATGTACTGTTGGGTGAGCCCTGTTTTCTCGGCAATCGCTTTCGGGGGGTAGCCTTGCTCATGGAGTTGCCGGATGCCAGACAGAAGCTCCAGTGAGCGACATTGGCGGCGGGCAATGTTTTCCGCCAGACTCATGAGAAAGGCATCCTCGTCGCTCACGTGAACGACGAGCGCGGGAATCATCGTCTCGCCGAGAGACCGGAACGCCTTTAGACGCCCCTCACCACACACCAGCTTGTACCGCTCGCCTCCATCTGATGCTGCGCGCGGTGTCACAGTAATAGGCTTTTTCAGGCCTATGGTCTTGATGTTCTCAACGATCTCGTCGAACACCTTTCCGTTGCGTTCTCGGGGATTCAGTACGTCGACCCGGTCGATCGGGATCATGCGTACCTCGCCTGGCTGTTGCCTCTCGGTCATGCTGCCCTCCGAAGTCTTGAGCGAGCCGCCATTCCGTAGAGGTAGTCAAGATTGTCAAATCGATAGCTTTCCAATTCGGCCGGGTTGCGTTCGGCAAGACTGATGCGCGGTCTACAGAAGTCAAGATGTGGAAGCAAGTAGTAGTCCAGTATGGATTTGTTCTCCTGATCCAGCCGTATCGCAACAGTTATGTCGGGAGCGAGGCTTGTGTCAAAGCGCACTTTCCAGCGGTAATGGCCTATCGCGGGCGATTGGCAACGAGCAAGGACAAGCGAGGCGCTGAACTCACCATTTAGCATCAGCATATCCGTCGCTGGATCACGAACCACAGTGCCGCCGAGTGCGGAGATCTTTCGCTCTGTCTCCGTCACAGTTTCGGGATGGAGGCGGCGTAGGAAGCGATTCGTCTCCACATACCGGTAGTCGCGATCCGGCGTGAAGCCAACCGTTTGATAGGCACGGATAAGGCTTCCAAAGTGGTACACGTAGACTGACGTCGATGGCATTCCCTCCGTTTCGTCGATAACCAGGCCAGACAGGAAGCCGCGGCTCTTATACAGCGCGCGCAGTCTGTCGATAAGCTCGCTGTCGGTGTATCGGCGCGCTCGTGCGCGCATGATGCCTTGAGCTGTGTAGAAGATATCGCTCGGAATTATTGATTCAAAGGCATGCTCCTTTCGTATCCACATATCGGGCGTGTTGGTGACCCGCATCTTCTTCAGCTTGAAAGAGACGCGGTTGTAGACGTTATTTCCGATGTACTTCTCGTTCGTAAGTACCTCTCTTACTGTAGATCGACTCCAAGGCCGTCCAAGCTCTGTGTCGATTCGCATCTCATTTAGACGTGCAGCGATTTCATGCTCATTTCGTGCCTCCTCTATGAACCAGGAATAGATGAGATTGACCGTGCGGACCTCGCTTTCGGGCCCAGGCATCAAGATAACCCGATCAGTCTGGATACTCTTGTGCTCACCTCTTGCCAACGGTCCCTTCATGACCCCGTGTTGGTCTACGAGTACGCGTCGAAGTCCATACCCTGCTGGCCCCCCTTGCCGGAATCCCATCTCGATTAGTCGGCACTGCCCAGCAAAGACCTTTGCCGACAGTTCGCGGCTGTACTCTCCGGCCATCGCGCGCTTAACGCCCTTGACGATCGTGGAGACGGGCGATCCATCGTTCTCGAATTGCTCGGCGCAGTATGCAACCTGCAGGCCAGCCCTCCGGCAGATGTACTCGTAGTAGGCGCTCTCATCGGCGTCCTGGAAACGGCCCCACCTGCTGACGTCGTAGACGAGAATGACCTGAAAATCCGCTGCGCCAGATTCCACGTCCCGGATGAGGTCTTGAAGCGCTTGGCGGCCGTCTATCCGCAAGCCGCTTTTCCCCTCGTCCGCATAGGTGTGAACAATGCGATAGCCACGGCGGAGGGCATATTCACGGATTTTGTCGCGTTGATTCTCAGTCGAGTACTGCTGATGTTCAGTCGACATGCGGACATACTCAGCCGCCCTTACTTCGGCTCCCAGTGGCGCTGCGCCAGTGCGTTGATCGTCCGTTTGCATGATTTCGACTCACTGCGTCCAAATCGATGTGTCGCGCCAATGCCTTGCCGGCTCTCGGTGTTGGCGATCGCAGGGGCGTGCACACGTCATTTCTAGCAGGTCATTGCCCCTGGCGTGACACGTCATCTCTTTGCAATCATGGCCCTCTATGCACTCGGCCGCGCCAGGACTGTAATACGGACGATCCACGAGTCCATCTTTGCAATCAGCTTTGGTGGCGCTGGAGACAGGGCGTAGATGCCGGACCGAATGGCCGTGAGCCTCTTCCACTCGTCCATCTTTGCAACGCGGTTCTTGGCATTCCGGCGCTTCTGCTGTTCTCGGTTGCGAGCGCTATAGGCCGGGTGGAGATTGCGATACGCGCGCCAATACTCAGGATGTGTCGCGGCCCAAGTGCGCTGGGCCCGTGTTTGGTTCTCCCGATAGTCGGCGTCGGTTGCCAATTGTTTTTGCTGCCATTCGCGGCGCCGGCGCCGCTGGCACTCAGGTGACGGACAGAAGCGCTGCTCGGGCGTCTGCGGACGGACCTCAAACGGCAGTCCGCACGCCTGGCACTGTCTGATGATCTTCATTCGTCTCTCCCCGCCGGCGGCAAACGGGGAGGGTGCGGGAGGCATCGCTAGCGTTCACCGCGGCAGCCCTATTAGTTAGCCAGATACATAAGATCCACCGAGGGCTGCTTTGAGATTCTCTCAAACTTGAGGGGCGGGTCATCCGCGACGATCAGGAACAGCGTGGGCCCATGGATTTCGGCAAGGGTGGGCTGAAAAGGAAGGGGAAGTGCCTCGGCGGGCGCTTGCGGAGCAGTCTCACTAATTCGTGCTCCGACTCACGCTAGTCTCACTAATTCCGGTTCTGAGGCGCGCGAACCGTGACTGAATTAATTGATAAGTCCTTGATTTCTCGGAATACGCAGTCTCACGAATTCCGGTTCCTCACAGTAGGTTTTCAGAATAGTTGAGCAAAGTTGCAAATAGTTGAGCACGATCGCCCCCAGGGCGCTGTCAGCTAGTTTCGCGGGCGCCTATGCCCGCCGGTGTGCGGATGTCGAGGGCGCGCCAGCGGCAATCGGTGGGACAATGCGGCCTGATCCGAATCTCGCACGCGCGCGTCATGCCTCTCATCGATCTCAAGAACCTTCAGCAAGCCGCACTCGCCTTTGGCGAGGAGCGCGGCTGGGGCAAGTATCACAGCCCCAAGAACCTGGCGATGGCCCTGAGCGTGGAAGTGGCCGAACTGGTGGAAATTTTCCAATGGCAGACCGAGGACGAGTCGCGCGGCATCATGTCGACTGACGAGCGTGCACACGTCGAGCAGGAGCTGGCCGACATCACGATCTACCTGACGCAACTGGTGACGGCGCTCGGCGTGGACCTCGATGCGGCAGTCAGGGCCAAGATGGAGATGAACGCGCGCAAGTACCCGACGCCCGGCGGAGAGAAATAGCTCCGGCGCGGCACGGGCCAGGTCCCGCCAGAATCACGTGTCCGTATCCTGACAACTCCGCGCATCAAATCCAGCTAGACTTTCCCTGTTGCTGAACCAGCAGATGGGGAGATCCGGTCATGGCAGTGCGTAAGCCAAGCAAGGTAGCGACAAATATCCACATCGGTATCGGTGGCTGGAATTTTGCGCCGTGGCGCGACAACTTCTACCCAGCCGGCCTGCCGCAGGCGCGCGAGCTGGAATATGCCAGCCGCCACCTGACCGCGATCGAAATCAACAGCACGTATCACGGCACGCAGAAGCGCACCTCGTTTGCCAACTGGCGTGACGCCACGCCCGACGACTTTGTGTTCTCGGTGAAGGCCTCGCGCTTTGCCACCAACCGGCGCATCCTGGCCGAGGGTGCGGATTCGATACATCGGTTCATCGATAGCGGTATCGCCGAGCTGCGCCACAAGCTCGGACCTGTCGTCTGGCAATTCGCTCCGACCAAGCAGTTTGTACCCGACGATTTCGAGGCGTTCCTTAGCCTGCTGCCCGACTCTGTGGAAGGCGTGAAGCTCCGCCACGTGCTGGAGGTGCGCCACGACAGCTTCATGTGTGACGAATACCTGAAGCTTGCGCGCAAGTTCAAGGCCGCAACCGTCTTCACCGATTCGCCAAAGTTTCCATCGTTTGCTGACCTGACTGCGGACTTCGTCTACGCGCGGCTGATGAACGCCCAAGAGAAGGTGGCCACTGGTTACGCGGCCAAGGATCTTGAGCAGTGGGCGGAGCGCGTCGGCAAGTGGGCCGATGGCAAGGCGCCCGCGGACCTGCCCTGCGTGGACGATGCGTCCGGCGCCGGGACCAAGCCGAAAGCGGTCTATCTGTTCTTCATCAACGGCGCCAAGGAGCGCGCGCCGGCAGCGGCCGGCGCGTTGCTGGAAAGGCTTGGGTGGGCGCCCGTCGAAGAGGTCCCGGTGAAGGTGGTGGTATCGAAGGTGGCGAAGGCACCGGCAAAAGAGGTTGCCGAAACGAAGGTTGCTGAAACGAAGGTTGCCGCAAAGAAGGCCGCAGTAAAGAAGGCAGCAGCAAAGAAGGTCGCAGTAAAAAAGAAAACCGCTGAAAAGGCCGCGCCCGCAAAAAAGACCGCCACGAAGAAGGCACCCAGTCGCCCCGCCGCATAGTGTGCCGTCGATGACGTTGATGTGCGATCACGTATGAGTGTCAGCGAGCCCCCGTCCCTACCGGCCACTCCACGGCATGAACCATTTTCGGCGCTGCAGCTGGAGCCGATGTGGCTCGATGCGCTCGCCCAATTGGGCCACGTCTCGATGTCACCGCTGCAGGCAGCCGCCCTGCCTCTTGCGCTGGCCGGGCACGATCTGGTTGTACAGGTACGGCAAGGCGGCAGCGTGACGATGCTGGCGGTCGCCCTGCTCCACCGGCTCGATCCGCAACGCTTCGATGTCCAGACGCTGGTGCTGTGTCCCACGCGCGAGCGCGTCGAGCTCGTCGCTCGACGCATTCGGCAACTCGTGCGCGTTGCGGGGCAGGTCAAGGTGGCGCTGCTCTGCTCCGGGATGTCGATTCGGCCACAGATTGACAGCCTGATTCACGGCGCACATATCGTTGTCGGCACACCGGGACGCCTGCTCGACCACATCGACGCCGCCAGCCTGGACCTGCGCGCGGTGAATACGCTGATCTTCGATGCCGCTGATACGATGCTCGACCTTGGCTTTGCCGATGACATCGCATTCGTGGCCCGCCGATGTCCCAAGGCACGTCAGACGCTGTTATTCCATGCGTCGACGGATGTGGATCTTCCGCCCGACATCGCGCACCTTGCACGCCAGTGGCTCAGAAGGCCGCGCACCATACGGATGGCGGCATTGCGTGGCTGACGCATGGTGTTGTCATGCGGCCGCTCCAACATTTCCTGCAAAGATTCGTGAAAGTCACCCTGTAAGGCACGGCCATCCTTTGCTAATCTGATTAGACGTTGCCAGGCACCGGGGGGGCGCGAGGCTATTGCGCAGCACCGCGAATCAATCGAGCCAGGGCAGCGACTGTTTCCAAAACGGCAACAAGGAGTCGGGTGATATGAAAACCGCACGGCAGGTTCTGGAAAACAAGGCGAGTCACTCAATCTTCAGCATCCCGCCTACGGCGACGGTTTATGCCGCGCTGCAGCTGATGGCCGACAAGGGCATCGGGGCATTGCTGGTGATGGAGCATGACAAGATCGTCGGCATTCTCAGCGAACGGGATTACGCGCGCAAAGTGATCCTGATGCAACGTACCTCGCGCGAAACGCTGGTGAAGGAGATCATGACCACGGCCGTGATCTATGTGCGTGCCGATCAGAGCACGGACGACTGCATGGCACTGATGACGCGCCACCGGCTGCGCCACCTGCCGGTCATGGAGAGCGACACGCTGCTCGGAATGTTGTCGATTGGCGATCTGGTCAACGACATCATCAGCGAACAGCGCTTCACCATCGAGCAACTGGAACACTACATCACCGGCGGATCGCGCTGAGCCGCGCGGCGTCTATCGGATAACCATCCGGATAACCATCCCGCACATGCTCCCGGACACGTGGTCCCACGTGCCGGGGGCATCTCACGGCCTGTGTTTTTTGCTGCTTCACCACGCAAACTGACACCAGCGCCAAATGCTAAGCATGCATATAATTATGCGGTTACTGAATAAGGCCGCATCGATGCCATGCGGCCGTTTTTTGTGCCGCCCCAGTCGGTCGGCCCGCCCGTATTCCAATCGCCACCGCATGTCATCGCCCGCCTCCTCTCAGTCCGCCACGCTGGACCCTGCTACCCCCGTCGTCCACGATCACGCCGCGATCATGCGCGTGATCGGCGGCATCGTGCTTTGTATCCTGCTGGCCGCACTCGACCAGACCGTGGTGATCCCGGCCGTGCCGGCCATTGCCAACGACCTGAACGGCTTTGGCCACTTGTCGTGGATCGTCACCGCTTACCTGATCGTGTCGACGGTGACCACGCCGCTGTACGGCAAGCTGTCGGACAGTTTCGGGCGGCGGCGCCTGCTGATGCTGGCGATCTCGCTGTTTATCGCCGCGTCGGTGGCATGCGCGCTGGCCCAGTCGCTGACGCAGCTGATCCTGTTCCGGGCGTTGCAGGGGGTGGGTGGCGGCGGGCTGATGTCGCTGGCGCAGGCGGCCATCGCCGATGTGGTGGCGCCCCGCGAGCGCGGCCGCTACCAGGGCTATCTGGCCACGGTATGGGCGGTTTCGTCGATTGCCGGACCGCTGGTGGGCGGTTGGGTTTCCGATCACATGTCGTGGCGCTGGCTGTTCTGGATCAACGTGCCGCTGGGGCTGCTGGCCATGACCATGTGCTATCGCGGCCTGGCGCATCTGCGCGCGCGTGGCGGCAGGCCGCAGGTGGACTGGCTGGGCGCCTTTCTGCTGGCCGTGGCAATTGTCGCGTTCCTGCTGGCGATGAGCTGGGCGGGCGAAGCGTTCGACTGGATCTCGCTGGAAATGGGCGGCCTGTTGCTGCTGACGATGGCGTCCGTGGCGCTGCTGGCCTGGCAGGAACGCCGCGCCGCGGACCCGATGCTGCCGCCGCGCCTGTTCCGCAATCGTACCTACGTGATGGGCGTGGGCGCATCGGCGCTGGCCGCGCTCAACATCTTCCTGTGCATCTTCGCCCTGCCCCTGCAGTTTCAGCTCGTGCGCGATGCCGATGCCTCGATGTCGGGCCTGCTGGTCGTGCCGTTCCTGTTGTCCACCGTGGCCGGCAATTTCGTGGTGGCCTGGCTTGCGCCGCGCCTTGGCCGCATGCGTGAAATCCTGACCGGGGGCTATGTGGCCGCTTCCATCGGCCTGGTCTCGCTGGCCACCGTCACGGCTGCCGTCCCCACGGCGCTGGTGCTGTTGGCGATGACGGTCGCGGGTATCGGCCTGGGTATGTCGATGGTCGGCACGCTGATTACCGTGCAGAACGCGCTGGAACGCCGCGACATGGGCGCCGGCACGGGCGCCCTGCTGGTGATCCGCTCGCTGGGCAGCGCGTTGGGCGGTGCGCTGGCCGGTACGCTGCTGGCCATGCAATTCCGTAGCGCGCTGGCAAAGTCCGGCGTGACGCAACAACTCGACCTGGGCTCGCTGCGCCACGGCAGCGAGGCGATGGCCCATTTGCCGGCGGCCGTGCACCAGGTACTGGCGGGCGGCGTCGAATCGGGATTCCACCTGATTTTCGCGGCCGGCGCGGTGGCGGCGATCGTGGCGCTGGTCATCGTGCGCAGGATGCCGGATCTGGAACTACGCAGCAGCGTGACCGAGCACGCCGCGAAGATCCATATGGAGTAACCGGAGTAACCGGAGTAACCGGAGTAACGGGACTAACCTGCGCGCCCGGACTCAATGGAACAAGGGCGGCAGGCCATGCCGCCCCGCGCCATGACGCATTACCGCTGAAAGCGTAGACTTGCCTGCACAAACGGAAACCGGAGCCTGAACCCATGCCTCGCCAACGCACCCTGGCAATTGCAGTGAACATGGACCGGACACGCCAACGTGTCCAGCGCGCCGCCCTGCTGAGTGCCCTGGGGCTGGCCGCCGCGGCGGCCCTACTGCCGCACCCCGCCCGCGCCGCCGACAAGTCCGCACCGGTGTCGGCGCAACAGGCGGGCAATTGCCCGGCCTCGCTGAACTTCCGCTTTCCTCGGTTGCAGGACGAATCGCCGCAGAACCTCTGCCAGTACGCGGGCAAGGTCGTGCTGGTGGTCAATACCGCCAGCTATTGTGGTTTCACGCCCCAGTACGAAGGGCTGGAAGCGCTCTACGCCAAGTACCGCGACCGTGGCCTGGTGGTCCTGGGTTTCCCGTCGAACGATTTCTCGCAGGAACCGGGCTCGGCCAAGGAAATTTCCGACTTCTGCTACAACACCTACGGCGTCAAGTTCCCGATGCTCGGCAAGTCTCACGTGCGCGGCGGCGAAGCCAATCCGATGTACCTGATGCTGATCCGCGAGACCGGCACCGCGCCAAAGTGGAACTTCTATAAGTACCTGATCGATCGCAAGGGTCAGGTCGTCGGCAGCTATAACAGCATGGTCAAGCCGGACGACAAACAACTGGTGGCCAGGATCGAGGAACTGCTGAGCACGCGCTAAATACCCGGCGTTGCATCCACCGTTGCTTTCCGCGCAACGCGCTCACCGATCATTGACCCACATCAATTGAAAACCCCGCGCAACTGATACTTTCGCCGGTTAAAAATAACCGCGTGCGCGAAAGGGTGAAATGAGCAGGGTGCTTTTCGAATCGGACGGGCACGTTTGCCTGGCCTTTACGGATCTGGTGGACGACTCGCACGGAGAAGCCGTGCAGAGCAACCAGTTTCTGGTGGTGGACCACGGTCATGCGGCGCTGATCGACCCGGGCGGGCAGATGACCTACAGCGATCTGTACATGGCGATCGCCCGCTTTTTTCCACCCAAGCAGCTGGACTACGTGCTGGCGTCGCATGCGGACCCCGATATCGTGGCGTCGGTGGGGCGCTGGCTGACGGCATCGGAAAGCAAGGTGCTGATCTCCGAAGTCTGGGCACGGTTTCTGCCGCACTTCTGCCAGCTCGGCAAGACGGCGGGGCGTATCGTCCCGATTCCGGACACGGGGCTGATCGTGCCGCTGGGCGCGGCGTCGCTGATTGCGGTCCCGGCGCACTTCCTGCATTCCGAAGGAAATTTCCAGTTTTACGATCCGGTCAGCAAGATCCTGTTTTCGGGAGATCTCGGCGCGTCGATGACGTCCTCCGATGAAGCTGGCGGCGTGGTGACCGATTTCGACGCGCATTCGCAGCGCATGCTCGGCTTTCACCAGCGCTACATGAGCGGCAACCGCGCGTGCCGCCTGTGGGCGGCAATGGCTCGCACCCTCGATATCGCATGGATCGTGCCGCAGCATGGTCCGTCGTTCCGGGGGCGCGAGATGGTGGCGCGCTTTATCGACTGGGTCGATCAGCTCCAGTGCGGGCTGGACCTGATCGACGCCAACAGCTATCGCGTTCCCACGCAGGTCATGCGCTGACGCAGGCCCGCTCAGTCGCGGACCAGGCCCTCGGCACGCATCGCGGCCTGCACGGCAGGACGCGCGGCCACGCGCGACAGGTATTCCTGCAGCTTCGGGTACGCATCCAGCGACAGATGCAGCAGTCGGGCCCAGCTGACGATAGTGAAGCAATACGCATCGGCCACCGTGAATTCACTGCCCATCAGGTAATCGCGCCGCCCCAGGTGGCTGTTCAGTTCGGCAAAGCGTTTGTGCAGTTTCTCCTTGCACGCCTCGGCCGTGCTCGCGGCGGTCTCCTTGTGCCATAGCCAGGGGCTGAACACCTTATGCAGCTCGGTGGAGATCAGCGTGAGCCAGCCGACGGCCTCCAGCCTTGCCGGCGTGCCGGCCGCGGGCAGCAGGTTGCGCGCCGGCACCTGGTCGGCGATGAACTGGAGCAGGGAGGATGCCTCGCTGTGGTGCGACCCGTCGTCGAGCCGGAGCAGCGGCACGTAGCCACGCGGGTGGATCGCGTAATAGTCGTTGGTGCCGTTCTCGGGCTCGGCCAGCGTGTGGTGGATCAGGTCGACGCGGGCCAGCGTCACGGGCAGGCCGGCTTCGCGCAGGGCGATATGAACGGCCATCGAGCAGGCGCCAGGCGAGTAGTAAAGCTTCATGTCGTTCCTCGAGAGGGATGGGTTGGCACGATGCGGGATGCGGCGTGCGGTGAGGCCAGTCTAGGCAGGACGCCGGGGCGCCACAATGCGTGGCCGTGCACACGGGATATGCAAAGATGCACGGGCTGCATGGATCGACGCGCGGGGCAGGGCGCCGCGGTGGCGCACACACGCGGCGCGCTTGCGATATGCTCGCGGGGCTGACGTCACCCCGAGGAGACAACAATGAAACTAGTCCGCGTAGGAAACCCCGGTGCCGAACGCCCGGGCCTGGTAGACCGCGACGGCCGCGTACGCGACCTGTCCGGCGTGATTGGCAATATCGCCCCCGAGCAGCTGGCGCCCCCGGCGCTGGCCAGGCTCGCCGCTATCGACCCCGCAACGTTGCCCGTGGTGGAAGGCCAGCGCTTCGGCGTGCCCTGGTCGGGGATCGGCAAGATCATCGCCATCGGCCTGAACTACGCCGACCACGCCGCCGAAGCAGGCATGCCGCTGCCGGCCGAGCCGATCGTGTTCCTGAAGGCCAATACCTCGCTGAACGGCCCCAACGATGCCGTCATGCTGCCGTTCGAGTCGCAGAAGTCCGATTGGGAGGTGGAGCTCGGCGTGGTCATCGGTACCACCGCCCGTAACGTGTCGAAGGCCCAGGCGCTGGAGCACGTTGCCGGATACTGCGTGGTCAATGATGTGTCGGAGCGCGAATTCCAGCTGGAGCGCGGCGGCACGTGGGACAAAGGCAAGGGCTGCGACACGTTTTGCCCGACCGGCCCGTGGCTGGTCACGCGCGACGAGGTGCCCGACGCGCAGAAGCTGGGCATGTGGCTCGACGTCAATGGCGAGCGCATGCAGAAGGGCAGCACCGCGACGATGGTCTTCGACGTGGCGACCATCGTCAGCTACGTGAGCCGTTTCATGACGCTGGAACCCGGCGACCTGATCGCCACCGGCACGCCACCTGGCGTGGGCATGGGTTTCAAGCCGCCGCGCTACCTGAAGGCCGGCGATGTCATGCGCCTGGGCATCGAAGGCCTGGGTGAGCAAAGCCAGAAAGTCGTGGCGTTCGGCGAACGCTAGATTCTGTGATGTGAAAAATGGGGCCCGCCTCGTGATGCCACGAGGTTCCCCGTTGAAACATCGTCTTTCAAAGCGTCGCGTTTTAAAACAAAGCGTGCGATTAGGGCAACGGTTTACCGCCGATTTGGGGCGCTTTCGCACGAAATTCGCATTCAGGGTTTTACCTGCGGACGGTGCGTGAAATACTGTTCTTACATGATGTCTGCCAAATAAGAGCAATGCCATGTCTGAACACGCCCCCGAACTTGAGTCGATATTAAAGACCGTCTCCGTCAGCCTCGCCAAAGACGCTCCCACCCGCTCCTACTGCACGGTTCACGACACGCTCGACTCGCGTGACGAACTGCAGGACATCCGCCGCAGCATCCACCAGCATCCCGAGCTCGCCTTCAACGAAGTGCGAACCGCCGAACTCGTTGCCGGCAAGCTGGAAGGATGGGGTTATGCCGTGACGCGCGGCGTGGGCGGTACCGGCGTGGTGGCCACCTTGCGCTCGGGCAGCGGCAAGCGCAGCGTCGGCATCCGTGCCGACATGGACGCGCTGCCCATCCACGAGCGGTCTGGTCTGCCATATGCCAGCGTGCATGAGGGAAAGATGCACGCGTGTGGCCACGACGGCCACACGGCCGTCCTGCTTGGTGCCGCGCGCCAGCTGGCGCGCACACGCCACTTCAACGGCACCGTGCACCTGATCTTCCAGCCCGCCGAGGAAATCGGCGCCGGTGGCGGCGCGGAGCGGATGCTGGACGACGGCCTGTTCGAACGCTTCCCGTGCGATGCGATTTTTGGCCTGCACAACCACCCAGGTGTCGAAGCCGGTACCTTCATGTTCCGCAGCGGGCCGTTCATGGCCGCCTGCGACACGGTCACGATCACCATTCGCGGCAAGGGTGGCCACGCGGCGCGGCCGCACCAGTCGATCGACCCGATCCTGGTGGCCGGCAGCCTGGTCATGGCGCTGCAGTCGATCGTCGCCCGCAATGTGGACCCCAATGAAACCGCCGTGGTCACCATCGGCACGCTGCACGCGGGTCATGCACCCAACGTGATTCCCGACAGCGCGCGCATGGAAATCAGCGTACGGTCGTTCAGCGCCGAGGTGCGGGCATCGATGGAGGCGCGCATCCGCCAACTGGTCACGTCGCACGCCGAAGGCTATGGCGCCACGGCCGAGATCGATTACGTGCGCGGCTATCCGGTGCTGGTCAACAGCGAGGCCGAGACCGAGTTCGCGCGTCAGGTGGCCGAGGAACTGGTGGGTCCCGAGCGCGCGATCGGCAATTTCCACCGTATCGCGGGCAGTGAGGACTTTGCGTACTTCCTGCAGCAGCGTCCCGGCTGCTTCGTGCGGATGGGCAACGGCGCCAACCAGCCGTTGCTGCACAACGCCGGCTACGACTTCAACGATGACAATCTGACCGTGGGCGCCGCGTACTGGACGCGCCTGGTCGAGCGCTATCTGACGGAATGAACCAGGGGCCGCGCCGGAGCAGGGCGGCTCACTTGAAGAACGCGCTCGGCGGCACGCCAAACTGCCGCCGGAACATCGTCGCAAAGGCGCTTGGGCTGTCGTAGCCCATCTCCAGCGCCACATCCAGCACCTTGTCGCCAGCGGCCAGCCGCTCCAGCGCGGCCAGCAGCCGGGCCTGCTGGCGCCACTGGCCGAACGTCATCCCCGTTTCGCGTGCAAAACGCCGCTGGATCGTCTTTGGGTCCACGCCAAGGCGTTCGCCCCAATCGGCCAGCGTCAGCGCGTTGTCCGGTGAGCCGACGATCTCATCGCAGATGCTGCGCAAGCCCTGGTCGGTGGGTCGCGGCAGGTGCAGCGGCAGCGTCGGCACGAGCTTGACTTCGTCGAGCAGCAGCCGCATCAGGCGGCCGTCGCGCGACTCGGCTTCATATCGCGGGGGAATATCGATGGCCGCCAGGATCAGCTCGCGCAGCAGCGGCGAGATGCCCAGCACAGTGCAGCGCGTGGGCAGGTCCGGTGCGGCATCCGGGCGGATATAGGCGGTGCGCATCTGCACGCGCCCGACCATGCGAATCCAGTGCACGGTGCCGCCCGGCATCCACATGCCGCGCGTCGGTGGCACCGTCCATTGCCCCTCGGCGGTGGACACCACCATCACGCCATGCATGGCATGGATCAACTGGGCATGCGGGTGCTGGTGAGGCTTGGTGACGTGGCCGGGCACATAGTCGGCCGCCATCGCCGTGACGGGCATCGGACTGCGGTCGTACTGGAGATAGGCGGGGCGCTCGGAATAGGTATCGGCGCGGCTATCCATGTCCGGATCGCGCGGTGCATCGGCGGGCAACGGCTTGCTGCCCGCTGTGTCGTGGTCGACCCACGAAATCCGCGGCTTGGCTGGCTTGCCGCGTTGCGGGGGGCGTTGGGCACCGGGCATGTCCTTTTCTCCAAAGTTGCGGCCCCATTCTCGCAGGACAGGCGCGATTTTGCCAATTAGCATCGTCACTCTCCCCGAATGCCGGGCTGCAGGTGGCACCCGGGGATTCCAGAAAGAGAACTGGCCAATGCGCCCCCGACCATGAGCACAACCGTCAATACCGCCGCCGCCGCGGCACATCGAGAGGAGGGCACGCGCTTCCGCGTGCTGTACGCGATCAGCTTCGCGCACTTCCTCAACGACATGATTCAGTCGCTGATCCTTGCCATCTATCCGATGCTGAAGGGCGGCTTCAACCTGAGCTTCACGCAGATCGGCCTGCTGACGCTGACGTACCAGATCACCGCATCGCTGCTACAGCCCATCGTCGGCCTGTACACGGACAAGCATCCGAAACCCCACTCGCTGGCCATCGGCATGGGCTTCACGCTGGGCGGCCTGCTGCTGCTGTCGGTGGCGCCCAGCTATGGCGTGCTGCTGATCGCCGCCGCGCTGGTCGGGACGGGGTCGTCGATCTTCCACCCGGAATCGTCGCGCGTGGCGCGCCTGGCGTCGGGTGGCCAGCATGGCCTGGCGCAGTCGATCTTCCAGGTTGGCGGCAATGGCGGCAGTGCGATGGGGCCGCTGCTGGCGGCGTGGATTGTTCATACGCAAGGCAGCGTGGCGTGGTTCTCGCTGGCCGCACTGCTGGCCATCGCCGTGCTGTGGCAGATCGGTGGCTGGTACGGCCGGCACCTGGCCGAGCGCGCCGCGAAGAAGAAGGCCGCGACCGGGGTGGTGAACAAGCTGCCGACGTCGACCGTGGTGCGCGCGATTTCGGTGCTGCTGCTGCTGATCTTCTCCAAGTATTTCTACATGGCCAGCCTGAACACGTACTACACGTTCTATCTGATGGAGAAGTTCGGCCTGCCGCGCGAGACGTCGCAGATCTACCTGTTCCTCTTCCTGTTTGCGGTGGCCGCGGGCACGATCCTGGGCGGTCCGATCGGTGACCGCATTGGTCGCAAGCGCGTGATCTGGGCGTCGATCCTTGGCGTGGCGCCGTTCACGCTGATGCTGCCGCACGCCAACCTGTTCTGGACGGCCGTGCTGACGGTGATCATCGGCTTTATCCTGGCATCGGCGTTTTCGGCCATCCTGGTGTTCGCCCAGGAGCTGATTCCGGGCAAGGTCGGCATGGTCTCGGGCCTGTTTTTCGGCTTCGCGTTCGGCATGGGCGGCATCGGCGCCGCGGTGCTGGGCAAGCTGGCCGATGCGCATGGCATCGAGGCCGTCTACCAGTTCTGCGCGTTCCTGCCGCTGCTGGGGCTGCTGGCAGTATTCCTGCCCGACCTGCGGGAGCGGGCGAAGGCGGCCTGATCCGGGTCCCTGGGGCGTGGTTGTCCCTCTCCCTTGCGGGAGAGGGAGCAAGCGCCCAGTCCTTCAGTCTTTCAGTCCTTCAGTCCTTCAGTCTCTCGGCGCTGCTTACTTCCCGGCCTTGTCCTGCGACACGTCCATGATCATCCGGGTCAGCAGGTAAAGGCGCGGCGTGACCGAGTTCAGGTCCACGTACTCGGCATCGTTCGAATGCGCGCCAAAGCCGCGCAGGCCAAAGCGCTCGATTACCGGTGCCTTGGTGGCGGCAGCCGCGAATGCGGCGTCGGTGCCGCCGCCTTCCGCCGTGTCATACACGGCCAGTTTCTCGCCGATTTCCGCATAGATGCCCTGCGCGTGCGCCGCCAGCGCGCGTGCGGCCGGGGTGGCCTCCAGCGGCGGGCGGCGGCGCTCGAACTTGACCTCGACCTTGGTATCGGAAATCAGCTTCTTCTGGGTCCGTTCCTGAAGCGTCTTTTCCAGCGCGTCGTAGTCGGACGTACGCAGCACGCGCACATCGGCTTGTGCCGTGGCGACGGCCGGAATCACGTTGCGGTTGGTGCCGGCCTGTGCCAGCGTCCAGTTCACCTTCAGCCCGGCGTCGGGCTTCGACAGATCGCGCATCTGCAGGATCTGCTGTGACATTTCATACAGCGCGTTGCGGCCAAGCTCGGGCGAACTGCCCGCATGCGAGGACTTGCCTTCCACCTTGAGCGCGATGGCGCCAATGCCGCTGGTGGCCAGCGACAAGCGGTCGCCGGTCACACGCGTGGCTTCACAGGAGAACACGGCGTTCTGCTCCGCGCCGAGCCTGGTCAGCGTTGCGCGGGCGCCGGGCGAGCTGATTTCCTCGTCGCCGTTGATCAGCACGGTCAGCGTGCCGTAGTCCTTGAAGTTCATCTTCTGAAGGATGGCCACGGTGTGCAGGATCACAGCCACGCCGTTCTTGTCATCGGCAATGCCCAGGCCGTAGGCGCGGTCGCCGTCCACCCGGAACGGCTGCTGGGCCAGCATGCCGCGCAGGTAGACCGTGTCCATATGCGCGATCAGCATGATCTTGCGCTTGCCCGTGCCCTTGAAAGTGGCATGCACCATCTTGCCGACTTTCGCGGGCGTGTCTTCCATGCGATAGACCTCCGTCGGCTCCACGAGTCTGGCGTCGCCACCCAGCGCGGCCAGGCGGTCGCGGATCAGGTTGGCGATGCGGTCAAGTCCCTCGATGTCCTTGCTGCCTGACTCGATCGACACCAGGTCCTGCATCGTGTCGATCAGCGCGGGCTTTTCCTGCTGGGCCAGCTGGTAGACGGGTTCCACCGGCGCGGCGTGCGCGGCCGCGGCGAGCAGGGCGGCGGTCAGCGCGGCGGCGAGAGCGGAAGGGCGGGGGCGAAAAGCGGTCATGCGGTGTGGCTCCTGTTTGTTATTGGTGGTGCGAAGCCCACATGTTGCGCGCGCAATGTCCAGGGGTCCAGTGCCCTGGCATCAGTTTTGCGGCATCATCTCGGTCATGAAGTCCGCCGTGCCCCAGCCCTCCGCAATGCCTGCCACATCCGCCCGTCCCGCCTGCGCCCACTGCCTTGCCCTGGCCGAAGATCCGCGCCGCCGCGAGCCGCATGCATGCCTGGCGCTGCGCAGCACCGCGCCGCTGGTCAGCCAGAGCGCGGCCGGCGTGCCCTTCAGCATGATGTCGTTCACCTGCCGCGAGTGCGGCACGGCATGGCGCCTCTACGATCGTGCCAACGAACTGTTCGTGTCGTGGGTGCCCGAGCATCCGCTGGTGCGATAGCCGCCCAGGCGCCATGAACGCAATGGCCGATCGGCTAAGATAGCGGCTGGCCGGACGCCGACATCGACGCCGCTGCTGCTCGTCCCGTCCGGATTCCCGACGCTTTCCCCACGTTTCTCCCCTTCCGAAGCCCGATCATGGCCGTTTTTCGCCTTCTGCCGCTGCGCGCCGCCTGCTTTGCCGTTGCCCTGATTTCCACCGCTGCCGCGCCCGTCTTTGCCGCCGACAACTATCCGAGCCGGCCGATCCGCATGATCGTCGCCTATCCCACGGGCGGCATCAGCGATGCCGTGGCACGCGCGCTGGGTGAAAAGCTGTCGCAGCAGATGGGTACGTCGGTCGTGGTGGAAAACAAGGCCGGCGCCGGCGGCAGCATCGGCATGGATGCCGTGGCCAAGGCGGCCCCCGATGGCTACACGCTGGGCTTCTCGTCGACCAGCCCGCTGACGCTCAATCCCCATGTGGGCCATGTCAACTACGACCCCCAGCGCGATGTGGCGCCGGTCATGAGTGTCATGTACTCGCCCGTGCTGGTGGTCGCCACGCCGAGCTTTGGCGGCAAGACGTTCCAGGACCTGATTGCGCAGTCGAAGGCCAAGCCGGGTTCGGTGCGCTGGGCGACGTCGGGGCTGGGCACCGTGGGCCACGTGATGCTGGAACAGATCCGGTCGAAATCGAAGGCCGATATCACGCTGATTCCCTACAAGGGCGCGGGCCAGCAATTGAACGATGCACTGGGCGGCCAGTTCGAGGCCATGAGCACGAACGCCAGCCCGATGCTGACCCAGCATATGCAGGCAGGACGCTTGCGCGCGATCGCCGTCGGGGCACCGAAGCGGCTTGAAAGCCTGCCCAATGTGCCGACGTTCGACGAACTCGGCTATCCGAAGGCCAACCTGACCTCGACGTTCGGCATCTTCGCCCCTGGCAAGACGCCGGCGGCCATCGTCGACAAGCTCAATGCCGAGCTGAACAAGGCACTGGCCGAGCCGGACGTACGTGAACGCCTGATGCGCGGCGGCGAAGTGCCCACCGGTGGCACGGCAAAGCAATTCGCCACGGCCATCCGCGCCGAATCGCAGGAAAACGCACGCATCGTCAAGGAAGCCGGCATCAAGGCCGACTGACCGCGTCGCTAGGCCACGTCCAGACGGCTGCCTAGCTTGTAGACCGTCCGCAGCATCACGCCGTTGAAGGGCCATAGCGCGAGCTTGGTCCGGATGCGCGACAGATGGCTGTCGATCGTGCGCGCCTGTTCGCGCATGGCCGCGCCGCTCCACACCTTGTCGATCATCGTGCGCCGCGAGATCAGCGTGCCGATGTTGCGGAACATCAGCAGCGCCAGCGCGTATTCCTTCGGTGACAGCGTCACGGGAATGCCCTTGACCCATACCTGGCGCTCGGGCACCGAGAAACGAAACTCGCCACAGACCAGTTGGTCCGGACAATTGTCGAGCGCCGCGGACGGTGCCGTGGCCGGGCGAATCGGTTCCGTGGTGGCGCGGCGGGCCAGCGCTTCGATGCGCGCCAGCAGTTCCCCGTCGCGCACAGGCTGCGCCACGTAGGCATCGGCGCCGGCCATCAGGCAGCGCGCCACATCCGACTCCGCATCGCTGGCGCCAAGCATCATCACCGGCAGACCATTTCCGAGCGTGCGTCGGACCCAGTCCAGCAGTTCTTCGGCATTGGCGTCCGCCACGTCGCGGTCCAGCAGCAGCATGTCAAAGGGTTCGCGATGGATGGCGGCGACCAGCCGCGCGCCGCATTGAAAGCGCGTCATGCGGTGTCCGCCCCGGTGCAAGGCACGCTCGAGCACGATGATCCGGGCCGGATTGTCTTCAAGCGCGGCGATCTTCACGTTGGTTTCCTCCCCGTCCTTGCCGTCATTCGGCGCGGCCAATGTTAGGCCGCCCACCCGTTGCGGCCGAAGTAAACATTTGTGGCGGACCAAAAAATGAGCATCGTCTTATAGGGTTTGTGCGTGACTCAGCATCTAATGATCGCTGGGCACATTACCTGTGCGCCTGACAAGGTGCGACGACGCATGACAAGAACGGGACTCAGAGTCGCTTCACTGGAAAACGACGCCGCGCAGGCCGCGATGATCCGCGGCATTGTGACGGGCGCGGGCCATGAATGCGTGACGTTTATCGATGGCCGGCGCATGTTGCTGACCTTGCGCAAGGTTGCATTCGACCTGCTGCTGCTGGAGTGGGACGTGCCGCACGTCACCGGGCTGGAGGTCCTGGACTGGGCGCGCGGGCACCTGGATTCGCGCCTGCCCGTGATGTTCATCGCGCAGCGCGGGCGCGAGTCCGATATCGGGGCGGCCCTGGCAGCGGGCGCCGACGACTACATGGCCAAGCCGATCCGGGCCGTGGAATTGTCCGCTCGCATCCAGGCGCTGCTGCGGCGGGTCTATCCCGATACCCGCCAGCGCGACGACGACCGGCTGGGCTGGGGCCCGTACACGTTCGACCTGGTCACGCGCCAGACCGCGCGCGATGGCGTAGTGGTGCCGCTGACGCCGAAGGAATTCGATCTTGCGTTGCTGATGTTCCGCAATGCCAATCGGGTGGTGTCGCGCGAACACATGGTGACGGCGGTCTGGGGCCGCGAATTTTCGCCGATGTCACGCACGATCGATACGCATATCTCGCGCGTGCGGAACAAGCTCGGGCTGTGGGAGAACAACGGGGTACGTGTGATACCGGTCTACACGTTCGGCTACCGGCTGGAATTGCTGGCGGACCAGATGTCCACGCCTGCCTCGGCAGCACAAAAAAAAGGCACCCGAAGGTGCCTTTCCCAAAACAGTTGATCAAACAGCGATCAGAAAATGTGGCGGATGCCGGCGGCGATGCCGGTCTGGTTGTTGCGGCCCGGCAGTTCGGTCTTGGCGCCACCGGTGACCTTGTTGAAGTCAACCGTGCCATAGACCTGCGTGCGCTTCGACAGCGAGTACTCGGCCAGCAGAACGCCGGTGTAGCGCTTGCCGCTGTTGTCGTTGATGCCGTTCTTGTTGTCGATGAAGTCGCCGTAGAACACGCCGGTCAGTGCCAGTGCCGGGGTGGCCTGGTACGTCGCGCCGATGTAGCCGATCGTGTCCTTACGCGGGTTGGCCTGTGCGTTGCCGCCGGCCGGAATCGGGTTGCCCGAGTTGGCCGGGGTGAAGAAGCCCGAATCGATCGTGCCGGTCTTGTCCTTGCCGCCTACGTAACCCAGGAACAGCTTCGTTGCGCCGACCGTGTACTTACCGGCCACGCCCCACATTTGCTGCTTGTTCTTGGCAGCGGTGGTGTCGCGGAATTCCTGATACACGGCGCCGATACCGAACGGTCCGATGTCGTACGAAGCACGCGTGCCCCAGTACTGGCCCTTGGTCAGGCTGCCGGCTTGTTCGCCGAAGCCGTAGCTGGCGCCGACGTTCAGGCCGCTGAACGAACCCGAGTAGCTGACCACGTTGTCCGAACGGAACTGGGTCAGGAAGAACGGCCAGGCGTTGTTGTCGTAGTTACCGATGGTCAGCGGGTCGAAGTCGCCGAACAGGTTAAAGCCTTCGGTGTACTGACGGCCCAGCTTGATCGCGCCGAAGTCGCCGGCCAGGCCGACATAGGCTTGACGACCGAACAGGCGGCCACCTTGGTTGGCCTTGCCGGTGTCCGGATCGAAACCGTTTTCCAGCTGGAAGATTGCCTTCAGGTTGTTACCCAGGGCTTCCGAGCCCTTCAGGCCCCAACGGCTGTTGGTGATCGCGCCGTTCGTTACCTGGGTCTGGCTGTGGTTGCCAGCATCAGCGTTGGTTTGGAAACGGACGCTTTGGTCAACGATACCGTACAGCGTCACCGAGTTTTGAGCGAATGCGCTGCCGGCGCACAACGAGCCAATTGCGAGGGTCAGTAGCGATTTCTTCATGGTGCTCCTTTTCTGTCTTGTGGTTGGATCGCCCCGGATCGCGGCGCGTCCATCTTTGTGGATAACGTTTGCACTAAACGCCGCGAAAATTTAACAAAAGGCGGATCGTTACGACATAAATCCGAAGCTCAGGCGCACTTCGAGAAGACATTTGGTGCAAATCCGTTGGTTTGCCGCTACACAATGTCACGAAGCTGACTAAATGGTGCAAGGCAACACGCGCCAAGGCGGTGCATGCAAGGCGGGGAGCGGGAAAGGAGGCGGGACGCAGCACGCATCGCAACCGCCACACGGGGCGGTTGCTGCGCTGCAATATCCCCAACGAACGTGGGGAAGGGTTATCCCTCGAAAGGGATCGGTGACATGCGCGGTGGCGTGCTCAGGCCTGGGGGATCTCGATCTTGACCTCGAGCACTTCGAGGTTGTCCTGGCGCTCCAGGCTCACGCGCAGATCCTGGTCGCTGATCTTCACGTATTTCGAGATCACGGCCACCAGTTCACGCTGCAGGGCCGGCAGGTAATCGGCCGGCGCGGAATGGCCGGACCGCTCGTGGGCGAGAATGATCTGCAGCCGCTCTTTGGCGACCGATGCGGATTTCTTCTTCTCCCCCAACAGGAAGGACAGGATCGACATATGGATGAGTCCTCCTTTACTTGTTGCCGAAGATGCGCGAGAACAGCCCCGGCTTCTGGTAGTCAGTGAAACGCAACGGCTTGTCCTTGCCCAGGAAGCGGTCCACCACGTCGCCGTAGGCGTCGGCCACGTCGGTGCCTTCCAGATGGATGGCCGGCGTGCCCTGGTTCGACGCGTGCAGCACGGCTTCCGATTCCGGCACCACGCCGATCAGCTTGATGCGCAGGATTTCCTGGATGTCGGTCAGCGACAGCATCTCGCCACCGTGCACGCGCTTGGGGTTGTAGCGCGTGATCAGCAGGTGTTCCTTGATCGGGTCGCCTTCGCTGGCGCGCTTGGTCTTCGAGGCCAGGATGCCGAGGATGCGGTCCGAGTCACGTACGGACGACACTTCGGGATTGGTCACGATCAGTGCCTCGTCGGCAAAGTACATGGCCATCAGCGCGCCGGTTTCGATGCCGGCCGGCGAATCGCAGATGATGTATTCGAAATCCATGCCCTTCAGGTCGTTGATGACCTTTTCCACGCCTTCGCGGGTCAGCGCTTCCTTGTCGCGCGTCTGCGAGGCCGGCAGGATGAACAGGTTTTCGCACTTCTTGTCCTTGATCAGTGCCTGGTTCAGGTTGGCTTCGCCCTGCACCACGTTGATCAGGTCATACACCACACGGCGCTCGCAACCCATGATCAGGTCGAGGTTGCGCAGGCCGACGTCGAAATCGATCACGGCAGTCTTGTGGCCGCGCAGTGCCAGGCCAGCGGCGAAGCTCGCGCTGGTGGTGGTCTTGCCAACGCCCCCCTTGCCGGAGGTCACTACGATGATTTTTGTCATGGCTCTTGGGTCCGGTATGAGTGGATTTGTTTCGTTCTGATGGGCACCGCGGTCATTTCATCCGCAGCGGTTCAAGAATCAGCTTTTCGTCGGCCAGGCGTACCTGGGCCGATTTGCCGAGCACGTCGGCCGGAAGCGTCTGCTCCGCGGTCCGGTAGATGCCGGCGATGGAAATCAGTTCGGGCTCCAGGCACGTGCAGAAAATGCGCGCGTCCGGGTTGCCCTTGACGCCCGCCAGCGCACGGCCGCGCAGCGGGGCGTAGATATGGATGTTGCCTTCGGCGATGACCTCGGCGCCGTAGCTGACCAGGTCCAGAATCACCACATCGCCCTGCGCGTAGACCTGCTGGCCGGAGCGCAGCGGCTTGTCGATCAGCAGCGTGGGAATGGCGCGCGGCGTGGCGGCCGCGGCGTTGGCGGCGGCCATGATTTCGGCGATTTCCGATGCCGAGCCGTTGATCGGGCCGTTCGTCGAGGCGGCCGCCGTCTCCGATTCCGCGCTGCCGGCTACCTCGGCCGGTGCCTCGTCTTCCGCCCTGGGAGCGGCTTGCGCGGGTTCGTTACGGCCTCCGCGCCGGCTCTGGCTATCCAGCAGCGGCAGGCCGAAGCTGCCCGCCCAGCCGCGCTGGTCGGCGCGCGCCACCACGCCAATGGCGCGGGCATTCAGGGTGGAAAGGGTCTCGATCACGCGGTCCAGCGCCAGCGCGCTGTCACCGTCCAGGCGGCGCAGGTCCAGCGCCACCACATCGTCTGAGAAGAAATCGGGAGTCGATTCGAAGCGGGAGAGGAGATCGTCCCGCAGCGCGTCCATGTCTGCGGTCTGCAGTGCGAGAAGGAGGGCGTCGACATTGCCACTGCGCAGCTCGAAGCGTGGCGATTTCTTCTGGGACATAGCCGGGTGACCGTGGAAATGGGACATTCTAACGTCGGATTTCCGGGGAACTGTAACAAATATTGGTTCGCCGGCCGGGGGGTGGACCATGCGGACCATATGCGCCGGCACGGTGCCGCCCCAAGTGCCCCGCAGCACGATACGGGTACACCCTGATGTCAGCGCAACGCCTATCGCGTGCGCGACGCCCGCTTGCTAGCATTGCGCATCTTCATATCGGATGCATTCATGGGCGCCATCGTCAATTGCGCGGCGTATCGCGACGGCAAGAAGCTCGGCAAGGTCGATTTCGCGGATATCGCGCAGGCGCTGGCGGAACCCGGCACCTTCGTCTGGCTGGGGCTGCATGAGCCGGACCTGGCACTGCTGCGCAAGGTGCAGCAGGCGTTCGGGCTGCACGACCTGGCCGTGGAGGATGCGCTGGACGCCCATCAGCGGCCCAAGCTCGAATCCTATGGCGATTCGGTCTTCGTGGTGCTCAATACCGCGCAGCTGGTGGGAGAAGAGGTCGTGGTCGGCGAGACCCACCTGTTCGTCGGCCCCAATTACGTGGTGTCCGTGCGCCACGGCGCCAGTTCCACCTATGCGCCCGTGCGCAACCGCTGCGAGGAGGATCCCCAGGGGCTGGCTCATGGGCCCGGTTACGTGCTCTATGCGCTGATGGACTTCGTGGTCGATCACTACCTGCCCATCGTCACGCGCCTGGAGGACGCCTTCGAGCAACTGGAGCAGGGCATTTTCCGCGACGAATTCGACCGCGAAGCCATCCAGCGGCTCTATCACGTCAAGCACCAGGTGCTACGGCTGCGCAATGCGGTGTATCCGGTCGAAGATATGTGCGCCCAGCTGATCCGCCTGCATGAAGACCTGGTGCCGAAGGAGCTTCGCGCCTACTTCCGCGATATCGAGGACCACTGCAGCCGCGTCGTGCGGTCGCTGGACGTGGTGCGTGAAATGCTGACCACAGCGGTGCAGGTCAACCTGGCGCTCGTCACGGTGACGCAGAACGAGGTGGTCAAGCGCCTGGCGGGGTGGGGCGCCATCCTGGCGGTGCCGACGGTGGTGTTCTCGCTGTACGGCATGAACTTCAATTTCATGCCCGAACTGAAGTGGCACTACGCCTATCCCGCGGTGATCGGCTTCACGGCCACGGCGTGCGGATTTCTCTGGCGAAAGCTGCACCGGGCCGGCTGGATCTGACCGGGGTCATTCGCTGCGAGCCCCGCTCTCACATGAGAAAACCGGGCTCTGGCGCCGTCATTCGGGTCATTTTTATATTTCGTTTACACCCCCTTTCCCCCTCTCTACCCCGTTTTTACTCCCCGATCCCTAACCTCCTATCCGTGAATCACTCTGCAGGCGCCATGCCTGCATACACATCATGGACGGGATCTATTTCCTCGTATTGCTGGCCTTCGGCGCGTTGACGGGCGCGCTGCTGGCCCTATGCGCCGCGCTTGGCGCCAATCTGCCGTCGGGGCGAGGCGGCACCGACGACGGCGCGGCATCGAAGCATTCGGCAAACGACAGGGGCCTCTGATGAACTGGACCGACCTGCTCAGTGGCGGCCTGGCCGTCGCCATCTTCATTTACCTGCTCGTTGCGCTCTTCCGGCCGGAGAAATTCTGATGTCGACGCCGAACTTTTCGCAGTTCATTGGACTCCTCGTCCTGTTTCTCGCCATCCTTTTCGTGGCGGGGCCTTTCCTCGGGCGCTACATGCGCCGCGCGATGGAGGAGGGTAACTACGCGCTGACGGCATGGGGCCGTCCGCTGGAACGTCTGCTGTATCGCCTGGCCGGCGTGCGTGCCGATGCCGAAATGGGCTGGAAGCAATACGCGATTGCCGTGATCGTGTTCAACGTGCTTGGCGTGATCGCCGTGTACGCCATCCAGCGCCTGCAGGGCATGCTGCCGCTGAACCCGCAAGGGTTTGGCGCGGTGTCGCCCGATTCATCGTTCAACACCGCCGTCAGCTTTGTCGCCAATACGAACTGGCAGGGCTACGCCGGTGAGTCGACGATGAGCTACCTGACGCAGATGCTGGCGCTGACCGTGCAGAACTTCTTCTCGGCGGCCACCGGCATCGCCGTGGTGTTCGCGCTGATCCGCGGCTTTGCGCGCCACAGTGCCAAGACCATCGGCAATTTCTGGGTCGACCTCACGCGCAGCACGATGTATGTGCTGCTGCCGCTGTCGATCGTCACCGCCGTGGTCCTGGTCGGCCAGGGCGTGATCCAGAACTTCGACAGCTACAAGGAAGTGAACCTGGTTTCGGCTGTCGAATATTCGCAACCCAAGGTCGACGCGGCAGGCCAACCGGTCCTCGACAAGGATGGCAAGCCCGTCACCGAAGACGCAAAGACCGGCACGCAGACGCTGGCAATGGGTCCGGTCGCTTCGCAGGAAGCGATCAAGATGATCGGCACCAACGGCGGTGGCTTCTTCAATGCCAACTCCGCGCATCCGTTCGAGAACCCGACGCCGCTGGCGAACCTGATCGAGATGCTCGCGATCTTCCTGATCCCCGCCGCGCTGTGCTTCACGTTCGGCGAGATGGTGAAGGACCGCCGCCAGGGCGTGGCGGTGATTGCATCGATGACAGTGATCTTCGTGGTGATGGCGCTCGCGGCGATGGCTTCCGAAGCGCAGGTCAACGCGGCGCTGGCTTCGTTGTCGGTTGATCATGTGGCGTCCGCGCTGCAGGCCGGCGGCAACATGGAAGGCAAGGAGGTGCGCTTCGGCATCTCGGCCAGCGCACTGTTCGCCACGATCACTACCGCTGCATCGTGTGGCGCGGTCAATGCCATGCACGACTCGTTCACGGCCATCGGCGGATTGGTGCCGATGCTGTTGATGCAGCTCGGCGAAGTGGTGTTCGGCGGCGTGGGATCGGGCCTCTACGGCATGCTCGTCTACGCGGTGCTTGCCGTGTTCATCGCGGGCCTGATGATCGGTCGCACGCCCGAGTATCTGGGCAAGAAGATCGAAGCGTACGAGATGAAGATGACCGCCGTGGCCATCCTGGTCACGCCGTTGCTGGTGCTGGTTGGCACGGCCATCGCCGTGATGGTCGAACCGGGACGTGCGGGCGTGTTCAACCCGGGCACGCATGGCTTCTCTGAAGTCCTGTACGCGCTGTCCTCGGCGGCCAACAACAACGGCAGCGCCTTCGCCGGACTCTCGGCCAACACGCCGTTCTATAACGTGCTGCTCGCCGCGGCGATGTGGTTCGGACGTTTCTGGATCATCGTGCCGGTGCTGGCGATGGCCGGATCGCTGGCCGCCAAGCGGCGCACGCCTGCCACGTCCGGCACGATGCCCACGCATGGTCCGTTGTTCGTCGTGCTGCTGGTGGGTTCGGTGCTGCTGGTTGGCGCATTGACCTATGTGCCTGCACTGGCCCTTGGCCCGGTGGCAGAGCAACTGCAGCCTGCTGCGGTCGCGGCGGCTGGCAAGTAATACGCGGAGAATTCGTATGCAACAACATACCCCGGCGAGCCACACCCAAAGCACCACGCCGTCACGCACCCCCGGCGCCACCACCGTGACCGGCGGTGTGCCGCATCACCCGCGCCCCGCGCGCGGGATGTTCGCCCCCGAGCTGGTCAAGCCGGCCATGCGCGATGCCTTGCGCAAGCTCACGCCGCGCGCCCAGCTGCGCAACCCGGTGATGTTCGTGGTCTACGCGGGCAGCATCCTGACCACGATCCTGTTCCTGCGCGCCTGGCTGCAGCCCACGCAGGGCGGCGAATCGGCAGGCTTCATCCTGGCCGTGGCGATCTGGCTCTGGTTCACGGTGCTGTTTGCCAATTTCGCCGAAGCACTGGCGGAAGGCCGCAGCAAGCAACAGGCCGCCGCGCTGCGGGGCCTCAAGACCACCACGATGGCGCGCGTGGTGCGCACGGGCCGCAGCGATGCGCGTGCCAACGGCGCCACCGAACCGCGCGCGGCAACGGAGCTGCGCAAGGGCGATATCGTCCTCGTCGAAGCCGGTGAGATGATTCCCGGCGACGGCGAAGTCATCGAAGGCGTGGCATCGGTTGACGAAAGCGCCATCACTGGCGAATCGGCACCGGTGATCCGCGAATCGGGTGGCGATTTCTCTTCGGTCACGGGCGGCACGCGCGTGCTGTCGGATTGGATCGTGGTGCGTATCACGACCAACCCTGGCGAGAGTTTCATCGACCGCATGATCAGCATGGTCGAAGGCGCCAAGCGTCAGAAGACGCCGAACGAACTGGCGCTGACCATCCTGCTGGTGGGGCTGACGCTGGTGCTGCTGCTGGCCACCGTGACATTGCAGCCGTACTCGCTCTACGCGGTGCTGGTGACCAAGGCCGGCGTGCCGGTATCGGTGACGGTGCTGGTGGCGCTGCTTGTCTGCCTGATTCCGACGACGATCGGCGGTCTGCTGTCCGCCATCGGCGTGGCCGGCATGAGCCGCATGATGGAGGCGAACGTGATCGCCACCTCCGGTCGTGCGGTGGAAGCGGCCGGCGACGTGGACGTGCTGCTGCTGGACAAGACCGGCACGATCACGCACGGCAATCGCCAGGCCGCGCGGTTCATCTGCGCACCGGGCGTGAACGCGCGTCAACTGGCGGAGGCCGCATGGCTGTCGTCGCTGGCCGATGAAACGCCGGAAGGCCGCAGCATCGTCACGCTGGCACGCCAGCAGCCCGGCGTCACGGCGCCCGAGATGGGGCAACGTGGCCTGGCCGCACCAGTTTTCGTGCCGTTCACCGCGCAGACGCGCATGAGCGGTGTCGATGTCGCGCAGGGCAACGTTGTACGCAGCGTGCGCAAGGGCGCGGCCGATGCGGTGCGCCGCTACGTGACCGAGCGGGCCGGCAAGTTCCCGGAGGCGGTGATGCAGGCCGTCGACGACGTGGCGCGCGCCGGCAGCACGCCGCTGGTGGTGGCCGAAGCAGTCTCCGAAGGGACTGAGGACACCGTGCGCGTGCTGGGCGTGGTCGAGCTCAAGGACATCGTCAAGACCGGCATCCGCGAGCGTTTTGGCGAGCTGCGCAAGATGGGCATCCGCACCGTGATGATCACGGGCGACAACCGGTTGACGGCGGCATCGATCGCGGCCGAGGCAGGCGTCGATGACTTCCTGGCCGAAGCCACGCCCGAGGCCAAGCTGGCGCTGATCCGCGAGTACCAGGGGCAGGGCCGCCTGGTGGCGATGACCGGCGACGGCACCAACGATGCGCCGGCGCTTGCGCAGGCCGACGTGGCCGTGGCGATGAACAGCGGCACGCAGGCGGCGCGCGAGGCCGGCAACATGGTCGATCTGGACAGCAATCCGACCAAGCTGATCGAGATCGTCGAGATCGGCAAGCAGATGCTGATGACGCGCGGGTCGCTGACCACGTTCAGCGTGGCCAACGACGTGGCCAAGTACTTCGCGATCATCCCGGCCGCGTTTGCCACGACGTATCCGCAATTGAACCTGCTGAACGTGATGCACTTGTCCACGCCAGCGTCCGCGATCATGTCCGCCGTGATCTTCAACGCGCTGATCATCGTGGCACTGATTCCGCTGGCGCTGCGTGGCGTGGTGTATCGCCCGCTGGGTGCCGCCACGCTGTTGCGACGCAACCTGGTGATCTACGGGCTGGGCGGCATTCTGGTGCCATTCGTGGGCATCAAGCTGATCGACCTGCTGCTGACGATGTTCGGCTGGATCTGAGTCTGGAGAACTACTATGCCTTCACAAGCCAATACCCTGACCGAACCCGCACGCCAAGGCGGCATGCTGCGTCCGGCGCTGACCGTATTCATCGCTTTGTCCATCATCACGGGGCTGCTCTATCCGGGCGTGGTCACCGGCATCGCCAGCGCCGTGTTTCCGCATCAGGCGGCCGGCTCGCTGATCGTGCGGGACGGCAAGGCCGTCGGCTCCGAGCTGATCGGTCAGCCGTTTTCGGACCCAAAGTACTTCTGGGGAAGACTGTCGGCCACGGCCCCGATGCCTTATAACGCGGCGGCATCCGTTGGCTCGAATCTGGGGCCGACCAACCCCGCGCTGACCGACGCGGCGCGCGCACGCATCGATGCGCTGCAGGCAGCCGATCCCGATAACAAGGCGCCGGTGCCGGTGGATCTGGTGACGGCGTCAGGCAGCGGGCTGGACCCGCATATCAGTCCCGCGGCGGCGCAGTACCAGGCGGCGCGCGTGGCGCGTGTGCGCGGCGTGCCGACGGCAAAGGTCGAAGCATTGATCGCGGCGAATACCGACGGGCCTGGCCTTGGCGTGCTCGGTGAGCCGGGTGTCAACGTGCTGAAGCTGAATCTGGCGCTGGATGCTGCGAAGTAGGCGCGTGGCAGTTGACGGGCTTGCCCTCTCCCCCGCCCCTCTCCCGCGCGCGGGAGAGGGGAGCACGCAGGGAGTATTTGAGACGCCGCTGGAGACACCATCGGTTGTCTCCCCTCTCCCGCGCGCGGGAGAGGGGCCGGGGGAGAGGGCCGGCGCGTCCAAACACGACACCTGCCTGCGTGGCACAATTCCCGCACGATGACCGACGCCTCCCGCCCAGACCCCGACGCCCTGCTACAGCGCATGCAGGCGGAAGACGTGCGCGCCGCGCGCGGCAAGCTGCGCGTCTACTTTGGTGCATCGGCCGGCGTGGGCAAGACATTCGCCATGCTCACCGCCGCCCGCGCCTTGCGCGAGCAGGGCGTGGATGTGGTGATCGGCGTAATCGAGACGCACGGCCGCGCCGAAACCGAGGCGATGGTCGAAGGGCTGGAACGTCTGCCACTGCGCGATGTGTCTTATCGTGATCGCGTGCTGCAGGAGTTCGATCTCGACGGCGCGCTGATGCGGCGCCCGGCCCTGATCCTCGTCGACGAACTCGCGCACTCGAACGCGGCGGGCAGCCGCCATCCCAAGCGCTGGCAGGACATCCAGGAGCTGCAGGCAGCGGGCATCGACGTCTGGACCACGGTCAACGTGCAGCATCTGGACAGCCTGAACCAGGCCGTGGGCGGCATCACCGGCGTGCGCGTCTGGGAAACCGTGCCGGACGCGGTATTCGATGGCGCCGATGAAGTGGTGCTGGTGGACCTGCCGGCCGACGAACTGCTGCGGCGTCTGCGCGAAGGCAAGGTCTACCTGCCCGACCAGGCGCGCCACGCCGCGCGCAACTTCTTCCGTAAAGGCAACCTGATCGCGCTGCGTGAGCTGGCCCTTCGACGCACGGCGGATCGCGTGGACGACGACGTGCGCGCGTATCGCCACGCCGAGGCGATCGAACCGGTGTGGCGCACGCGAGAGGCCGTGCTGGCCTGCATCGGCACGGGAGACGATGCCGAACAGGTGGTGCGCAGTGCGCGCCGGCTGGCCAGTCAGCTCGATTGCGACTGGCATGTGGTGACCATTGCCACGCCGCGCCTGATGCCGCTGGCGGACACGGTGCGCGTGCGTGTGCGCGCCGCGATGCAACTGGCCGAGGAGCTTGGCGCGCGCACCGAAACCCTGGCCGGTCACGACATGGTGAAAGCGGTGTCCGGTTACATACGCCGCCACAATCTCACCAAAGCGCTGGTGGGCCGCGCGCGCAACGACTGGCATGCCGAAGGCAATCTCGTCGACCAGGCACGCATGTGGCTTGCACGCATGCTGTCGCCGGTGCTCGGGGCGGGCAACCGGTTGATCGGCAAGCAGACGTTTGCCGACGCGCTGGCCGCCGGCTGTCCCGAAATCGACGTGATTCGCGTGGCTGCCGATACCACGCGCACGGATCTGCGCCCGCGCGTACCGGTGACGACGGACGCGCATCACGACGCCGACGCGCAGGCGGCGGCCGAGCTGGCCCGCACGCGCAGGCGCGACTATGCATTTGCGGTGGTGTGGTGCGCCGGAGCCACGGTGTTGTCGACGCTCACGCGCCCGTGGTTCGACATGGTGAATATCGCCATGCTGTTTCTGGCGGCGGTGGTGGCAGTCGCACTGCGCCACGGACGCGGTCCCGCCGCGCTGGCGTCGGTGCTTGGCGTGGCCGCGTTCGATTTCTTCATCGTGCCGCCACGCATGTCGTTTGCGGTTAGCGACGTGCAGTACCTGCTCACATTCGTCGTGCTGCTGGCGGTGGGCCTGGTGATCGGGCAACTGACCGCGGGGCTGCGCGAGCAGGCGCAGGTGGCCGTGCGGCGCGAGACCGACGCGCGCACGCTTTATGAACTGGCGCGTGAATTGTCGGCCGCGCTGACCACGGATCAGATTGTCGAGATTGGCAGCCGCTTCATGCGCGCCGCGTTCGACGCGCAGGCGACCTTCTTCCTTGTCTCGGAACAAGGCAGGCTGATGCGGATGGCCGACGGCGCCCAGAACGAGAAGACTGGCAAGGGCGAGGCAATCGACACGGTGCTGGCGCAATGGGTGTTCGATCACGGCCAGCCCGCCGGTACCGGCACCCATACGTTGCCGGGCAGTACCGTGCTCTATCTGCCGCTCAAGGCCCCGATGCAGACGCGCGGTGTGCTGGCCGTGGAGCCGCGCGCATGGCATGCGCTGGCCGAACCGGAATTGCGCCGCCAGGCCGATGTGTTCGCCACGCTGGTCGCCATCGGCATCGAGCGCCTGCACTATGTGGAAGTGGCGCAGCGCGCGCTGGTGTCGATCGAATCGGAGCGGCTGCGCAGCTCGCTGCTGGCGGCGGTATCGCACGACCTGCGCACGCCGCTGACCGGACTGATCGGCATGGCCGAAACACTGCAGCGCGCCGATCCGCCGCTGACGCCCGACGTGGCGGAAACGGTCGTGGCCATCCGCGGGCAGGCACAACGCATGCGCACGATGGTGGTGAACCTGCTCGACATGGCGAAGCTGCAGCAGCACGATGTGGCGCTGCAGCGTGGCTGGCAATCGCTGGAGGAGCTGGTGGGCGCGGCGCTGGCGTCGATGCGTGAAGCGCTCAAAGCTCACCGTGTGCAGGTGGCGGACCTGTCCGCGCTGCCGCTGGTGGAATGCGACGGCGTGCTGATGGAGCGCGTGCTGTGCAACCTGCTGGAAAACGCCGCCAAGTACACGGCGCCGGGCACGCTCGTGCGCATCCGGGGCGAGTTACTCGACCACGAGGTACGTCTGGTCGTCGAGGATGAAGGCCCCGGCGTGCCGCCGGGCCAGGAACGTCACGTCTTCGAGAAATTCACGCGGGGCCAGCGCGAGTCCGCCACGGCGGGCGTCGGTCTTGGGCTAGCCGTGTGCGAAGCCATCGTGCAGGCGCATGGTGGCCGCATCTGGGTGGAAGCGGCGCGGCCGGGCGCCCGTTTCACGCTGGCGCTGCCGCGCGGCAATCCTCCGTCGATCGAGCCGGAACCGCTCGACATCACTCTTCCTGATCCGCACTGAAATGCCATTCGACTATTCGCCGACCGTATTGCTGGTCGAGGACGAACCCCATATCCGCCGCTTCGTGCGCGAGTCGCTGCAGGCCGAGGGTTGCACCGTGCACGAGGCCGAAACGCTCAAGCGCGGGCTGATCGATGCGGGCACGCGCCAGCCCGATATCGTGATCCTGGACCTGGGACTGCCCGACGGCGACGGCATGACACTGATCCGCGAAATGCGGACCTGGACCGAGGTGCCGGTGCTGGTGCTGTCCGCGCGCACGGACGAGGCGGACAAGATCGCCGCCCTCGACGCCGGCGCCGATGACTACCTGACCAAGCCGTTTGGCGTGGGCGAACTGGTAGCCCGCGTGCGCGTGCTGCTGCGCCGCCATGCCAAGATCAACCCGCAGGGCACGCCCCAGATCGCGTTCGGTGAGATCCGCGTGGATCTGGCCAACCGGCTGGTCACGCGCGGCGACGCGCAGGTGCATCTGACCCCGATCGAATACCGGCTGCTGGCGGTACTGCTGGCCCATCGCGGCAAGGTCATGACGCACCGCGAACTGCTGCGCGAAGTCTGGGGGCCGTCGCATTCGGAAAGCAGCCACTACCTGCGCGTCTATATGGGGCATCTGCGGCACAAGCTGGAAACCGATCCGGCGCAACCGGTGCATCTGCTGACCGAGGTAGGCGTCGGGTACCGGTTTGCGGGATAGCTGGACAATATATTCGTGTGACGAATGTATGGATAGAATTTCAACTCGATGATAGTTGTCGAGTGCATGGCAGAACCGACGGCTCCCCAATACACTGGAATCATCCCGCCGCGCCTTTCAGGAATCCGGAGCCTGCCATGCCCTTCACAGTCGCCCCCACGATCCTCCGGGCCGTTCTTGGCATGGTGTTGGCGTGCGCGCTGCACGCCCATGCGGCGTCCGAACCTCCCGCCCCCGCCCAGGCCCAGACCCGCGAGGCCGTGTCCGCCTATGAAGCCGGCCAGTTCGATGCCGCGCTCAAGGGATTTGCCGAGGCCGCCCAGAAGGGCAACCGGCTGGCGCAGTTCAACTACGCGATGATGCTGCTGCGCGGCGAGGGCACGACGGCCAAGCCGCAGGAGGCGCTGGTCTGGCTGCGCCGCGCCGCCGACAACCAGATGACACATGCGCAGTACACATTAGGAGACCTGTACGAGCGCGGCGAGCTGGTGCCGAAGTCGCTGGAGGAAGCCAACCGCTGGTATGAGCGGGCGGCGCAGGGCGGTCATATCCAGGGCCAGATGGCGCTGGCGACCAACTACTTCACCGGGCGCGGCGTGCCGCGCGACTATGGCAAGGCTTTCAACTGGTACTCGAAGGCGGCGACGGCCGGCGACGGCGGCGCCCAGTACATCGTGGGCAGCTACTACGAGCGCGGCTACCCCGGCATCGTCGACAAGGACATCGAGCAGGCCAAGATCTGGTACGCACGCGCGGCGGCGCATGGCGACCCCGGTGCGCTGGCCAAGCTGAGGTCGCTGCTGGAAGAAGGGCTGCGCGCCAAGAACCAGATGTAGGACCCGTTGCAAACCTGTGCGCACCGCGTTGCGCACCGGGCGGTACAAGTCTTGCTAGGCCTGACGCTACACACAACCCGGGGGGTCGCCAGTGGTCACGCACGTCGCGCTGAGTCATGTCACACACTATCGCTATGACCGTCCGGTGCAGTTGTCGCCGCAAGTCGTACGCCTGAGGCCGGCCCCGCATTGCCGGACGCCGATCCTGTCCTACTCGCTGCGCATCGAACCGGTGCAGCATTTCGTCAATTGGCAGCAGGACCCGTTCTCGAACTATCTGGCCCGGCTGGTGATTCCGGAGAAGACCACGGAATTCCGCGTGACGGTGGATCTGATCGCCGAGATGTCGGTCTACAACCCGTTCGACTTCTTTCTGGAGCCGTCGGCGGAAAAGATCCCATTCACCTACGCCGCCGGCCTCGAACACGACCTCGCGCCCTACCTGGTAAAGGACCCGCTGACACCGCGCCTTGCCGCGTTCGTCGACAGCATCGACCGCACGCCGCGCGCGACGCTCGACTTCCTGGTCGATCTGAACCAGCGCCTGCAGCGTGAGATCCGCTACCTGATCCGGATGGAGCCAGGCGTGCAGTCTCCCGAGACCACGCTGGAGAATGGCTCGGGCTCGTGCCGCGACACCGGCTGGCTGCTGGTGCAGGTGCTGCGGAATCTGGGCCTGGCCGCGCGCTTTGTTTCCGGTTACCTGCTTCAGCTGACGCCCGATGTGAAAGCCGTGGACGGCCCGGTCGGCGCGGAAGCCGATTTCACCGACCTGCATGCGTGGTGCGAGGTCTATCTGCCGGGCGCCGGCTGGATCGGGCTGGACCCGACATCCGGGCTGCTGGCCGGCGAGGGCCATATTCCGCTGGCCTGCACGCCCGAGCCAGGCAGCGCGGCACCGGTCAGCGGCGCGGTGGACGAGTGCGAGGTGCAGTTCGAGCACCACATGTCGATCTCGCGCATCTACGAATCGCCGCGCGTGACCAAGCCCTATACCGATGCCCAGTGGACGGCCATCGATTCGGCCGGCCTGTCGGTGGACCGCCAGCTCCGCGAACTCGATGTACGGCTGACGATGGGCGGCGAGCCAACCTTCGTCGCCGCGCGTGACCGCGATGGCGCCGAGTGGAATACCGATGCGCTAGGGCCAACCAAGCGCGGGCTCGCCACCGAACTCGTGCACAAGCTTCGTGCACGCTATGGCGAAGGGGGCTTCCTGCATTTCGGTCAGGGCAAGTGGTATCCCGGCGAGCAACTGCCGCGCTGGGCGCTGTCGATCTGCTGGCGTACCGATGGGCAGCCGTGCTGGCGCGACCCCAGCCTGTTCGCCGACGAGCGCGAGCCCGACCTCTACACCTCGGCCGATGCGCAGCGCTTTCTGGAAACACTGACCCGCCGGCTCGGCCTTGACCCGGACTGCATCCAGCCCGGTTACGAGGACGTCTGGTACTACCTGTGGCGTGAACGCCGGCTGCCGGTCAACGTCGACCCGCATGAGACGCGGCTCGACGACGAGCTGGAACGTGCCCGGCTCCGGCGTGTGTTCGACGCCGGGCTGTCGAGCGTGACCGGCTACGTGCTGCCGCTGGCGCGCGGCAATCAGGGTGGCTGGATGACCGGCCGCTGGTTTCTGCGCGACGATCGCATGTATCTGCTGCCCGGCGATTCCCCGATGGGATACCGGCTGCCGCTTGAGTCGCTGCCCTGGGCATCGAAGGCGGACTACCCGCTGCAATTCGACCAGGACCCTTTCGCGCCACGCGCACCGTTGCCCGCGGCCACGCCGCTGCGCACGCAGTCGCCCGCGTACAGCGCCGCCACGATGGCCGCGCGCAGGGCCGGCGCGCGCGCGGACGGGCGCGGCAATGCGGGCGGAACGGCGTCAGCCATGCCCGCGCGCGGTGAATCGGCCAGGGATACGGTGCGTACCGCGTTGTGCGTGGAGCTGCGCCACCCAAGCCGGTCCGCCGGTCCGGCCGTCGAACTGAAGACGATGGAGGACAAGCGGGGCATCCTCTATGTGTTCATGCCGCCGTTGAGCGAGCTGGAGGATTACCTGGCGCTGCTGGCCGATGTGGAGGCCACCGCAGCCGAGCTGGGCATGCGGATCGTGCTGGAGGGCTATCCGCCGCCGCGCGACCCGCGGCTCAAGCTGCTGCAGGTCACGCCCGATCCTGGCGTCATCGAGGTCAACATCCACCCGGCCGCCAACTGGCCCGAGCTGGTCGACCATACGGAATTCCTGTACCAGGCCGCGCATGAAACGCATCTGTCCACCGAGAAGTTCATGCTCGATGGCCGCCATACGGGCACCGGCGGCGGCAACCACTTCGTGCTTGGCGGCGCCACGGCGGCCGACAGCCCTTTCCTGCGCCGGCCAGACGTGCTGGCCAGCCTGATCGCGTACTGGCACAACCATCCTTCGCTGTCCTACCTGTTCTCCGGGCTGTTCATCGGTCCGACGAGCCAGGCGCCGCGCGTGGACGAGGCACGCAACGACCAGGTCTACGAGCTGGAAATCGCGTTCGACGAATTGCGCCGGCAACTCGACATGTGCGAGGTAGTTGGCAACGGCCATGTGCCGCCGTGGTTGATCGACCGCATCCTGCGCAACCTGCTGATCGACGTCACCGGTAACACGCACCGCTCCGAGTTCTGCATCGACAAACTCTATTCCCCCGACGGCCCCACCGGCCGGCTTGGCCTGCTGGAGCTGCGCGCGTTCGAAATGCCGCCCCATGCGCGCATGAGTCTGGTGCAGCAACTGCTGCTGCGCGCGCTGGTGGCGCGTTTCTGGCAAAAACCCTACAACGTCAGGCTCACGCGCTGGGGCACGGCGCTGCACGACCGCTTCATGCTCGGCACCTTCGTCCAGATGGATTTCGATGACGTGCTCACCGAGATGCGGGCGGCCGGCTTCGTGTTCGAGTCGAGCTGGTTCGCGCCGCATTTCGAATTCCGATTTCCGCGTGTGGGCGAGGTCGACGTCGCCGGTCTGTCGCTGACGTTGCGCACCGCGCTGGAGCCGTGGCACGTGATGGGAGAGGAGGGCGCGGCCGGAGGCACCGTGCGTTATGTCGATTCGTCCGTGGAGCGGATCGAGATCAGCGTGCTGGGCATGAACGACAACCGGCACGTGGTCACCGTGAACGGACAGACGTTGCCGCTGCAGCCCACGGGCCGCGCCGGCGAGTTCGTGGCGGGCGTGCGCTATCGCGCCTGGGCGCCGCCGTCGTCGCTGCATCCCACCATCCCCTCGCATGCGCCGCTGACGTTCGACGTGGTGGATACATGGATGGACCGCAGCCTCGGCGGCTGCCAGTATCATGTTTCGCACCCCGGTGGCCGTAATTACCAGACATTCCCGGTGAATGCCTATGAAGCGGAAAGCCGCCGCCTGGCGCGGTTCTTTTCGATCGGACATACGCCGGGTCGCGCGGTGGCGCCGCCACCACGCCGCAGCCTTGAATTTCCGTTCACGCTGGATCTGCGCGATATCGCCTAGCGTGCCTTGCCAACAGGAGACATCCCAGCCGTGCCCTTGCAGTCGTCGCTGCCCTTCGATGGACCAGACGTACCGGACGCACCGGCCGCCCTGGCGGCCCGGCTCGCGTTACTCGTGCCCGACGGCCATCGCGACGAACTGCGCCAGGCCGATGGCGTGCTGCGCGAGCCGTGGGCGCGCTTCTTCGGCATCATGGACGACCTGCGGCCGGCCACCCTCGACGCGCATGCCGCCGCAGTGTCGCGGCAGATCCGCGATAACGGTGTCACCTACAACGTCTATGCCGACCAGGGCGGCGGCGCGCGGGCCTGGCAACTGGAGGTGTTTCCGTTCCTGGTATCGGAAGCCGACTGGGCCGTGATCGAAGCCGGCGTGACGCAGCGCGCCACGCTGGCCAACGCCATCATGGCCGACATGTACGGCCCGCAGCACCTGCTCGCGCGTGGACTGCTGCCACCGGGCCTGGTCTACGGTCATCCGGGATACCTGCGGCCGCTCAAGGGCTACCAGCCGCCCGGCGGCAGCTTCCTGCAGACGATGGCGGTGGACCTCGTTCACACCGAGGACGGCTGGACGGTCATTGCACATCGCACCGAAACGCCCTCGGGCATGGGCTATGCGCTGGAAAACCGGCTCATCATTTCGGGCCAGTACGCGGAGGCGTTCCGCGACCTGCGTGTGCGGCGCCTGCCGCCGGCGTTCGCGCAGCTTATCTCGACGCTGGCGCATGCTTCGCCGGCAACGTCGGTGGAGGAGGGCGGCAGCGCAGGCATGGGTACGGGGACGGGGCGGCAGATCGTGCTGCTGTCTCCGGGGCCGTTCAACGAGACGTACTTCGAGCACACGTTCCTTGCGCGCTACCTCGGCATTACGCTCGTCGAAGGCAAGGATCTGACCGTGCGTAACGACGTGGTCTATCTGAAGACGTTCGGCGGGCTGGAGCGTGTGGACGTGATCCTGCGGCGGCTCGACGACGTGTTCTGCGATCCGCTGGAGCTGCGCAGCGATTCGATGCTTGGCGTGCCCGGCCTGCTGGAGGCGATGCGGGCGGGCAATGTGATGGTGTCGAACGTGCCGGGTTCCGGTTTTCTGGAGTCGCCGGCCATCCACGGCTTCCTGCCCGGCATCGCGCGGGCGCTGCTCGACGAAGCGCTGGTGATGCCGTCGGTCATGAGCTGGTGGTGCGGCGAAGCCGCCGCCCAGGATGAAGCGCTGCGCCTGCTCGATGAGGCGTTCGTGATGCCCACGTATCCACGCACGCATGCCGACACCTCGCTCGGCATGGAACGCGGACTGCAAAAGCTCGATGCCTGGCGCGCACGCATCGCCGAGACGCCGGATCGCTTCACGCTGCAGGCGCCGCTGCCGCTTTCGCACACACCCTGCTGGGAATCCGATGGCAACGGCGGTGGCCGGATCGGCTCTCGCGCGGCCATGTTGCGGGTGTTCGCGGTAGCCGATGGCAATGGCGGCTGGCAGGTCATGCCGGGCGGCTTCACGCGGCTGGCACCGCCGGACCTGGAGGCCGTGTCGATGCAGCTCGGCGGTACCAGCGCGGACACGTGGGTGTTGTCGAGCCAGCCCGCGCAGGGGCTGATGCCGGTGTCGCGCACCGCGCGCACGGGTTTGCCTTCGCTGACCGCCGGCGGCGTGACGCGCCCGCTGGCCGTGTCGAGCCGCGCGGCGGAAAACCTGTATTGGGCGGGCCGCTATGCCGAGCGCGCGGAGAACGTGGTGCGCCTGTGCCGCCAGATCCTTGGCTCGATCGAGTCCAACGACGAGACCGACGACGGCACGCTGAACATGCTCGGCCAACTGGCGCAGTGGTTCGGGCTGGTGGCGCCGCAAACGCCGTCGCCGCAGGCATCGCTGCGGGTGTTCGAACGCAGCCTGGTATCGGCGCTGGCCAATCCGAATGCATCGATGGGGCTGATGCCGACGCTGGCCAGCCATGCGCGCGCGGCCAACGAGATTCGCAACCGGCTGTCGAACGATCACTGGCGTACGATCCTGGCCGCGCGCAACGACTTCCAGGACGCGATGGCCGACGCCGCCTGCCCCGCCGGCACGGCCGGCCACGGCGAAGGCGCCTACGATCGATCGAAGGTGATGAAGGCGCTGGAACACCTGTCGATGCAGCTCGGCGCCATCAGCGGTGCGCAGGGCGACCGCATGACACGCGACGAGGCCTGGCGGCTGGTCTTTATCGGCCGTCATATCGAACGGCTCGGCACGCTGGCGCTGTTCCTGGAAATCGCGGAAAGCAGCGGCGCGCTGGAATCGCGCAGCGGTTTCGATCTGCTGCTGCATCTGTTCGACAGCACGCTGACCTATCGCTCGCTGTTTCCCGGCCGCACGGACGTGGCGGCACTGGTCGACCTGCTGGTGCTGGAGCCGACCAATCCACGCGGCATCTACGGCGTGCTCGACCGCCTGCGCGACAAGCTCGCGCAGTTGCCGACCGGCGCCACGGGGCAGGCGCGCGTGCCGCTGGCGGAACTGCTGCCGCCCGTGAGCGCACTGCCTTCGCGTTCACTGCTTTGCGAGCGCGACAAGGGCAGGTTCGTCAAGCTATCGGCCCTGTGCGACCAGCTTGGCGCACGCATGGTAAAGCTGTCCGATGAAATCGGCGGCCGCTATTTCAGCCACGCCGGGGTAGCGCCGGAGACGGACTTGCCATGACCGAGCCACTGGCCAATCCGCAAACCGAGCCGCCGACCGAGCCGCTGACCGAGCCGCTGATCGAGCCGCTGATCGAGCCGCTGATCGAGCCGCTGATCGAGCCGCTGATCGAGCCGCCGACCGAGCCGCTGACCGAGCAGCCGACCGAGCAGCCGACCGAGTCCGTCCCGCACGCCGGGCCTACCACGCTCGACGTGCATCACGTCACCACTTACGAATACGCGTGGCCGGTGGAGCATGCGCAGCAGCGCGCCGTGGTGACGCCGCCGTCGTACCCGTGGCAGGCCGTCAGCGCACACCGGATCGAGGTCGATCCCGCGCCGTCGCACCAGCACGTGCGCACCGATGCGTTCGGCAACAACGTGCTGCATTTCATGCTCGATGTGCCGCACGAAACAATGCGGCTGACCACCTGCAGCACGGTCACGCTGACGCCGCGCTGGACGCTGTTCGAAGCGTCGCAAGGCGCCCCTTGGGAAGAGGCGGCCCAGCTGCTGCGCTACCGCGCCGGTCAGCCGTTCCATCCGGAGAGCGAGTTCGTCTACGCATCGCCGAATGTGGCGCTGCATCGAGACCTGCGCGACTACGCATTGCAGAGCTTCAGACCCGGCGTCACTGTGGCCGCTGGCGCCATCGACCTGATGCACCGCATCCACGCTGACTTCGAGTACCACGGCGAAACGACGGAAGTCCATACGCCCGCCGTGGAAGCGTTCGCGCTGCGCAGTGGCGTGTGCCAGGACTTCGCGCAGGTGATGATCGGCTGCCTGCGGTCCGTCGGGCTGGCCGCGCGTTATGTCAGTGGCTATCTCTGCACCGACCCGCCGCCGGGCGAGCCACGCCTGCTCGGCGCCGATGCATCGCACGCGTGGGCCGGCGTGTGGTGTCCGGTCAATGGCTGGATCGATCTCGACCCCACCAACGACGTGCTGGCCGACACCCGCCACGTGACGCTGGCCATCGCGCGCGACTACAGCGATGTGCCGCTGCTGCACGGCGTGATCGTTGGCGGCGGCGATCACACGGTGGACGTCGAAGTCAGTGTGGTGCCAGTAAGCTGACCGCGCTCGCAGGTCGCAAAAAAAAACCGGCCACGCTTTCGGCGTGACCGGTTTTTTATCAAGGCAGGGACGGACAGCGATCAGCCGAGCTTCTTCTTCAGCAGTTCGTTGACCTGGGCCGGGTTGGCCTTGCCCTTGGTGGCCTTCATCGCCTGGCCCACCAGTGCGTTGAATGCCTTCTCCTTCCCGGCGCGGAATTCCTCGACCGACTTGGCGTTGGCGGCCAGCACGTCGTCGATGATCTTTTCCAGCTCGCCCGTGTCGGACATCTGCTTCAGGCCCTTGGCGGCAATGATCGCGTCGGCGTCGCCATCGGACTCGCCAGCCCACATCGCCGGGAACACATCCTTCTTGGCCGTGTTGTTCGATACCGTGCCGTCGGCAATGCGAGCAAGCAGTTTCGCCAGTTGCGCGGGCTTGACCGGCGCTTCGTCGATCGAGATGCCATCGCGGTTCAGCTGCGACGCCACGTCACCCATCAGCCAGTTGGCGGCGGGCTTTGCGCTTGCGGCGCCCACTTCCTTCACGACTGCTTCGTAGTAGGCGGCCAGCGATTTGGTGGCGGTGATCGTGCTCGCGTCGTAGGCCGACAGCCCGTATTGCGACACAAAGCGCGCCTGCATCGCGGCCGGCAGCTCCGGAAGTTCGTTCCTGACGCGGTCGACCCAGGCTGCGTCGATTTCCAGCGGCATCAGGTCCGGGTCGGGGAAGTAGCGATAGTCGTGCGCGTCTTCCTTGGTGCGCATCGCGCGGGTCTCGCCGGTGTCCGGATCGAACAGCACGGTTGCCTGCACGATCTCGCGGCCATCCTCGATCTCCGCGATCTGCCATTGCACTTCATAGTCGATGGCCTGCTGCAGGAAGCGGAACGAGTTCAGGTTCTTGATCTCGCGGCGCGTGCCGAACTTCTCCTGGCCCACCGGGCGCACGGACACGTTGGCGTCGCAGCGGAAGCTGCCTTCCTGCATGTTGCCGTCGCAGATGCCCAGCCACACCACCAGCGAGTGCAGAGCCTTGGCATAGGCCACGGCTTCGGCGGAGCTGCGCATGTCCGGCTCGGTCACGATTTCCAGCAGCGGCGTGCCGGCACGGTTCAGGTCGATGCCGGTCATGCCGGCGAAATCCTCGTGCAGCGACTTGCCGGCGTCTTCTTCCAGGTGAGCGCGCGTCAGGTTGACGGTCTTCTCGTAGACGCCTTGCTTGCCTTCCACCTGGACGGTGATCTGGCCGCCTTGCACCACGGGGATCTCGTACTGGCTGATCTGGTAGCCCTTCGGCAAATCAGGGTAGAAGTAGTTTTTGCGCGCGAAGATGCTGCGCGGGGCGATTTTGGCGTCGATCGACAGGCCGAACTGGATGGCGCGTTCGACGGCACCCTTGTTAAGCACCGGCAACACGCCCGGCAGGGCCAGGTCCACGGGCGAAGCCTGCGTGTTGGGGTCGGCCCCGAACGCGGTGGAGGTGCCGGAGAAAATCTTGGAAGCCGTGGAGAGCTGTGCGTGCGTCTCCAGGCCGATCACCACTTCCCATTGCATGGCGGTATTCCTGTATGAAGTCTTTCTGTATCTGTGTGCGTTTGGTGCCGAATCCAGTCCCTGCGCAGTCGGAATCGTCAGGGGTCGGGACTGGCCAGCCATGAATCGAGTTGCGCCAGCGCGGCCACGCGCGCCACGGCATCGCCGCCCACGGTGACGCCCTGGCGGGCGGCGACGTCGCGCCGCACATGCAGTTCGCTGGTGCCGTCAAAACCGTGGTACGCGCCCGGATAGATCTCCAGGCGGAAGCGGGCCTTCGGTTGCCGGCTTTGCACCGCATTCTGCAGCATGGCGCAGCGCGTGGCGGGCGTCCAGTCGTCGGCGCCGCCAATCATCAGCAGCAGCGGCGTGCGCAGCCTGAAGTCATGTTGCTGCACGGCGCGCTTGCAGCCTGGGTAGAACGCCACCGCACGGTCCACGTTCGGTGTGTCCGCCGGCCACGGACGGCTCGCGTCGATGGTCGCCAGCACGGCCTGCGCGCCGTTGGACCAGCCAAGCAGCACCACGCGGCGTGCGTCGATGCCGGGCTGCTTTGCCACCCAGCGCAGCGCGGCCAGCGCATCGGCACGCCGTGTCTTGTCGTCGATCGTGCGCGCGTCGAGCGCCTCGGTGCAAATGCCTTGCGCCTTGCCGCGCGGGCTGAAGCTGTCAGGCATCAGCACGGCATAGCCGCGCTCGGTCAGCCAGTGCGCGTATTCGCGGTAGCGGCTCTGCAGGCCGGCTGCCGGGTCGATGACTTCCTCGATGGTCCCGGCGCGCTTGGCCGCCACTTTCATGTCGATCAGGCCGCCGCAGCCATGCAGCGCCACCACCACCGGCAGCGGCTGGCTGCGCGCGATGCTTCCTTCGCGTGGCATGAACCAGTATGCGGTCAGCGCCGGCATGCCCGGCTCCGCCGGCAGGCGTACCCGTGCGGTGGCCGGCTCGGTGGCCGTGGCCGGCGCCGCTACCGCCGCCGCGCTGGCCGCCGCCGGAGCGGTCAGGGGCGCGGTGGGCGTAAGCGGTGCCAGTGCCACGGTCGGCTGGGCCGGCGCGGCGGGCATCAATGCCACGGCGATGGTCGCGGCCGCCAGCGTCCCGCGCAGCCAGCGGCCCACCAGGGTGGGAGCCGTCGGTGTCTGGCGGGGAGAGAGCAGGGGCGGGCGCGCCATGATCGTGATCTGCCGTTCAGCGGGTACGCGCGCAGGCGCCCGTACCCGGTTCGAACATCACGGGCCAGGCTTCTTCGTAGATGCCCGGCGTGCAATGCGACTGGCAACTCGCGTGCGCCAGCGTGACGCGGCGCGGGTCCTGCCAGACCATCAGCTTGCAGGCGCTGCCGTCGTTGGCGCGTAGCTCGATGTGCGGCGTCTTGCGAACCTGCCGGAAATCGGCCAGGTTGAAGCTGCACGAGCCGCGCTTGCCCACCCATAGCTTCCACTGCAGCTGCTGCACGGTGTTATCCGATACACGAAGCTGCGCGTCCTCGCGGAAACCGTCCTCCTCGGTGCGCTGGCAGTTGCCGGCGAGATCGATGTCGCGCGCCGCGATGGGCGTGGAGCGGCCAGTAAACGGAATCTGGCAACCGGCCAGCGTCACGGCCAGCGCCAGCGCGGCGGCCAGTTTCAGCGGGATGCGGGGCAGGGTGTGCATGCGCATGATGGCTGGGCGGTCTGTCAGGCCGGGCGGCGCAGGTGCCAGTCGGTGGCCTGCTGGAATGCATGGGCCACCTGCAGCAGGCGCGCTTCGTCGAAGTAGTTGCCGATGATCTGCAGGCCCACGGGCATGTTGCCGTCGCCAAAGCCGGCCGGCACGCTCATGCCGGGCAGGCCGGCCAGGCTGGTGGACAGCGTGAAGATGTCGGCCAGGTACATCTGCACCGGATCGGCGGTCTTCTCGCCCAGCTTCCAGGCCACGCTCGGCGCCACCGGGCCCATGATCACGTCGCACTCGGCAAACGCGCGCTGGAAGTCGTCGGCGATGATGCGGCGGATCTTCTGCGCCTGCAGGTAGTAGGCATCGTAATAGCCGTGCGACAGCACGTACGTACCCACCATGATGCGGCGCTTCACTTCCGGACCGAAGCCTTCGGCGCGGCTCTTCTTGTACATGTCGAGCAGGTCGCGGTATTCGGCGGCGCGATGGCCGTAGCGCACGCCATCGAAGCGCGACAGGTTCGACGAAGCCTCGGCCGGTGCAATGATGTAGTACACCGGGATCGACAGTTCGGTCTTGGGCAGCGACACATCCACCAGCGTGGCACCGAGCTTTTCATACTCGGCCAGTGCGGCGCGCACGGTCTTTTCCACGTCGGCGGACAGGCCCTTGCCGAAGTACTCGCGCGGCAGGCCGATGCGCAGGCCGGCCAGCGGCTTGTCGGCCGTGGCGCCGGCGCGCGGCTGGCCCAGCAGGCGCGTGAAGTCCTCGTCCACACCGCCCAGTTCGGGGGTCAGGCTCGTGGAATCCTTCGGGTCGAAGCCGGCCATCGCGTTGAGCAGCATCGCGCAGTCTTCGGCCGTGTGGGCCATCGGGCCGCCCTGGTCCAGCGACGAAGCGAACGCGATCATGCCGTAGCGCGACACGCGGCCATACGTCGGCTTGATCCCGGTGATGCCCGAGAACGACGCCGGCTGGCGGATCGAGCCGCCGGTGTCGGTGCCGGTCGCGGCCGGTGCCAGACCGGCGGCCACGGCAGCGGCCGAGCCGCCCGACGAGCCGCCCGGCACGCGGTTGGTGTCCCACGGGTTGCGCACGGCACCCTGGTACGAGTTTTCGTTGGACGAACCCATCGCGAATTCGTCCATATTGGTCTTGCCCAGTGTGACCATGCCGGCGGCGCCCAGGCGCGCCACCACGGTGGCGTCGAACGGGCTTTCGTAGTTGGCCAGCATCTTCGAGCCGGCGGTGGACTTCCAGCCGCGCGTCACAAAGACGTCCTTGTGGGCGATCGGCACGCCGGTCAGCGGGGTGGCCTGGCCATTGGCGCGGCGCTCGTCGGCGGCGCGGGCCTGGGCCAGCGTCAGGTCCGCGTTGATGTCGACGAAGGCATTCAGGTTCTTTGCGGCGTCGATGCGCGCCAGGTAGTCGCGCGCGAGTTCCTCGGCGGACACGGAACGGGCGGCCAGCGCGTCGGCGATCTGGCGCAGGGATGTCACGGAATCAGCGGAAAAGGTCATGTCTGGTCAGATGGCGTCTGGATAGGTGAACAACGGCGGTGCGGCGCGTTGTCACTCGATGACCTTGGGCACCAGGTACAGGCCGTTTTCCGTGGCCGGTGCGGGGCGCTGGTAGTCGGTGCGGCGGTCCGACTCGGTCACGGCATCGTCGCGCAGGCGCTGGGCGATGTCGCGCACGGCGGACAGCGGATGCGCCAGCGGCTCGATGCCGGTGGTGTCCACCGCCTGCATCTGCTCCACCAGGGAGAAGAAATTGTTCAGCTGCACAAGCGTCTGCTCGGCCTCGGCATCGCTGGTTTCGATGCGGGCCAGGTGCGCGATGCGCTTGACGTCGGAAAGTTCGAGGGCCATTGCGTGGTGCGGCGCTTCTCGCCGGGTTCAGTCCTGCGGACTGGAGGTGTTACGGCCGGACTCGCGGGCGGGCGCCGGTTCGGGGACCGGCGTCCACCCATCCATCGTCGGGTGGCCGTCGGGGAGCCTGGAAGGGCGCCATGCGTCCGGTAACTGGCTGGGTGGCCAAGGCGTGCCGGACTGGTGCGCCCGGGGGGCACCCCAGGATCGTCGAAGTTACAAGTTTTTCAGGGTCCAAACGCCCCGAAACAGCGTGAATTATAAGGTATCATTACGCGCTGCAGTCTTGCCGCAACGCACGCTCCACTTAGGTCCTGGCGATGTGGCCTGACGGTGATGCCGTCGGCACAGCCGCAGCACCCGGGAGTCGTGGCAGGGCGGATTTTCCGCGTTGCCGATGTGCTGGATCGTGCGGCATACCGGCGGCGGCGTCGCAACCGTGCAACAGTAGTGTGCCGGCGGCATAGTAACTCCGCGAATTAGCGGCCCGTTTTCACCGTATTTTCACTCGTAAGAAACTGGTTCCTCCGATTAGGCTACTGCAATCGTCAGGCGTGTTCCGTCCTGTCCCGCGCATCTCGCCGCGAACTTTCGCGCAGAGTCTAATCAAAGGTTCCCGTAGGTCCGGCGTGCAGGCATGCGCCGGCGAAGCGGATTCCCGCTGGCGCACCGGGGCTTGTCCGCGCCAGGGGTACCGGGCGCGTCGGCTTGTGCCGGCGTGAGCCGCACGCACCGGGGGAACCGTGAACCATCACCCTTGCAAACGTATTCGTGGCCGGGCCGAAACAGGCACTGGCCGCTTCGCATACCCGCGAACCAACAACAGAAGACAGGATTCCTGATGTTCGGATTTCTCCGCAGCTATTTCTCCAACGACCTGGCCATCGACCTGGGCACCGCCAACACCCTGATCTATATGCGCGACAAGGGCATCGTCCTGGACGAGCCGTCGGTCGTGGCCATCCGTCAGGAAGGCGGCCCCAACGCCAAGAAGACCATCACCGCGGTGGGCAAGGAAGCCAAGCAGATGCTGGGCAAGGTGCCGGGCAATATCGAGGCCATCCGCCCGATGAAGGACGGCGTGATCGCCGACTTCACCGTGACCGAGCAGATGCTCAAGCAGTTCATCAAGATGGTGCACGACACCAAGCTGCTGCGTCCGAGCCCGCGCATCATCATTTGCGTGCCGTGCGGTTCCACCCAGGTGGAACGCCGCGCCATCCGTGAATCGGCGCTGGGTGCCGGTGCCAGCCAGGTGTACCTGATCGAAGAACCGATGTCGGCCGCGATCGGCGCGGGCCTGCCCGTGTCGGAGCCGTCAGGCTCGATGGTCGTCGATATCGGCGGCGGCACCACCGAGGTGGGCATCATCTCGCTGGGCGGCATGGTCTACAAGGGTTCGGTGCGCGTGGGCGGCGACAAGTTCGACGAGGCGATCGTCAACTACATCCGCCGCAACTACGGCATGCTGATCGGCGAGCAGACCGCCGAAGCGATCAAGAAGGAAATCGGCTCGGCCTTCCCGGGTTCCGAAGTCCGCGAAATGGAAGTAAAGGGCCGCAACCTGTCCGAGGGTATCCCGCGCGCCTTTACCGTGTCGTCCAACGAAATCCTTGAGGCACTGACCGATCCGCTGAACCAGATCGTGTCCGCCGTGAAGATCGCGCTGGAACAGACGCCGCCTGAGCTGGGTGCCGACATTGCCGAACGCGGCATGATGCTGACCGGCGGCGGTGCGCTGCTGCGCGACCTGGACCGCCTGCTGGCCGAGGAAACCGGCCTGCCGGTGCTGGTGGCCGAAGATCCGCTGACCTGCGTGGTGCGCGGCTCGGGCATGGCGCTGGAGCGCATGGACAAGCTCGGCAGCATCTTCTCCTACGAGTAATACGAGGCAGGGACCGTGGTGACCCGCGTCGCCCTGTCCCCGCGCCCTTTGATGTCTTCTCCCGCCAGCCCGTCGCGCCAATCCCCGCCAGGGGGGTGCCGACGCGCTGGCGGGATGGTTTCGCCTGCGCACCGGTAAATGGATTACTCGCCACCGCCGCTCTTCAAGCAAGGCACATCCGCCGTCGCCCGCCTGATCGTCTTTGTGGCGATTGCGCTTGCGCTGCTGATTGTCGACGCGCGCTTCGACGCCATGCGCATCGCCCGCCAGGTGGCAGCTACCGTTCTGATGCCGGTCGAGCGCCTGGTGCTGGTGCCGCGCGATGCGATGCGCGGCGTTTTCGACTACGCCCAGTCTTCGGTCACCCTGGCCAATGAAAACCGTGAGCTGCGCCGCAGTTCGGTGGAGCAGGCCAACGCGTTCGTGCGCCAGGCCCAGCTGGAAGCCGAGAACAACCAGCTGCGCAAGCTGCTGAACCTGCAGCAGGAGTCGGCCACGCCGGTCACGGCAGCCGAGATTCTCTACGACGCACGCGACCCGTACAGCCAGCGCATCGTGATCGACCGGGGTAGCTCCCAGGGCCTGCGCGCCGGTTATCCGGTGATCGACGAGCGCGGCGTGATTGGCCAGGTGACCCGTGTGTCGCCGTTCCAGTCCGAAGTGACCTTGCTGACCGACAAGGATCAGGCCATTCCCGTGCAGGTGGTACGTAACGGCCTGCGCAGCGTGGCGTTTGGCGGGTCGCGTGCCGGCCTGCTGGACCTGCGTTTCATGGCGGCATCGGCGGACCTTCAGCAGGGCGACCTGCTGGTGACGTCGGGCCTGGACGGCACCTATCCGCCGGGCCTGCCGGTGGCGAAGATCGTCCAGATCGAACGAAAGGCCGACACGGCGTTCTCGCGCGTCTATTGCGAACCGGTGGCCGGGGTGCGCTCGCATCGCCAACTGCTGGTGGTGCGCTACGAATCCGGCCTTGGACCGCGCCCGCAGGAAACGACCGCGCCGACCAAGGCGGAAAAGGGTGCCCGGTCGGCCGCCGCACGCGCGGGTGCCGAGCAGAAGGCGGCCGACAAGCCCGCCGAGAAGCAGAAATCCCCGGAGCGTTCACAGTGACGACATCCCAATACCTGCTGCGCCCGGTCAATCCCGCGTTTATCGCGCTGACCTTCGTGCTGGCGTTCCTGTGGAACCTGATGCCCTGGGGCACCACGCTGTGGATTCCGGACATGGTGGCCCTGGTGCTGGTGTTCTGGAACATCCACCAGCCGCGCAAGGTCGGCATGGGCGTGGCGTTCCTGCTGGGCCTGCTGATGGACGTGCACGATGCGCGCCTGCTGGGCGAGCACGCGCTGGCCTACACGCTGCTGGCGTACTTTGCGATCACGATCCATCGCCGCGTGCTGTGGTTTTCGGTCTATACGCAGGCGCTGCACGTGATGCCGCTGCTGTTCATCACCCATGCCGTGCCGGTTGTGATCCGCCTGGCGATGGGTGCGCCGCTGCCGGGATGGCAACTGCTGGTGGCGCCGGTGATCGAAGCCGTGCTCTGGCCGATGGCCACGGCGCTGTTGCTGGCGCCGCAGCGCCGGTCGGCCGACGTCGACGAGACGCGCCCGATCTAGTCCATCCATCCTGATACCGCCACGCCGCCCGCAGTACCACCATGACCGAAATCCGCAACGTCGAACTGGAAATCGGCCGCTTCCGCATCCGCGTGGCGGCTGCCGCCCTGTTCACGGTCATCTGCTTTGGCCTGCTGTTCACCCGCTTTCTGTGGCTGCAGTGGTACAAGCACGACCAGTACTCGGCCAAGGCCGAGGACAACCGCATTTCCGTGGCGCCGATCGAGCCGAACCGCGGCATCATCATGGACCGCAACGGCGTGATCCTGGCGCGCAACTATTCCGCGTACACGCTGGAAGTCACGCCGTCCAAGCTGACCGACACGCTAGACAACACGATCGAGGAGCTGTCCAAGCTCGTCGATATCCAGCCGCGTGACCGCCGCCGCTTCAAGCGCCTGCTGGAGGAGTCGCGCAGCTTCGAGAGCCTGCCGATCCGCAGCCAGCTGACCGACGAGGAAGTGGCCAAGTTCTCGGCCCAGCGCTTCCGCTTTCCGGGCGTGGATGTGCGCGCGCGGTTGTTCCGCCAGTATCCGCTGGGCGAATCGGCCAGCCACGTCGTGGGCTACCTGGGCCGCATCTCGCAGCGCGATCAGGAACGGATCGAGGCGATGGATGAAGCCAACGACGCCGATCCGGCCAAGTACGATCCGCGCAAGGACATCGACAACTACAAGGGCACCAACTACATCGGCAAGATCGGCCTGGAGCAGAGCTACGAGACCGAGCTGCACGGGCTGACGGGCTTCGAGGAGGTGGAGGTCAGCGCTGGCGGGCGTCCGATTCGAACGTTGTCCACGTCGCCGGCCACGCCGGGTAACAACCTGATCCTGTCGCTGGACATCCGCCTGCAGCAACTGGCTGAAGAATTGTTCGGCGACCGTCGCGGCGCGCTGGTGGCGATCGAGCCGGAAACCGGCGACATCCTGGCCTTCGTGTCGAAGCCGACCTACGATCCGAACCTGTTCGTCGAAGGCATCGATTCCAAGACCTGGGACGAACTCAACGGTTCGCCCGACAAGCCGCTGCTGAACCGTCCGCTGCGCGGCACCTATCCGCCGGGTTCCACGTACAAGCCGTTCATGGCGCTGGCGGCGCTGACCACGGGCAAGCGCACGGCGGCCTGGGGCATGCACGATCCGGGCTTCTTCACGCTGGGCAACCACACGTTCCGCGACGACAAGCCGGGCGGACACGGCTGGGTGGATATGCAGGCGTCGATCGTGCAGTCGTGCGATACCTATTACTACGCGCTGGCGCGCGACATGGGCGTCAATGCGATCCACGACTTCATGAAGCCGCTGGGCTTCGGCCAGGTCACGGGGATCGACATCGAAGGCGAAAGCCGCGGCATCCTGCCGTCCACGGAATGGAAGCGCAAGGCGTACCGCAAGCCCGAGCAGCAGAAATGGTATGACGGCGAGACCATCTCGCTGGGCATCGGCCAGGGCTACAACAGCTTCACGATCCTGCAGCTGGCCAATGCGGTGTCGATCCTGGTCAACAACGGCGTGGCGATGAAGCCTCACCTGGTGAAGGCCGTCGAGGATTCGGTCTCGCGCAAGCGCTCGCTGACCGTGCCCAAGGAAAGCTACCGGCTGCCGTTCAAGCAGGCCGACATCGACGTGATCAAGCGCGCGATGGTGGCCGTGACGCACAACGGTACCGCTGCCAGGGTCTTTGCCGGGGCCGCGTATGAGTCGGCCGGCAAGACCGGTACGGCACAGACCTATACGCTGGGCAAGAACGAAAAGTACAACCACCATGCGATCGATGAGCGCAAGCGTGACCACTCGCTCTATACGGCCTTCGCTCCCGCGGACAAGCCCAAGATCGCGCTGGCGCTGATCGTCGAGAACGCCGGCTTTGGCGCCGCCGTGGCGGCACCGATCGCGCGCAAGGTGATGGACTACTACCTGCTGCGCAAGTGGCCCGAGGAGCTGCAGGCCAGCGCGCCGCCGCCCGAGGAGGCGCTGCGCGCCGGCAATCGGCCCCCGGTGGACACGCCGAGCGTGTTCACGACGGGCGACACGGCCAACGCGGCTACCGCCACGGTGATGCAGACCGCGCCGGCGGCCGTTGCCGCCGCTTCCGCGGCTGGCGCGAGCACGCCGGGCGCGAGTGCCGTAGCGGCCGCATCCGTGCCGGCGGCACGATCGGCATCCGATTCGATCGCCGCGCAGCTCGATCCGGCCGCCATTGCGCCTGCATCGGCCGTGGTGACGCTCGACGCGCGCATGTTGCAGGCGCTGGGCCACAGCAAGCCGCCGGCGTCGGCGCCGCAGGCCCCCGCGCCCAAGGCGGCCCCCGCTTCCGCGCCGGCACCCAAGCCACGCACCAAGCCTGCCCAGGTTGCGCAGGCCGGCGCGGTCAGTAAACCAGCCTCAGAGTAAAGGGAGACGCGCAATGGATAAACGCCGCGTCGTTTCGACGGTCAAGACGGCCCTGACCGGTTTTGACAAGCCACTGGCCCTGATCGTCTTCCTGCTTTTCGCCACGGGCATCGTGGCCCTGTATTCGGCCGCCATCGATATGCCGGGCCGCGTGGAAGACCAGCTGCGCAATATCCTGCTGTCCTACGTGGTGATGATAGTTATCGCTTACATGCCGACGCAGCTGCTGATGCGGGTAGCCGTGCCGCTCTACACCGTAGGGGTGGCGTTGCTGATCGCGGTGGCGATGTTCGGGCTGATCCGCAAGGGCGCGCGGCGCTGGCTCAACGTGGGCATGGTGATCCAGCCCTCGGAGATCATGAAGATCTCGATGCCGCTGATGCTGGCGTGGTACTTCCAGAAGCGCGAGGGCGTGATCAGGTGGTTCGACTTCGTCGTGGCGCTGGTCATCCTCGGCATTCCGGTGGGCCTGATCGCCAAGCAGCCCGATCTGGGCACCGGCCTGCTGGTGCTGGCCGCCGGCCTGTATGTGATCTACTTCGCGGGACTGTCGTGGAAGATCATTCTGCCGCTGCTGGCCGTGGGCGTGCTGGCCATCACGTTGCTGGTCAGCTACGAGACCCAGATCTGCGCGCCGGGCGTGAACTGGCCGATCCTGCATGACTACCAGCAGCATCGCGTCTGCACGCTGCTGGACCCGACCACCGATCCGCTGGGCAAGGGATTCCACACGATCCAGTCGATCATCGCGATTGGCTCGGGCGGCGTCACGGGCAAGGGCTGGCTCAAGGGCACGCAGACTCACCTGGAATTCATCCCGGAAAAGCATACCGACTTCATTTTTGCGGTGTTTTCCGAGGAATTCGGCCTGATCGGCAATGCCGTGCTGCTGGTGCTCTACCTGCTGCTGATCTTCCGCGGGCTTTATATTGCGGCCAATGCGCCGACATTGTTCTCGCGGCTGCTGGCCGGTTCCATCACGCTGATCTTCTTCACCTACGCCTTCGTGAACATGGGCATGGTGAGCGGGATCCTGCCCGTGGTGGGCGTGCCGCTGCCGCTGTTGAGTTATGGCGGTACGGCACTGGTGACGCTCGGCATGGGTATCGGCATTCTGATGAGCATCTCGCGGCAGAAGCGACTGATTCAGACCTAGCGCCGGCGCTCGCATCACTTTGCTACACTGCCAGCCGAAAATACTGTCCTCGTACCGGTAGAAGCTTATGAACGCCCAAGAAGTCGCCGCTTATCTGCAGAACAACCCGCAGTTCTTTGAGGACCACGCCGAGCTGCTGGCCACGGTGCAACTGACCAGCCCCCACAGTCACCGCGCGGTGTCGTTGCAGGAGCGCCAGATGGAAATCCTGCGCGAAAAGAACAAGGGACTGGAACTGAAGCTGGCCGACCTGGTGCGCCACGGCCACGAGAACGACCGCACGCAGCAGCGCATGCACGCCTGGCTGCTGCGCCTGCTGGCCGAAGCCGATTCGCACGCGCTGCCATACGCGGTGCAGGACGGCCTGCAGCAAGTGTTCGACGTGCCGGCCGTGGCCCTGCGCCTGTGGAATGTCGGCGAGGCATTCAGCCACATGGAAGTGGCCCAGGGTGCCAGCGACGACCTGCGCCTGTTTGCCGAAGGGCTGCGCGCACCGTTCTGCGGTGCCAACAGCGGCTTCGAAGCCGCGCGTCTTCTGGAGCGCGCTGACATCGAATCGCTGGCAATGGTGACGCTGCGCGTGCCGGCGCGGCTGCCCGAGGAAGGGCCCGGCGCCGCATTCGGCCTGATGGTGCTGGGTTCGCCCGAACCTCGCCGGTTCCACGAGGGCATGGGCACGGCCTATCTGTCGCAGATTGGCGAAGTGGCTGGCGCCGCGCTGAATCGCCTGCGCGACTGATCCGTCCTGCATAGCCGCCAGCAACCGCCATGCGCAAGCGCCAGCCGGGCAAGGATGAAACAGCGCCCGCCGAGGCAACGGAGGCCGCAAAGCCTGCCCCCGATCCGCTGGTGCTGCGCTATCTGGACTGGCTGGCCACCAATCGCAAGCTGGCGGAACACACGCTGACCAGCTACGCGCACGACCTGTCGGGGCTGCAGGAATCCGCCATGCGCCTAGCGGCGGGCGTGCCGCTTCTGTCGCTGGAAACCCGCCATATCCGTTCCTTTGCCGCGCGCATGCATGGTGGCGGGCTATCCGCGCGGACCATCGCCCGCACGCTGTCGGCGTGGCGCGGCTTCTACCTGTGGGCGGCCCGGCATGGGCACGGCGTGACGGCCAATCCGGTCGACGGCGTGCGCGCGCCCAAGCGCGGCCAGCCGCTGCCGAAGGCGCTGTCGGTGGAGCACGCGGTTGCGTTGGTGGCGCACCGGAGCGGGGATACGACCGAAGCCGCTCGGGACCGGGCTGTTTTTGAACTGTTCTATTCGAGTGGCCTGCGGCTGTCCGAGCTGACCCAGCTCGACGTGCGCTATACCGAGGACGGTGACTACCGGTCTGTCGGCTGGCTCGACCTGAAGGGGGCCGAGGTCACGGTGATCGGCAAGGGCTCGCGCCGCCGCACCGTGCCGGTGGGCAGCAAGGCTATCGAGGCATTGAAGGCGTGGCTGGACGTCCGCGAAACGCTGCTGCGTCCCGAAGCGTTGCCCGAGGATGCTCACGCGCTGTTCCTGGGTACGCGGGGCCGGCGGCTGTCGGGCAGCACCGTGCAGACGCGCATCAAGCAACAAGCGCTGGCCGCCGGCGTGCCGACCAATGTTCATCCCCATATGCTGCGGCATTCGTTTGCCACGCACATGCTGCAGTCATCGGGCGATCTGCGCGCGGTGCAGGAAATGCTCGGCCACGCGAGTATTGCCACCACGCAGGTCTATACGTCGCTCGACTTCCAGCATCTGGCCAAGGTCTACGACCAGGCCCATCCAAGGGCCGGACGCGCGCGCAAGACCGCACCCGATTCAGCGCCCGCGCGTCCCGACGCGGCCAGCGCGCCGGACAGCGAAGACTAGGTCCACTGCGACAGGATATTGCGGAAGCGCTCCATCTCCGGCAGGAGCCAATGCCGGAAGGCCTGCACCTTCGGCGTTTCCAGGCTGGCGTGCGTGCACACGAAATGCAGCAGCCAAGGGCACGGAATGCTGACGTCGAACAGCCGCACCACGCGGCCCGACAACAGGTCGTTATAGGCCAGCGACGACCGGATCAGCGCAATGCCCTGGCCTTCGGCGGCTGCCTGCAGCAGCAGCGACGAGTCCTGCATCATCAGGCCCTTGGTCGGCTCCGGCCAGGCCAGCCCGGCCGCTTCGAACCACGGCTTCCACGGATCGCCCTCGCCGCGCAGCAGCGGCATGCCGGCCATGTGCGCGGGCTGCTCGGGCAGCCGGCCGCCATTGAAATGCGGACTGCAGACGGGGAAGAACACATCGTCAAGCAGTCTTTCGACATAGAGGCCCGGATACTGGCCGCCGCCCATGCGCAGCGCCACGTCCACTTCCTCGTTGGCAAAGTCGACGAGGGAGTTCGATGACAGCAATTCCACATCGAATTCCGGATGCTGCTCGATAAAGCTGCCGATGCGCGGCGTGAGCCAGCGCGCGGCGAACGACGGCATGGTGCTGATGGTCAGCCGTTTCTCGCGGTTGCCGGCCTGCAGCGCGCGCGTGGCATCGGCAATCTGCAGCAGCGCGTCGCGCACGCGCTCGGCATAGAGCCGGCCGTTGGCGGTCAGCATCACCCGCTTGCCGCGCCGCTCGAATAGCTGCTGGCCCAGCTCTTCCTCCAGCGCGCGGATCTGATGGCTGACCGCGCCGTGGGTGACGAACAGTTCGGCGGCCGCGCGAGAAAAGCTCTCGTGGCGGGCCGCGGCCTCGAAGGTGCGTAATGCGGCCAGCGCAGGCAGGCGCGGAAACTCGCGCTTCCAGCTGCGGGGCTCGTCGGGATGCCAGGCGCCACTCCAGACCATGATGACCTCGCCTATGTGAGATTAGCTAACAAGACACAAGAATATATATCGTTTTGATAGCGCCGGGTCCATCACTAGAATTCACTTCACCGGACCCCGCCAACAACGCCCCCAACTGTGCTGGTCCAATGACCAAGCCAGTTCCGGCCACTCTGACAACACGGTGGGCCCCGGACTCACGGAGAAGCCATCATGAAAGCCCTACTCACAACGACCGTCTTTACGCTGAACCCCGGTGAAGTCGCCCCGCTGTCGGTGCACTCCGCCCAGCGTCTGTTTGTGGAAGATGCCAAAGGCGTCGACGTATGGGTGACCCGTGAGAACGATTCCGAGGATTATTGGCTGCGCTGCGGCGGGAGTCTGCTGCTCCGGCGCGGTGACGAGATCGTGCTCAGCATCGACCCGCGCGCTACAGGCGCGGTGCGGCTGGCCCTGATCGCGGAAGCGCGCCGTCCGGTGCTGACGCTGGCCGATGTGCCGCATCTGGTGTTCCGCGCCGCGAAGCGCCTGGTTCGAGGCACGGAATGGACGCCGGGCCAGGACAAGGTCCACGCCTCATGATCGGGTGCGGCCACGGCTGAGGCTGGTGTGGCCGCCAAACGACGAAAATCGACCCAAATAGTGACCCTGAAAAGGGCCGGACCGCTCAGCGCAGTCCGGCCCTTTTCGTTACACTCTCGGGCATGCATCCGATCCAAGTCATCGATCAGGGCCGCCAGCCGTACGCGCTCTGTTTCGACGCGATGCGGGCCTTCACCGCGGCTCGCACTCCCGAGACGCCCGACCAGATCTGGCTGGTTGAGCATCCCCCGGTCTATACGCTTGGGCAGGCCGGAGATCCCGCGCATCTGCTGGCACCCGACGACACCATCCCGGTCGTACAGATCGATCGTGGCGGTCAGATCACTTATCACGGTCCTGGCCAGGTCGTGGCGTATCTATTGCTGGATTTGCGCCGCCGGCACCTCTTGGTGCGCGAGCTCGTGCATGACATCGAGCAGGCCGTGCTGGACACGCTCGCATCGTATAATCTCGCAGCCGAACGCAAGGCCGGCGCTCCTGGGATCTATCTGACGGATGGACCTCACCAGGGCGCCAAGATTGCCGCGCTCGGTCTCAAGATCCGCAACGGCTGCAGCTACCACGGTGTCAGCCTGAACGTGCAGATGGACCTGAACCCGTTCCTGCGCATCAACCCCTGCGGCTATGCCGGACTGGAAACGGTCGACATGGCCACGGCGGGCGCCACCTTCGGGTTGGCGGACGATGCCGGCCCGCTGCCCGTCACCGCGGCACAACAACCCGCAATCGCACAACGCCTGGCGGCGGCCCTGTGCGAGGTCCTGACAGCGCGCGAAGCGCGCGCGCAACAGGCCCACGGGAATGCCGCCGCCGAGGCTGCCTGAACCCGTGGCACGCCCGGCCCCGAATCAACGCCAAACATGCACGCGGCTGCGCGTGCGGAGAACAGTATGAGCGACGCACTGATCGCCACGTCCAGCGAAGCCCCGCAAAGCCCCGCCGAATACGACGCTACCAAGAAGCAGAAGTCGGCCGAGAAGACCGCACGTATCCCCATCAAGATCGTGCCGGCCGAAAAGCTCAAGAAGCCGGACTGGATCCGCGTCAAGGCGGCCACCGGCAACTCGCGCTTCTACGAGATCAAGGACATCCTGCGTGCCAACAACCTCGTCACGGTGTGCGAGGAGGCGAGCTGCCCGAACATTGGCGAATGCTTTGGCAAGGGCACGGCCACGTTCATGATCATGGGCGACAAGTGCACGCGCCGCTGCCCGTTCTGCGACGTGGGCCACGGCCGTCCGGACCCGCTCGATGTGAACGAGCCGGGCAACCTGGCGCGCACGATTGCGCAGCTCAAGCTGAACTACGTCGTGATCACCAGCGTGGACCGTGATGACCTGCGCGACGGCGGCGCCCAGCACTATGTGGACTGCATCTCGCAGACGCGCGAGCTGTCGCCGAACACGCGCATCGAGGTGCTGGTGCCTGACTTCCGCGGCCGCCTGGACAAGGCGCTGGACATCCTCCAGGTATCGCCGCCGGACGTGATGAACCACAACATGGAAACGGTGCCGCGCCTGTACAAGCAGGCTCGCCCCGGCGCCGACTATGCGCACTCGCTGAAGCTGCTGCAGGAGTTCAAGCGCCGCAACCCGGACGTGCCGACCAAGTCGGGCCTGATGGTCGGCCTGGGCGAAACCGATGAGGAAATCCTCGAAGTCATGCGCGACATGCGCGCGCACGATATCGACATGCTGACGATCGGCCAGTACCTGGCGCCGTCGAATCACCACCTGCCGGTGATGCGCTACGTCCATCCGGACACGTTCAAGATGTTCGAGGAAGAGGCCTACAAGATGGGCTTCACCCACGCCGCCGTGGGCGCGATGGTTCGCAGCTCGTACCACGCCGACCAGCAGGCGCATCAGGCCGGATTTGCCTGATCGCTGCCACGCTTCCTGCTTCACCAAAAACCGGCCAGGACTCCCTGGCCGGTTTTTTTTGTCCCTGGATGTCTGCACGGCACCTTACAAACGCCTTTCTTCGTAAGTGCTTCACTATTAACTTTATCCCTCTTGTGGCGCCATCTTGCGCCAAACGGTGCACAACTACATAGGGTCAACCCCGAGTGCCGGGCGTTGCCATGTTTCGATATTATGAATTTATCGATAAATCGTTGATGAAATTCGATTAAGTCACATCGGGTTCTTTGGCGAGTTCAGATCGCGGTCCTTGTGGCGCCTACACTGCATGGATCAAAGCCTCGGCCCCCAAATCAGCGAGCCCGCCCATGCCTAACTGCACCGTTCACCGCCTGGCCGAACAGGCGTTGCTCTACAGCGTTGCGCCGCCCGCGTCGCTGTACGTCCAGCGACGTATCTGGGCGATGGCCGAGCGTGCCACCGACTGGCGTGGCGTGGTGGACGTGGTGCCCGGCATGAACAACCTGACGCTGACCTTCGACGACACCGCTGACGTGATCGCGCTGGAACGCAACCTGAAGCTCGCGTGGGCGTCGGGTGAGACGCGCAATGCCACGGGCAAGCTCGTGGAGATCCCCGTGCGCTACGGCGGCGAATACGGCCCCGATATTGCCGATGTGGCCGCGCATACCGGCCTGACGCCGCAGGAAGTGGTGCGCCGCCACGCCGCTGGCGAATACGTCGTGTACTTCCTGGGCTTTCAGCCCGGCTTCGCGTACATGGGTGGCCTGGCGCCCGAACTGGCAACGCCGCGCCGCCGCGAGCCGCGCCTGGCCGTGCCGGCCGGAGCCGTGGGCATCGGCGGTGAGCAGACCGGTATCTATCCCGCCGTGCTGCCCGGTGGCTGGCAGCTGATCGGACATACCGATGCGCAGCTGTTCGTTGCCGACCGCGATCCGCCCTCGCTGTTCGCGCCCGGCGATACCGTCAAGTTCGTTGCCGAGGAGGTCCTGCTGTGATCGAGATCATTCGTCCCGGCGCGCAGGCGTCGGTGCAGGACCTGGGCCGGGTCGGTTTTCGCCGCTTTGGCGTGGGCCGTTCCGGCGCGGCCGATGGCCTGGCGCTGCAGGTCGGCAATCGCTTGCTGGGTAACGAGCCGAATGCCGCGGCGATCGAATTCACGCTGGGCCGCGCTGCGCTGCGCTTCGATGCCGACATGCGCGTGGCACTGACCGGTGCCGAGTGCAGTGCGAATGTCGACGGCGTGCCGGTCTGGTCGTGGCATGCGTTCGACGTGCGCCGTGGCGAGACGCTGACGCTGCCCGCGCCGCGCGGCGGCACCCGCACCTATCTCTGCGTGGCCGGTGGTATCGACGTGCCCGTGGTGATGAATTCCCGCAGCACCGATCTCAAGTCGAACTACGGCGGTTTCGAAGGCCGCGCCCTGAAGGAAGGCGACCGCCTGCCCGTGGGACGTCCCGGCATCGAATCCGAACAGGACTGGCTGGGCGTGGCGGCACCGGGCTGGGCATTGCCGGTCAGGCGCGAAGGCAACGCCCTCGTGATCCGCATGCTGGCCGGCCCCGAGTATCCCGATTTCGAGCCTGAGTCGCAGGCCGCGCTGTGGTCGTCCGAATGGGCGATCACGCCGCAGAGCAACCGCATGGGCCTGCGCCTGCAAGGCCCGGCCCTGGCGCGCCGCGCCGACCGCTCGGGCGACCTGCTGTCCCACGGCGTGATGCCGGGCGTGATGCAGGTGCCGACGAACGGCCAGCCGATCGCGCTGATGAGCGATGCACAGACCACGGGCGGCTATCCGAAGATCGGCACCGTGATCGGCGCGGACCTGTGGCGCCTGGCGCAGGTGTCGCTTGGTGCCAGCGTGCGCTTCCAGCAAGTAACGATCGAGGAGGCTGCCTTGGCACAGGCCGAGGTGGACCGCTATCTGCGCCAGATCGATCAGGCGCTGCGCTGGCAGCACGGCGGCATGCAGATTGCCGCGCGCCGCCGCACCACCACGCGCTTTGTTGCCTAGACCCCGATTGAATCGTCCCCACACATCCGGAGAACGTCCCATGCAAATCGACCTCAACGCCGACCTTGGCGAAGGCTGCGGCAACGACGAAGCCCTGCTCAAGCTGATCAGTTCCGCCAACGTGGCCTGTGGCTGGCACGCGGGCGACGCGGCAACGATGCTGCAGACCGTGAAGTGGGCGCTGGACAACAACGTGGCCATCGGCGCGCACCCGAGCTTTCCGGACCGCGAGAACTTCGGCCGTACGGAAATGCAGCGCGACCCCGAAGCGGTCTATGCCGATGTGCTGTACCAGATCGGCGCGCTCGACGCGATGGTGCGCGCGCAGGGTGGCCAGCTGGCGCACGTGAAGCCGCACGGCGCGCTCTACAACATGGCCGTGCGCGACGCCCGGCTTTGCGACGCGATCATTCGCGCCGTGCGCGACTATGACTCCGACCTGGTTTTCTTCGGCCTGGCCAACAGCCAGATGATCACGATGGCCCGCGACGTGGGCCTGCGCGTGAAAGAAGAAGTGTTCGCCGACCGCGGCTACAACCCCGACGGCACGCTGGTCAAGCGTGGCACGCCGGGCGCGCTGCACGACGATGAAGAGGTTGCTCTGAACCAGACGCTTTCGATGATCCGCGACAAGCAGGTGCGCGCGATCGACGGCACCTGGGTACCCATTCGCGCCGAAACCGTGTGTCTGCACGGCGACGGCGCCCACGCGCTTGCCTTCGCGCGCCGCATCCGGGACCGGCTCGGCGCGGAAGGCATTGCTATCCGGGCCAACTGACGGGAGATTCCCGGCAGCGCTGGCTTTTGCTCCACTAGCACTCAGGTAAGTCCTATGCAATCGGCTGTCAATCTTTGGCCCCTGCTGGGGGTCGGTGTCATCATCCTAGGCTTTGTTCTGCGGTTCAATCCCATGATGGTGGTGGCGGCAGCCGCCGTTGTCACGGGGCTGGCCGCGTCGATGCCCGTTGAGCAGATCTTCACGGCAATCGGTACGGCGTTCGTCAAGGCGCGTAGCCTGCCGCTGATCATTCTGCTGCCGCTCGCCGTCATCGGCCTGCTGGAACGCCACGGATTGCGCGAGCACGCGCAGGCGTGGATCTCGCGTATCGCTTCGGCCACGGTTGGCCGTCTGCTGATCGTCTACCTGGCCGTGCGCGAGCTGACCGCTGCCGTCGGCCTGACCAGCCTGGGCGGCCATCCGCAGATGGTGCGTCCGCTGCTGGCGCCGATGGCGGAAGGCGCGGCCGAAAACAAGTTCGGTCACCTGCCCGAGCCGGTGCGCCAGCGCGTGCTGGCATTCTGCGCAGCCACCGACAACGTGGGTCTGTTCTTCGGCGAAGACATCTTCGTGGCGTTCGGCGCGATTGCGCTGATGCACACGTTCCTGCTTTCGTCGAACATCGACGTGGAGCCGCTGCATATCGCCGTCTGGGGTATCCCGACCGCAATCTGCGCGTTCCTGATCCACGCCGTGCGCCTGAAGCGCCTGGATGGCTGGCTCGCACGCGAGCTGGGCGGGCAACAACCGGCCGGCACGCCGGCCACCGCTGGCGCCAAGGGGGAGTAAGCGATGATTGTCTCGATCCAATACCTCTACTGGCTGGCCGGGTTTGTCCTGCTGATCACGGCGCTGATGACGTTCACGGACAAGACGCACCCGCGTCGTCTGTCCACGGGCCTGTTCTGGCTGCTCTACGCGGTCATCTTCCTGATTGGCGACAAGATTCCGCCGGCCATCGTCGGCGTAGCAGCGGTAGTGATGGCGCTGATCGCCGGGTTTGGCGGTGTGGGCCACGGCAAGCACGGCACGCTGTCCGAGGATGAGCGCCGTGCCAGCGCGAAGCGCCTGGGCAACCGGCTGTTTATTCCCGCGCTGCTGATTCCGCTGATCACGGTGCTGGGCACGGTGCTGTTCAAGGACGTCAAGATTGGCGACCTGGCGCTGCTCGATCCGAAGAATGTCACGTTCGTGTCGCTGGGCATCGGCTGCGTGGTTTCGCTGCTCGTCGTCTGCTGGCTCACCCGCGATACGCCCGCCCAGAGCGTGCGTGAATCGCGCCGCCTGATCGAGTCGCTGGGCTGGGCGCTGGTGCTGCCGCAGATGCTGGCGATGCTGGGCCTGGTGTTTGCCGATGCCGGCGTGGGCAAGGCCGTCGCGCACCTGACCACGTCCTACATCAACATGGACTTCAAGTTCGTGGCCGTGGCCGTGTATTGCGTGGGCATGGCGCTGTTCACGGTCATCATGGGCAATGGCTTTGCCGCGTTCCCGGTGATGACCGGCGGCGTGGGCGTGCCCATCCTGGTTGGCGTGTTCCACGGCAACCCGGCCGTGATGGCGGCGATCGGCATGTTCTCTGGCTACTGCGGCACGCTGCTGACGCCGATGGCGGCCAACTTCAACATCGTGCCGGCCGCGCTGCTGGAGCTTGAGGACAAGAACGCCGTGATCCGCGCGCAGGTGCCTACCGCGCTTGGCATCCTCGTGGCCAATATCTTCCTGCTGTACTTCCTGATGTAAGGAATCGCCATGTCCACCCGTACCGTTTTGCTGACCGGCTTCGAGCCGTTTGAACAGGAGCCGATCAACCCTTCATGGGAGGCGGTGCGGGCGCTCGATGGGGAGCGCGTCGGCGACGCGGTGATCGTCGCGCGCCAACTGCCGTGCGTGTTTGGCAAGGCCATCGATGCGATGGCCGCGCTCGTGGAATCGCTTAGCCCCGATGTGGTGATTGCCGTGGGCCAGGCCGGTGGCCGTACCGAGATGTCGATCGAGCGCGTGGCGATCAATGTCGACGACGCACGCATCGCGGACAACGCGGGCGCGCAGCCGATCGACACGACCATCGCGCAGAATGGCCCGGCCGCCTATTTTTCCACGCTGCCGATCAAGGCCATCGTGCGCGATATGCGCGCGGCCGGCGTGCCGGCGATGGTGTCGCAGACGGCCGGCACCTTTGTCTGCAACCACGTGTTCTACGGTCTGATGCACGCGCTGGCGCAACGCCAGTCATCGGCCACGCGTGGCGGCTTCATCCATATTCCGTACCTGCCCGAGCAGGCGGCCCGGCATCCGGGCGCGCCCAGCCTGGCACTCGGTACGCTGATCGCGGGGTTGCGCGCGGCAGTGGCGACGTCGCTGTCGACCGATACCGATATCCGCGAGCAAGGCGGACAACTGCACTAACGGTTGGCTGTCGTATTTCAGATGTCTCAGCTTCGGCGCCGGTTCACGCCGGCGGCTGCTTCGATTCCTGCCGGCCTTCCGTGGCCGCGGCCACGGCCCGCGCGGTGGCGCGCCGATGCGCACGCTTCTGCAGGCGCCGCCGCAGCGTGATCTGCTCGAAGCGCCAGACCACATAGAAGAACGCCAGGAACGGCCAAAGCCAGCCCAACCATTGCGCCAGGCTGTTGAAATGGATGAAGCGGCCCATGCGCCAGCCCTGCTCGGAGATCCACGCGTACGGATTCGGCGGCAGGATATTGGTCAGCACCACCAGGCTCACCAGCGCCACAACGGCAAAGAGCGCGCGCAGCCACCGTGGCAAGCGCAGCAGTAGCACCAGCACCAGCGAACTGGTCAGCAGCGCGAATCGCCCGCCTTCGGAAAGCCAGTTGAAAGCATTGTCGTCGGGGAACTGCAACTCCGCGACGCCCGCCTTGATGATCAGCGCGGCGGTCAGCAGCCCGGCGAGAATGCGCAGCATTGGCGCCGTGCGCCGCATCGCCATCGAGGCAAACAGGCCCGTGCCGATCCAGCTCGACGCCGTCACCAGCGTTTCCAGCAGCAACTGGTTCTGCAAATCATCGGGACGAAGGTTGATGCTGTCCTGCCACGCAATCAGCGCCGGAAAATAAGCCTGCACCCAGGCCATCGGCCACGAGTCGGCGTCCGTCAGCCATTCGCGCACGATGCCGCCCATCCCGAACAGGTGTTCCTGCGGAAAGATCTGCGCAAACGGCCACAGCACGATCAGGATGATCGCAAAGCTGGCGTGCGGCTCGAACCACGCCATGCGCAGCCGCGTCAGCGTGCCACGGTCGATCAGGGCTCCCGTGAACGGCGCGACCACCGCGGCGCCAAGCATGGCGCCCAGCGCATTGGTGATCAGGTCGATGTTCGAGGGGATGCGCGTGGGCAGCCAGGTCTGCAGCGCCTCCATGACCGACGACAGCAAGGCGCCGGCGATCAGCGCAATCAGCGTGGCTCGCGCGCCCGACACGCGCGGGTGCAGCGACAGCACCACCAGCGCGCCAAACGGGCAGTAGCCCAGCACATTGGTCAGCAGGTCGAACTCGGTGATGTAGCGCGGCTTCGGCGCGGTCAGGAAGGCGAACGGCGAGATGCCGTTGTCGACCCAGCCCGAGAACGGATACAGGCTGGCGTAGACCACGAGCAGCGTGAAACAGATCAGCCCGACGCGCGCCAGCGGCGAATGTCGCGGCAGCCAGCCTTCCAGCTCCGTCTGTTGCGGCGCCTGCGGCGGCGATGGAGGTAGAGGTAGAGGAGTGTCCGTAGTCATGACTGCGGGAAACCTTGCAACCTGAGTTGCACTATAGGCTCTCCACGCCTCATTGGCGCGGCGGCGCGGGCTTTGGCGTCTCTCCGGTCGGCGATGGCACGGCGTCGCGTCCCGGCGGATTCGCGCGTGGCAGTGGTGCCGGGGCAGTGGCGGCGGCGGCCTCCAGCGGCAGCGTGGCAGCCCAGTCCAGGATCGCCGCGATCACCGCGTCGGTGCTGGCCGATAGCGCCTTCACGCCGCCGGCGCCATCGGCACTGGGTGCCGGTTGCTCGGCCACGAACGTCTTCTGCCCGATCAGCGCCTTGTGGAACACCGTCGCGCGGGCGCGCACCACGCCGCGGCTGCTGGTGGCCGAGTCGAATACCTGTTCGAAGCCCAGCAGGTCTACCTTGATGGCGGGCACGGTGGTGTCGCCGTACCACGTCAGTTCGCCACGCCCGGATACGGCGTCGCGCAGGCGATCATCGAAAAGCCGGGTCGGGGCATCGACCCAGCGTTGCGTCGAATACGCCTGCAGCCGCTGTGCCTGGGTGTATTGCAGCCGGTAGTAGATGCCTTGTCCGTCCATCCACGTGGGGCCGTCGGTCTGCGCCACGCGCAGCTTCGGCAGGCGGGCCGGCGGCTGGGACGGCGCGGCGGCGAGCGGCCCGAGGTCATAGGTAGTGCTCGGTTTCGATGACGACAGCACGCTGCAGCCGGACAGGGCAATCAGCATGGCCAGCGTGGCAAGAGCGGTAGCGGTTCTCATGATGGATTCCCGACGATGGATCTGACGCATGGCGTGATGGCGGTTCAGGGCGCGTGGAAGCCTGGCTCGCCCGGGCCTGGCGTCGGCGATGGGCCACCGAACAGCACGCTGGCGGGCTGGTCGTTGAACTGGCCCGCCGCGCGGTCGATGCTGCGCGCGGTCTGGCGGGCGTCGCGCGCCAGACCGTTGATCTGCGGCAGCGTTTCTTGCGTGAAGATGCCGGCAGCGCGCTCCACCGAATCGGCGGCGCCCTGCATGTTTTCGCCCACACGGTTCACGGTGCTCATCACGGTGCCGCGCGGATTGGCCAGGTCATCGGCCAGCCGGCGCGTGGAGACCAGCGTGGCGTTCAGGTTGTCCACGGCCTGCGGCAGACGGGTGGCCGCGGGCTGCAGCGAGTTGGCCAGCTTCGAATAGTCGTCGGCGGTCTTGTGCACGGAACGGATTGCCGACATCAGCTCGTCGCGGTTGACGGTCTGGAACATTTCGTTCAGCGACGCCATCAGCGTTTCGGACTGCGTCAGCAGCGAATCGCCGCGCTTTTCCAGTTCCTCGAAGAAGCCCGGCCGCATCACGATGCGAGCCGGCTCGCGCGCCGACGTATGCAGTGGCGGCGAACTGGTGTCGGTGCCATCCTCGCGCGCGGTATCGTCCAGCTGCACATAGGCGATGCCGGTCACGCCCTGGAAGCCCAGCGTGGCGTAGGTGGTGCGCGTGATCGGCGTGTCCTGGTTCACGCTGATGCGCACGATGATCTGGCCCGGCACCTGCGGATCGAACTTGATCGACAGCACCTTGCCGACATCGAGCCCGCGATACTTCACATCGGCCTGCGGTCCGAGCCCGTTCACCGTCGACCGCGTGATCAGGTCGTACGGCACGCGCACGGCATGGTCACTGCTGAACCAGAACAGCGAGAACAGCACCAGGATGGCGAGGCCGATGGTGAAAACGCCGGCCAGGAAGGCGTTTGATTTGTTTTCCATCAGGCTTCTCCGGTTTGCGCGCCGTGGCCGCCGGGGCCGGTGACGGCGGGCAGCGCTTGCAGCGCGCGCTGGGCGCGTTCGCCCAGGAAATATTCGCGAATAAACGGATGATCGACCTTGATCACCTCGGGAATCGGCGCGGCGGCCAGCACCTTGTGGTCGGCCAGCACGGCCACGCGGTCGGACAGCGCCACGAGCGTGTCCAGGTCGTGCGTGATCATCACCACGGTCAGGCCCAGCTCCCGGCGCAACTCGTGGATTAGCGCCACGTAGTCGTCGGACGCCATCGGGTCCAGCCCCGCGGTGGGTTCGTCCATAAAGACCAGCTCGGGTTCCAGCGCCAGGGCGCGGGCCAGCGCCACGCGCTTGATCATGCCGCCGGACAGGTCCGACGGCATCTTGTCTGCGTCCTTCGCGGACAGTCCCACGAGCTGCAGCTTCAGCAGCGACGCCTGGCAGATCAGGTTGTCCGGCAGTGCGCGCATTTCTCGCAGCGGCAGCGCGATGTTGTCGATCACCGACAGCGCGGAGAACAGCGCGCCGCGTTGGAACTGCAGCCCCCAGCGGCTGCGCAGCGCTTGCAGCTGCGCGGCATTGAGGCTGGACGGGTTCTCGCCGAACACCTTGATCGTGCCCGATGTCGGCCGCTCCAGCCCGACGATCTGGCGCAGCAGCACGGTCTTGCCCGTGCCGGAGCCGCCGACGATCGACAGGACTTCGCCGCGATAGACGTCGAGGTTCAGGCCGTCATGCACCACGTTGTCGCCATAGCGCTTGACGAGGTTGTGGACCTCGATGATTTTCTCGCGCGGCATGTCGCGCTCGACGTGAGAGGGGGCGATTTCGCTCATAGGCCGACGTTCTTGAACAGGATGGCGAAAATCGCATCGGCCAGAATCACCACGGTGATCGACGTCACCACCGACGCCGTAGTGCCCTCGCCAAGGCTCTGGGTGTTCGGCTTGATGCGCAGGCCGTAGTGGCAGGCCGTCAGTGCGATCAGTATGCCGAACGCCACGCCCTTGCCCAGGCCCAGCCACAGGTTGGCCACCGGCACCGCGTCGGGCAACTGGCGCAGGAAGAACGCATAGCTGATATCGAGCTGGTAGCGCGCGGACACCATGCCGCCGGCCAGTGCCATCACGTCGGTCCACGCCACCAGCAATGGCATCGAGACGGCCAGCGCGATCACGCGCGGCATGATCAGCCGGAAACCATGCGAGATACCCATCACGCTCATCGCGTCGAGTTCCTCGGTCACGCGCATCACGCCGATCTGGGCGGTGATGGCCGAGCCCGAGCGTCCGGCAATCAGGATGGCGGCCAGCACCGGCCCAAGCTCGCGGATCACCGCCATGCCCAGGATATTGACGATGAAGGTACTGGCGCCGAACGTGCGCAACTGGTTGGCGGACAGGTACGACAGCACGATGCCGATCAGGAAGCCGACCAGCGCCGTGATGCCAAGCGCCTTGTAGCCCACGTTGTAGATGTTCGCCGATATTTCGCGCCACGGGCCGCGCTGCGGCGCGCGCAGAAAGCGCAGCAGGTCGAACGTGAGCTGGCCCAGCATCGTGATGCCGTTGCCGACCTGGGCGAAGAACGACAGCAGGCTCGCGCCAAGGATAGTCACCGGATTGAAGCGGTCCACCATCGTCTTGTGCCACCCCTCGGTGCGCAACCCGGCGATACGGTCGAACACGCGGCGCTGGCCGTCGTTTAACTCCACGGCGTCGGGCATGCGGCCGTTCCAGGCCTGCCAGATCAGCTGCGCGCCGATATGATCGAGCCGTGTCACGCCGGCCAGCGACCACTTGGCATGCTGCGGCGCCTCGGCCAGCTCATGCAGCTGGGCGCGCAGGCCGCGCGCTTCGTGGCAGCCGGCAAGCGCAAGGGCGGTCCAGTCGCCTTGCAGTTGTATGCTGCAGGCGCCTTCCTGGCGCGAGATATCGATGGCGGGCGTCGGCTGGCGGTCCAAATGAAGCGGGTGATGTGATGGCTGAGTCTCGATTCTATGCTACCAGCCGGGGTCATGCGATCAGACGTCCGCCGACACGCCCACAGCTACAATTCCGGCAGACTCCGGCACACCGGTTTGATTTCCGTTCGATTCCCCATTTCCGACTCTTTGTTGCCTCATGCCAGACTTTTCCGATGCTTCACCTGTACGTGCCGTTGATGCCGCCGCCCTGCGGGCCTGGCATATCGACGCCGGCATGTTGCGCCGCGCGCTCGATGGCGGTCCCGCGCAGCGCTGGGAAGTGGAGGTAGTCGAGGAAACCGGTTCTACCAATGCCGACCTGACGCAGGCCTGCCGCGCCGCGCCGTGGGACGACGAAGTCGCGCGCGTCCGCGTGGCCTACCGCCAGACGGCGGGCCGTGGCCGGCAGGGGCGGCCGTGGCAAGGGCAGGCGGGGCTGACTTTTTCCGTGGCCATGCCGCTGGCGCTGGCGCCGGCACGGCTCAGCGGCCTGAGCCTGGGCGTGGGGCTGGCCGTGGCGCAGGCACTGGAGGATTGCGACGCAGCCTGCGGCGCGCGCGTCGGCCTCAAGTGGCCCAACGATCTGCAGATCGATGGCCGCAAGCTGGCCGGCATCCTGATCGAGTCGGTGCCGGCCGGGCCGCAGCGCATCTGGGCCGTCATCGGCATCGGGCTGAACCTGGTGCGCGACGCGCATATGGAAGCGGCGCTCGGCCGCGACCTGGCCGGCGTGGCCGAAGCAATGACCGCGTTCGACCCGCGGCGCGACCCCACCCGCATCCTGGGCGCCGTGCTGAACCGGCTGGCGGCGCTGCGCGCGGCGTTTCTGGCTGAGGGGTTTGCGCCGCTGGCCTCGGCATGGTCGGCGCGCGATGCCTTCCGCAACGAACCGGTGCGCCTGTTGCACGACGGGCAGGTACTGGCCGAAGGATTGGCGCGTGGCGTGGACGGCGATGGCCACCTGCTGCTGGAAACGGCCGATGGTCTGCAGCGGATTGCCAGCGGCGAGGTATCGCTGCGTCCGTCGGGCAGGGAGCGCGCATGAGTACGCTGTTGATCGATATCGGCAACACGCGGCTCAAATGGGCATGGTGCGAGGATGAACTGCTTGGCCAGCCCGGCCGATCCGGTGTTGCGGCAGCAGCGGGCGCATTGCCCACGCCGTGGCAGCATGCCGGCGCGGCCTCGCATGCAGCGCCCGCCGAGCGGGCCGCGTTGCTCGGCGCCTGGCAGCGGCTTGCCGGCGACCATGCGCCAGCGGTGTGGATCGCCAACGTCGCCGGACCCACGCTGGCGGGCGAGGTCGACGCGCTACTGACTGACGCTTTCGGCGGCAAGGCCGCGCCACAATGGGTTCGCACCACGCCCACGCATGGCGGCCTCATCAATGGCTATCGGGAGCCGACGCAACTTGGCGTGGACCGCTGGGTGGGTAGCATCGGCGCGCATCGCTGGCTGCCTGGTCAGACGCTTCTGATCGTCACGGCGGGAACCGCAACGACACTCGACATCGTCACCGCCACGCCCGGCGGCGCCAGGTTCGATGGCGGGCTGATCCTGCCCGGCCTGCAACTGATGCTGGGCACGCTGGCGCGCAATACGGCGCAACTGCCCGAACTCGACGTCCTGGACACCGGCACCGGTGCCGCGCGCGCGGTGCGAGCGTTGGGCGCAGACAACACACACGATGCGATTGCGGCCGGCTGTCTGGCCGCGCAGGCCGGCGCTATCGAGCGCACATGGCGCGCGCTGGGCGAACGCGGCCCGGTGCGCTGTCTGTTGTCCGGCGGCGCGCGCCATGCGGTGGCAGGTGCACTCGCGATGCCGTTCGAGATGCACGATAATCTTGTGCTGCTTGGGTTGCATGCGATGGCGATGTCGGCCTGAGCGGCACTCGGCAATCACCTTCACTTTTACTGTTTCCATCCATGTCCCGGCGCGGCCTCACTGTTCTGTTGCTGATCCTGCTGATCGCCAATGCGTTGCTGCTGGCCGCCCTGATGGGTGTCTTCGGGCAACATCCGCTGGCCGGCATGCTGGAAAGTCCGCGCGAGCCACAGCGGGTGGATCAACAGGTGCGTGGCGAACGCATGGAAATGCTGCCGCCACCGGCTGAGACACCGGCCCCCGCATCGACCCCGTCGCCGCGCAGTGCCGTGCCGGATGATGCAAAGCCTGGCAGCGTGACGCTGGCCGCCGCGCCGGCCGAAAGCTGTATGGAAATGGGTGGCTTCACGGCGCAGAGCGTCCTGCGCGCGAAAGAGGACCTGACGGCCATCGCCGCAGGTGCATCGTTGCCGGTGGATCAGTTCGAACGTAGCGAGCAGGTGCGTTGGTGGGTCCATCTGCCAGCCCAGCCCACGCGCGAGAATGCGGACCGCAAGCTCGCCGAGCTGCGCCGCCGCAAGGTGACCGATGCAGCGGTGGTGAGTGCCGGGGACCCGGAGTCGTACACCGTATCGCTGGGCCTGTTCCGCGAGCGCGAGCGGGCCGACCGATTCCTTGAAACGCTGCGCGGGCAGGGTGTGCGCACCGCGCAGATCAGCGACGCGCCGCGCGTGGTATCGCGCCAGTGGTTACGTGTGGCCCATGCCGACGATGCGGTGCGCGCCCGCATGGATGAGGTGCGTCTGCGCTATGGCGCCGAAGCGCTGCAGGCCTGCAAAGGGATGACGCAGGCGCGTGGCGACGACAGCGCCGCACGGGCGGGGTAAGCGGAGGGTTTTCTCCACTCGTCCGCCTGCGTGGGAGAGGCGCAAGGCAGCATCCCGCAGGAGAGCGGAGCCGCCATGCGCCGGATCGACTCAGCCTTGTGCGCGAACCTTCGTCAGCAGCTTGGTCGTCGAGCGGTCGTGCAGGAACGGGATCGCGTACGCCTGGCCGCCCCAGCTGCGCACCAGGCGCGTTTCCTCAAGCGTGTCGATATCGTAGTCGCCGCCCTTCACGTAGATGTCCGGACGCACCAGGCGGATCAGCTCCACCGGAGTCTGTTCGCGGAACATCGCCACGAGGTCCACCGAAGCCAGTGCGGCCAGCAGCGCCATGCGATCGGCTTCGAAATTGAGCGGGCGGTCGTCGCCCTTGCCCAGCATCCTCACCGACGCATCGCTGTTGACACCCACCACCAGGGCGGCGCCCATCTCGCGCGCCTGGGCCAGATACGTGGCATGGCCGCGATGAAGGATGTCGAACACGCCGTTGGTAAATACCAGCGGGCGCGGCAGGGCCGCCACGGCGGCATGCAACGCGGCGATATCGTCGGCGGGAACCAGCTTGGATTCAAAGGCGGGTGCGGTCATGGAATGCGTCTGAGCGTGGGGACGTGTACGTTTAAGTGACTGGCGTCCGGAGAAGGGGAGGCCCCAATGAAAAAACCCATCGTATCAATCCGATGGGGTTTCGTCGTTGCGGCAGCGCACGCCGCGTTTGCCGGGCCTCAAGCCTGGGCGGCCTGCAGGTTGGCGTTCAGCTCCTTGCGGTAGCGGTTCAGGTCCTGCACCGATTCAAACGTGCGCTCGAACAGCAGCGACATGTTGTGCAGAATCCGCTCGATCACCTTCTTTTCCCAGACCTCGTCAAAGCGAATCTGCTCGTCGAGCCAGTGCTCGAGCCAGTCCGGATCCGGCAGGCGCGACTGCACGGTGTCGTTCGGGAACAGCGCCTTGTTCACGTGCAGGTTGGTCGGGTGCAGCGGCTTTTCGGTACGACGGGCCGACGCCATCAGCACGCCGATCTTGGCGAACGCGGAACGCGCGCTGTCGCCAAACTGGGCCAGGTACTTCTTCATGTAGCGCAGGTAGGCGCCGCCGTGGCGGGCTTCGTCCTGCGACAGCGTGCGGTAGATGTGCTTGATGACCGGTTCCGAATGCCACTCGGCGGCGCGGCGGTACCAGTGGTTCAGGCGGATCTCGCCGCAGAAGTGCAGCATCAGCGTTTCCAGCGGCGGGGCCGGATCGAACTCGAAGCGCACGGCGTGCAGTTCTTCCTCGGTCGGCACCAGGTCCGGGCGGAAGCGGCGCAGGTACTCCATCAGCACCAGCGAATGCTTCTGCTCTTCGAAGAACCAGATGCTCATGAACGCCGAAAAGTCGGAATCGTGGCGGTTGTCGCGCAGGAACATCTCCGTGGCGGGCAGGGCCGACCATTCGGTGATCGCATTCATGCGGATGGTCTTCGCCTGGTCGTCAGTAAGCAGGCTTGCGTCAAAGGTATCCCAGGGGATGTCTTTGTCCATGTGCCAGCGGACCGCTTCCAACGATTTGAACAGTTCGGGGTAGAGCATGCTAAGCCTTTGAAATTACGGGCGGATTCTACCAGACAAGAATCATTCTCGAATGTTTTCTCTACTCCGTTTTAGCCCGGATGCGTTGGATTGCAACAGCTTGTGAGCTGTCGGGCGTCGAAAGTGGCGCTGCTACGACACTTCTGATATTTCCTGTGCAGCAGGCTTGGTTTCTGGCACCACGCCGTACAGGAAGGCCGCGATCTCGTCGGCCTGATTGGCGGCATCGTGCTCGCCGAGCGCCAGCAGTGCCTGCGTGAACTCGGGTTCGAACAGCAGATAACTGGCAAACGCGGCGCCGCGTGCCTCGGTGCCGCCCAGTGGCGACAGCAGGGCGCGCACCGTGCGCGGCAGCCGGTGCAGGTGCTCGGCGGCGATGGCCTCGATCGGCTCGCTCGGAGAGATCGTCATGACCTCCACGGGCCGCCAGCCCTCCGCATCGTTGGCCATCTCGGGCATGCGCGAAAGCAGCCGGTTGATGTGCATGAGCCGCTCGATATCGGCCTGCAGTCCATCCAGGAAGATACTCGCCAGCGCCTGGCCGCCCACCTGCGCCAGCGATGGGTAGCCGCCGGACGGCACCGTATCGAACCAGCCCGGGCGCTGGCGCGATGCGGCGCCGATGGCCAGGATGCGCGAAGCGCCCAGGTGGATGGCCGGCGACAGCGGCGACATCTGGCGCATCGTGCCATCGCCGAACCATTCGTGATGGCCCTCGATTTCCAGTGGCATGGCCGGAAACAGGAACGGGATCGATGCGGATGCCAGCAGGTGATCCACGCCGATCGCCGCCTCCACGGCAATGCGCTGGTTGCGCTGCCAGGGGTGGATGCGCCGGTGCGACTGGTAGAACGTGACGTGGCGCCCGGTGCTGTAGGACAGCGCCGTGACGGCGAACGCGTTCAGTGCGCCGCTGTCGAGGCTGGCCTGCACGCGCCCGGGTTCGAACAACTCGGTCAGAAAGCTGCCCAGCGGCGCATTGTCGAACAGGGCGCGCGGTGCCTTGCGCGTGATCCAGCCGAACGCCAGGGACGATAGCCAGCGCGCGCCCGACACCCCCATCTGGACCACATCGGTGCGGTAGACGTCGTCGGCATGCAGGCTGTGCCAGAGCGCCGCCAGCGTATCGGCGGCGGTGCGGAAGTCGCCGGCACCGGTGGCCAGCCCGGCACCGTTGATGGCCCCCGCCGATGTGCCCGCGATGATGCCGAACGGCGCCGGGCAGTGCCCCAGCCCGTGGCGCGAGGCGATCTTCGCAATGCCGGACAACACCCCGGCCTGGTACGCGGCACGGGCGCCGCCGCCCATCATCACCAGCGCGGTGGACTGGCGCTGGTGGGCGCGTGCAAACGCGGTGGCAGGGGTCGCCGTGGTCACTCGAAGGTGTCCTCGGGCGTGCCTGGCGTGGGTGGCACGGGCGGCGTGGCCGGCGTTGCGGAGCGCCCGGCGGCGGCGGCGGCATTCTTTGCCGCACCCTTTGCCGCGCCCTTGGCAGGGGCCTTCTTCTGCGCCCCGTTTTTCGGCGATGCGGCTTTTGCAGCCGGCTTCTTCGCCGCGGCCTTGCGTGCGGCAGGCTTGGCCTTGCCATTGGCGGCGTTGCGCTGCGCGGGAGCGTCCTTCTTTACGCCGGGTTCAACGCCTCCCGCGCCCGGAGTGGCGGCGGTGCCGAATCCAGCCATGCCACCGAACGGCGCGGTGCTGGCGGCGGCCGCGCCGGCCGCCGCGGCGCCACTGGCGATTTGCGAGAACTGCCGCTGCAGCAGGTCCCACCAAAGCGATGCGTTGGGCGGCATTGGCGCGGGGCCGGGATCGCCGGATGCGGCTGCGCCGGATTCATCGCCGGCGTCGGCGGCCGCCTCGGGCGGCGTTTCCGCGTCATCGTCGTCGGGCTCGTCGTTCTCGGCGTCGGCCTGTTCCTGGGACACCGTCTGGCTGGTGCTGAAATGGTGGGGATGCTGGGGCGGATGCGCGCTCGGGGCATTGGCCGCACGCGCGACGTTTTCCATCGCGCTCTGCATGGCCTCGGGCGACAGCGCGTTGCCGAACGTTTGCAAAGCCACCAGCGTGGCGCGCTGCACCTCCAGGCCCTGGATCGTCGTGCGCAGCAGGTTGGTGTTCAGCTGCAGCCAGCTTTCCACGGCCTTGAGGTCGTGGATGCGCTTGTCCACTTCATCGAGATCCATCGGCGGCGTCATGGCACTCAGCCCTGGCATCAGGCCGCCGGGCATGCCACTGCCCGTGGACCAGAGCTTGCGCAGGAATTCGAAGCTGTTGCCGAAATCGGGAATCTGTCCAAACATGGTGCGGCACTCCCTGTCGTGGGGGGCCGTCCGTGCAGGAGCGCGGCGGCCGAGTTACTGGAATTCGGGCGGCCGCTTCTGGCGCAGGCTCGCCATGCCTTCGTGCACGTCGGGGCCGGCAAAGCCCATGAATTCAAGCGCCAGCGAGGTATCGAACGCGGGACCGGCCATGCGCAGCCAGTTGTTGAGCGCGTACTTGGTCCAGCGGATGGCGGTCTGCGACCCCGCCGCGAGCCGGTTGGCCACCTCGAATGCCTTGGCCACCAGTTCGTCTTCCTCCACCGCCAGCGATACCAGGCCGATCCGCTCGGCTTCCTCGCCGCTGACCGACTCGCACAGCATCAGATAGTACTTGGCCTTGGCCATTCCGCACAGCAGGGGCCACACGATGGCCGCATGGTCGCCAGCCGCCACGCCCAGCCGCGTATGGCCGTCGACGATGCGCGCCGTCTTCGAGGCGATCGAGATATCGGCCAGCAGGCCAGCCACCAGCCCCGCGCCCACGGCCGGCCCGTGCATGGCGGAGACGATCGGCTTGTCGCAGTTGATGACGTTGTAGACGAGGTCGCGCGCCTCATGCCAGACGCGCGTGCGCACCTCGAAATCGTTGGCCATGTCCTCCACCAGCGCCAGGTCGCCGCCGGCCGAAAATCCCTTGCCTTCGCCGCGAATCAGCGCCACCCGGATATCCGGATCGGCCGAGACGTCGCGCCAGATCTCGGCCAGCTCGCGGTGCATGTTCGCGTCGGCCGTGGCCAGTTTCTGGTTGGCCGACTGCGCCGCGCCCATGATCACTTCGAGCACCGGGCCGTGACGGCGCAGCGTAAGAGCCTGGTAACGGGCCAGGCGGGGGGAGAGCGTGTTGGCGTCGGTCGTCATGATGCGGATTCCACAGTGGGTCGAAGGAGCGGGCGGCGGACAAAAAAATTCCCCGACCGTCTGGTCGGGGAATTATAGGCTGAACGATGCGGCGTTCCGCAAGCCTGGGTTTGGCCCAGTCCGTGCGATGAGGATGGCGGTTATCGTGCCGCCACAACCTGGTCGATCGCGCCGAAGATCGACTTGCCTTCGGCATCGAGCATCTCGATGCGCACGGCGTCGCCGAACTTCATGAACCCGGTCTCGGGTTTGCCGTTGTCGATGGTTTCAAGCATGCGCTTCTCGGCGATGCAGCAGTACCCCTTGCTGCGGTCGACGTTCGAAATGGTGCCCGAGCCGACAATGCTGCCGGCGCGCACATTGCGCGTCTTGCAGATGTGGGCGATCAGCTGGCCGAAGTCGAACACCATGTCGGTGCCGCAGTCGGGCCAACCCACTTTCTTGCTGTTCCAGTGAACGATCATCGGCCGATGCACCTTGCGGTCCTTCCATGCATCGCCAAGCTCGTCGGGCGTGACAGCCACAGGCGAGAACGCCGTGGCCGGCTTGCTCTGGAAGAAGCCGAAGCCCTTGCCCAGTTCGGCGGGAATCAGGTTGCGCAGCGACACGTCGTTGGCAAGCAGCACGAGCCGGATCGACTCGGCGGCCTGTTCCGGCGTGGCGCCCATGCGCACGTCGCCGGTGATCACGGCCACTTCGGCTTCGAAGTCGATACCGAATGCTTCATTGGGGCTGACGATGTCGTCCTGAGGGCCGATGAAGTCGTCCGAACCGCCCTGGTACATCAGCGGGTCGGTCCAGAATTCGGGCGGCATTTCGGCGCCGCGCACACGGCGCACCAGTTCCACGTGGTTCACGTAGGCCGACCCATCCGCCCACTGGTAGGCGCGCGGCAGCGGTGCCATGCAGTCCTTCGGCTGGAACGGGAACGGATGGCGCGCGCGCCCGGCGTTGAGGGCGTCGTACAGATCCTGCAGCTGCGCCGCGTAGAAGTGCCAATCGTCCAGCACGGTCTGCAGCTTGCCGGCGATATCGGTGGCAAAGTGCGCGGTCTTCAGGTCGCGCGAGACGACGACGAGCTGGCCGTCGCGCGAACCGTCCTTCAGGGTGGCGAGTTTCATGCGAAATCGAACATTGGCAGGAATGAATGGGCGGTAGTCTACCGGAGCCGCCAGGGGCCGCCCTTGGGCCTTGTATAGAATGGCCACATCACATTCCAGTTTCTCAACTCACGCATGACCGTTGTGGACGACGACGACTCCCGCGACGACGATGCTCGCGACGATACAAAACGCGCGGGCATCCAGTCCATCGAGGTCGGATTCCGGCTGTTGCAAGCCCTGGCGGCATCGCCGCGCGCGATGATGCTGCGCGATCTGGCCGCGGCCGCGGACATGAACCCGGCCAAGGCGCATCGCTACCTGGTCAGCTTTCAGCGCCTCGGCGCCGTGGCGCAGGACGCGGTGAGCCAGCGTTACGACCTCGGGCCGTTTGCATTGCAGCTTGGGCTGGCCGGCCTGAACCGGCTCGATCCCGTGCGCAAGGCCAGGCCGATTCTGTCGCAGCTTCGTGACGAGATCGACCAGACCGCGGGCATCGCCGTATGGGGCAATCATGGCCCGACCATCGTTCATTGGGAGGAGTCGAGTCATCCGGTCAGCGTGAGCCTGCGTCTGGGCGACGTGATGCCGATGCTCAATTCGGCCACGGGGCGGCTGTATGGCGCGTACCTGTCGCGGCGTCAGACACTGCCGTTGATCGAACGCGAACTGGCCACGCGCGGCGACGTCGAATTGCCGGACATGCCCGCGTCGCTGGCCGAGTACGACGCCATCTGCGCCAACGTGCGCGAGCATGGCGCGGCGCGCACGCGAGGCGGCGTGCTGCCCGGTATCAACGCCATCTCGACGCCCGTGTTCGATGCCAACGGGCACCTGTCGATGGCGTTGATCGTGCTCGGCGCGCAGAGCGTATTCGATGCAGAATGGGGCGGAACAGTCGACCGCCGTGTGCGCGAGATTGCGCGGCAGATTTCTTCGGAACTTGGTTATCTTGGCGACAGCCAGCCGTCCGGAAGGGACGGCGAACCCTCCTGAGCGTCCACGGCGCCTGCGCCGCTGGATAGCGGTGATCGCGCTGGTGGCGATCGCGCACGGCCTGTTGCTGCTTGGTCTGGTGCGCGTGTCGCTCCCGTCATTGCCCGATCCTCCGCGCGAGATGCCGACGATCGAGGCAATCCTGCTGCCCCCGCCAAAGCCGCCCGCACCGGCCGTTCCCCCTCGTACAGCGCCGCGTCGCCCGTCGCAGGCGCAAACGCCCGTTCCAGTGCCGGAGCCCACTCCGGAATCATCGGCTCCCGCACTGGTCACGGCGGAAGGGGGCGAGACGGCCGCCAATGCCGGCGCCGGTGGCACCGGCACGCAGGCCGCGCCCGCGCCCGCGCCACCGGCCGCGCAGGCGCCGCCGCCCGGTCCGCCCGCCCCGCGCTATTCGGCACCCGGCTCGGTCACCATGCGCTATGCAAGTTTCGTCAACGGCGTACAGAATCCCGACGGCATCATTCGCTGGGAACAGGACGGCCAGCACTACCGGCTTGCCGTTGAAACGCGCGTGTTGTGGTTCCGCTTCGCGTTCCAGAGTTCGGGCGACATCGGCGAGCGGGGCCTGGCGCCCACCCGCTACGAAGAGGCGCGCCGCAGCAAGGTGGAAACCGCGCGCTTCGACCACGCGGCAAATTCTGTCGTGTTTGAAACGCGAGGTGGCCAGGTGGCCATGCCCACCGCCTTCCAGGATCGCTTCAGCATCTTCCTGCAACTGGTGGGCTGGGCGCGCGGCGACCCGCAACGCTATGTCACGCCGGGTGTGACCGAGACATTCAATGTGGCCGACACCCGCGAAGTCGAAGGCATGCAGATTCAGTATGTCGGCGACGAAGACATCGATATCGGCACCGATATGGTGCGTACAAAGCACTTCATGAGGCTGCCGCGCCACGCGGGCGACAAACGCCGCGTGGAAATCTGGCTCGCGCCGTCGCTGAACTGGATGCCGGCGCGCCTTCGTCAGACGGAGCCTGATGGCACTCAGATCGATCTCGTCTATCGTAGTAGTGAAGGGCGGTGATGCCGACGCAGTTCGCGCTCGAAGTGACGACGCGGGAGACTGAAACATGCCTGACACATTGGCGCAGCGAATCCGGGCCGGAGATGTCCAGCTCCACGCGCGCATCGATGGCCGCGAGGGACCGTGGGTAGTCCTGCTTCACGCACTGGGTGCGAATCTGACTCTGTGGGACGACACCACGCGCCATCTGTGCGATCGCTATCGGATACTGCGTTTCGACCTGCGCGGCCACGGCGGCAGCGACGCGCCCGTGGGCGCCTACACGATGGCGCGGCTGGCCGATGATGCGGTGGCGCTGATGGACGCGCTGGACATTGGCCAGGCACACGTGTGCGGGGTGTCGGTGGGCGGGATGATCGCCCAGACGATGGGCGTGCGCCATGCGGACCGTCTGCTGTCGCTGACGCTGGTGGACACGATTCACCACACTCCGATGGAAGCCCATCCGATGTGGGCGAACCGCATCGGGCAGGCCGAGGCGCATGGCATGGCGGGGATGGTGCAGTCGACGATGGAGCGCTGGCTCACGCAGCCGTTCCGGGACAGCCACCCCGACGTGGTGGAACGAATCAGCCGGATGCTACTTGGCACGCCGGTGCAGGGCTATGTGGGCGTGGCGCAGGCCATCGTCGCGTTCGACCTGGTCGACGCGATTGGCCGCATCCACTGCCCGACCCTGGTGGTAACAGGGGCAAACGATGAGGGTGCGCCGGTATCAATGGCACAATCCATTGCAGAAAAGATACACGGTGCGAAGCTGGAGGTTCTGCCTGACGCCGCGCACCTGTCTTTCATCGAGCAACCGGAACGCTTCCATGCGATCTTCGATGCGTTCCTGGGGCATGCGGCGTGTGGCGGGCAGTGTGATATTCCGTAACGCCATTGCGAAGATCGCAACACACTGGTGCACGGCGCTCAAGAACTTGCGAAAGCCGCCGATGCCCAAGGATACGAGGGCAGCAAAAGCACGCAAGGTTCGTCTGAATGACATAACTTGAATTACGGACGACTACCCTCAGCTTGGAGAGGAAATCGCGCCCCCAATAAGCGGCAGAAAGGGCGCCAACCATACGCCAGGAGGAAGTGCGATGCAAATGATCTACAACAGCGACAATTACTGCATTGTCGAGTTTGGAGCAGATGTCGAGCATGCGACCCTTGCCTCGGGCGGCTACGAAATCGTCGACAAGAACCTGAAACGCGAAATTTTCCTCGGTGGTCATATGGCCGAGACCTTCCGCGCCGACGTGACGCGTCTGATCGAGAGCGAGCCATCCGTTGAGGAAGTTGACGAGTTTCTAGGCAAGTTCGACACCGTCATGAACAATCCGCTGGTGATGCACTGAGCGTTATCGGTTCATCCCCAAGCAAAACACCCGCTCGCCGAGCGGGTGTTTTCATTCCGGCGCGGAAATTCCGGGAATAGCGATCAATACTGTTAATACTGTTCCCAGGGCAGGCCGTCGTGCCGCCAGCCGTTGATCGTATTGCGGTGGCGCTGTGCGTCCAGGTCGCCTTCGAAGCCATGCAGGACGTTGTAGACGGTGGTGAAGCCGGCGCCTTCCAGCGCACGCGCGGCCGCCGAAGAGCGGTTGCCGCTGCGGCAGATCAGCAGCACGGGCCGGGCGGACACATGGCCGGCCAGCTTCTTCACCGCCTGGACGAAGTGCGGATTGACCTCCCAGTCGGGGCCATCGTTCCACGGCACGTTGTGCGCGCCTTGCGGATGGCCGACGAACAGATACTCCATCTCGCTGCGGCAGTCGATGAACAGCGCGTCGGGTTCGGCGTCCAGCAGGGCGCGGGCGTCGTTGGGGCTCAGATGTTGCATGGGAACCGGTCGGAATTCGTGGCGAATACGTCTCCCAGTGTAGGCGGGGCGACTTCCGCTGACAACCGTGCCCGAAGCCGCGGGCCATCATCGGCAGGCAGTCCGCAATCCATTGATCTACCTGATAAAATCGCCCTCTTGCCCAAATTGCGCACGTCCCGGCCTTTGCCGGTCGGGCGCGACATCAACCAAGCCCCACCATGAGCGCTGTCCAATCGATCTCCCGCCCCTATACCCGGGCTGCCAGCCTGCCCCGTCTGCTGCGCGAACGCATCCTGATCCTCGATGGTGCGATGGGCACGATGATCCAGCGCTACAAGCTCGGTGAGGCCGAGTATCGCGGCACGCGCTTTGCCGACCATTCGATCGACGTGAAGGGCAACAACGAACTGCTGCTGCTGACACGTCCGCAGGTCATCAGCGAAATCCACGAGCAATACCTGGCCGCCGGCGCGGACCTGATCGAGACGAACACGTTCGGCGCGACGCGCGTGGCGCAGGAAGACTACAAGATGGCGGAACTGGCGTACGAAATGAACGTCGAGGCCGCCCGGCTTGCGCGCGCCGCCTGCGACAAGTACAGCACGCCCGACAAGCCGCGCTTCGTGGCCGGCGCTTTCGGCCCGACGCCGAAGACCGCGAGCATCAGCCCCGACGTCAACGATCCTGGCGCGCGCAACGTCACGTTCGAAGAACTGCGCGATTCGTACTACGAACAGGGCAAGGGCCTGCTCGACGGCGGCGCCGATGTCTTCCTGGTCGAAACGATCTTCGACACGCTGAACGCCAAGGCCGCGCTGTTCGCCATCGACCAGTTGTTCGAGGACACCGGCGAGCGCGTGCCGGTGATGATCTCGGGCACCGTGACCGATGCCTCGGGCCGCATCCTGTCCGGCCAGACCGTCGAAGCATTCTGGAACAGCCTGCGCCATGCCAAGCCGGTCACGTTCGGCCTGAACTGCGCACTGGGCGCCACGCTGATGCGTCCGTACATCGCCGAACTGGCCAAGGTGTGCGACGCGGCGGTGTCGTGCTACCCGAACGCCGGCCTGCCGAATCCGATGAGCGACACGGGCTTCGACGAAACGCCCGAAGTCACTTCGGCGCTGGTGGAGGAGTTCGCCGCGTCGGGCCTGGTGAACCTGGTGGGCGGCTGCTGCGGCACCACGCCCGACCATATCGCCGCAATCGCGCGCAGCGTGGCAAACAAGGCGCCGCGCACGTGGCCCGGCCAATACCGCGACGATGCCGGACAGGCAGCCTGAACCATCGCACGCACCGAGCATTTGAGAACAGACATCATGAGCCAGCAAAACCTGCCCCCGCGTCCGATGCGCCTGTCCGGCCTGGAACCGTTCACGATCGATGACGACACGCTGTTCGTCAACGTCGGCGAGCGCACCAACGTCACCGGTTCCAAGGCATTCGCCCGCATGATCCTGAACGGCCAGTTCGACGAGGCACTGGCGGTGGCCCGCCAGCAGGTCGAAAACGGCGCGCAGATCATCGACATCAACATGGACGAGGCGATGCTCGATTCGAAGGCGGCGATGGTTCGCTTCCTGAATCTGATTGCATCGGAGCCGGACATCGCGCGCGTGCCGATCATGATCGACTCGTCGAAGTGGGACGTCATCGAGGCCGGGCTGCAGTGCGTGCAGGGCAAGGCCGTGGTGAACTCGATCTCGCTCAAGGAAGGCGAGGAACAGTTCCGCCACCATGCCGAGCTGATTCGCCGCTATGGCGCCGCGTCGGTGGTGATGGCGTTCGATGAAAAGGGGCAGGCCGACACGTTCGCTCGCAAGACCGAGATCTGCAAGCGCAGCTACGACATCCTGGTGAACGAGGTGGGCTTCCCGCCCGAAGACGTCATCTTCGATCCGAACATCTTCGCGGTGGCCACGGGTATCGAGGAACACAACAATTACGCGGTGGACTTCATCGAGGCCACGCGCTGGATCAAGCAGAACCTGCCGTACGCGAAGGTGAGCGGCGGCGTGTCGAACGTGTCGTTCTCGTTCCGTGGCAACGACACGGTGCGCGAGGCCATCCACACCGTGTTCCTGTACCACGCCATCGCGGCGGGCATGGACATGGGCATCGTCAACGCCGGCCAGCTCGGCGTGTACGACCAGCTCGATGCCGAACTGCGCGAGCGCGTGGAAGACGTGGTGCTGAACCGCCGCGATGACGCCACCGATCGCCTGCTTGAGGTGGCTGACCGCTTCAAGGGCGGCGGGCAGAAGAAGGAAGAGAACCTGGCCTGGCGCGGCACGCCCGAGGCGCCGGTGCCGGTGGGCGCGCGCCTGGCGCACGCGCTGGTACATGGCATCACCACGTTCATCGTCGAGGACACCGAGGAAGTGCGCCAGCAGGTGGAAGCGCGCGGCGGACGTCCGATCGAGGTCATCGAAGGCCCGCTGATGGATGGCATGAACATCGTCGGCGACCTGTTCGGCGCGGGCAAGATGTTCCTGCCGCAGGTGGTCAAGAGCGCGCGCGTGATGAAGCAGGCCGTGGCGCACCTGCTGCCGTTCATCGAGGAAGAGAAACGCTTGCTGGCCGAAGCTGGCGGCGATGTGCGCGCACGGGGCAAGATCGTGATCGCGACCGTGAAGGGCGACGTGCACGACATCGGCAAGAACATCGTGTCGGTGGTGCTCCAGTGCAACAACTTTGAAGTCGTGAACATGGGCGTGATGGTGCCGTGCAACGAGATCCTGGCGCGAGCCAAGGTCGAGGGCGCGGATATCGTGGGCCTGTCCGGTCTGATTACGCCGTCGCTTGAGGAAATGGCCTACGTGGCGTCCGAGATGCAGCGCGACGACTACTTCCGCGTGAAGAAGATTCCGCTGCTGATTGGCGGCGCCACCACGTCGCGCGTGCATACGGCGGTCAAGATCGCGCCGAACTACGAAGGTCCCGTGGTCTACGTGCCGGACGCTTCGCGCTCGGTCAGCGTGGCATCGAGCCTGCTGTCCGATGAAGGCGCCGCGAAGTACCTGGACGACCTGAAGTCCGACTACGATCGCATCCGCACCCAGCACGCCAACAAGAAGGCCACGCCGATGGTGACGCTGGCGCAGGCGCGTGCCAACAAGACGCCGATCGAGTGGAACGGTTACGTGCCGCCAAAGCCGAAGTTCATCGGCCGCCGCGTGTTCCGTAACTACGACCTGTCGGAACTGGCCAACTACATCGACTGGGGCCCGTTCTTCCAGACGTGGGACCTGGCCGGCAAATTCCCGGACATCCTCAACGACGAGATCGTTGGCGAATCGGCACGCCGGGTGTACTCCGACGGCAAGAGCATGCTCGCCCGCCTGATCCAGGGCCGCTGGCTGACCGCCAATGGCGTGATGGCGCTGCTGCCGGCCAACACGGTCAATGACGACGATATCGAGATCTACACCGACGAATCGCGCAGCAAGGTGGCGCTGACCTGGCACAACCTCCGTCAGCAAAGCGAACGCCCCGTGGTGGACGGCGTGCGCCGTCCCAATCGCTGCCTGGCCGACTTCATCGCGCCGAAGTCGAGCGGCGTGGCGGACTACATTGGCCTGTTTGCGGTCACGGCCGGTATCGGCGTAGACAAAAAGGAAGCGCAGTTCGAAGCGGATCATGACGACTACAGCGCGATCATGCTCAAGGCGCTGGCCGACCGCCTGGCCGAAGCCTTTGCCGAATGCCTGCACGAGCGCGTGCGCAAGGACCTCTGGGGTTACGACGCCGGCGAGACGCTGAACAACGATCAGCTGATCTCCGAGGCGTATCGCGGTATCCGTCCGGCACCGGGCTATCCGGCGTGCCCGGAACATACGGTGAAGGCGCCCGTGTTCGAATTCCTCGATGCGACCGAGATCGGCATGGGCATCACCGAGGGGCTGGCGATGACGCCGGCCGCGTCGGTGAGCGGCTTCTACCTGGCGCATCCGGACTCGACGTATTTCAGCGTCGGCAAGATCGGGCAGGACCAACTCGACGATATGGTGGCCCGCCGCGGCGAAGATCGCCTGACGCTGGAGCGGGCGCTGGCGCCAAACCTGTAATTGCTTCACTGAAGCTGTAAGCAGTTGCAATGGCCGGGATGCCGCGTGACAGTGGCATCCCGGTTTTTTATTGCCCGCATGCGCGATCGATAGCGTTGAAACGTAAGGAGAATATGACCGACACGTTATCTGGCGGGACGTGTGAGTCGCTCTCCGACAATGTTCGCAATGTCTTCACGACTGCTTACAGAAGCTGACAAGTGCTCACAGACCGGCCGGGGTTAGCTCCATAGACTGGAACCCAGTTCACGTGACACCGCGTGAATGCCGCAGCGAATGTTTCGCCGCGGAGCATTCAGTAAAGGAGTCTCTCCCATGAAGAAGCTGCTGATCTCTCTGTCCGCCCTGTCGATTGCTGCTGCCTCGTCGCTGGCGATGGCCCAAGGCACCGGTGCCACGGTTGGCACCCAAACCGGCGTTGGAGCCTCCGTGAACGCACCCTCCCCGAATGCAAGCGCCAATGCCGGTATCAATGCCGGTGGAGCAGCGGGTGGCGCGGTAACGCCGGCCAGCCCGAGTTCGGCGGATTCGGGCAGCAAGGCCAGCCTGGGCGCGAAGGCGCACAACGATACAACCGCTTCGTCGACCACCACTGACAAGGAAAGCAAGGGCAAGCACACCAGCCACGCCAAGTCGAAGTCGAAGAAGGGCGATACGCTGGGCGCCGCGGCTGGTGCCGACGCCGGCGCGAGCACGACTACGAAGTAACCGGCCAGCGATGCCGGGCGGGCCCTCCAGACCGCCCCGGCATCGTCGCTGCGAATGGACGGACGGGCGCCCCTTGGGGCGCCCGTTTTGCGTTGCCGGCCACGCCGCCGCAATGCAGCATTTTCGCCGCGCCGGATTCCCCCATCGGACGTTTTCATAGCGTTCCCGAAGTGTCGCCGTGGCGCGTCATGTCAGCCTGACACCGACATATTCCGCGTTGGGCCGGCACTACAATGCAGGGAACCGGCCCGGCCGTCTCACGGCAGACGGGCCGCCCCCTCACCGTGGAGACACCGATGATCCGCGTCTTGATCGCCGACGATCATGAGATCGTGCGCGCCGGTCTGCGCCAGTTCATTTCCGAGGAACCCGACATCAAGGTGACGGGCGAAGCCGCCAGTGGCGACGAAGTGATGGCGCAGTTGCGCGACAGCGAGTTCGACGTGCTCGTACTCGATATTTCGATGCCGGACCGCAACGGCATCGATGTGCTGAAGCTTATTCGTCAGCGCCTGCCCAACCTGCCGGTGCTGATCCTGTCCACCTATCCGGAAGACCAGTACGCGATCAACCTGATCCGTGCCGGCGCTTCAGGCTATCTGACCAAGGAGTCGGCGCCCGACGACCTGGTCAAGGCCATCCGGACCGTGGCGCAGGGTCGCCGCTACGTGAGTCCCACCGTTGCGGACCTGCTGATCGGTGGACTCGACAAACCGACCGAGCAGCCCGTTCACCAGACGCTTTCCGAGCGGGAGTTCCAGATCTTCTGCAAACTCTCGCGCGGCCAGTCGGTATCGGTGATTGCCGATGAGCTGTTTCTCAGCGTCAAAACCGTGAGTACCTACCGCTCCCGCATCCTGGAGAAAATGGGCATGAAGACCAATGCCGATCTGACCTACTACGCCATCAAAAACGGACTCGTGGAATAGGCCGGCTTTCGTATTCATCATGCGCGCATCACTGATCGCCAACCCCTTCGCCTGACAGTTGCCTAGCGCCATGCCGGAGCAAGCCTCGGCCTCATCCAACCGTTCGCTGCGGGTCCTCCTGATCGAGGACTCCGAGGTACTACGGGGCATGCTGCTGGAATACCTCACGGCCTTTCCGTTCGTGGAATCGGTGGACTGGGCCGATACGGAAAGCGGGGCGGTGAAACTGGCCACGCACGGCAACTACGATGTGTCGATCGTCGACCTGCAGCTGCGTCAGGGCAATGGCATCAACGTGCTACGCGAGATGCAGAAAGCCCGCTTGTCCGGCATCCGCATTGTCTACACCAATCACGCGCAGGTATCGATGTACCGGCGCCAGTGCACGGAGGCGGGCGCCGACTATTTCTTCGACAAGTCGCTGGAACTGGAGCAGGTGTTCCGCGTGATCGAGGACTACGCGACGTCGGCGTCTTAACCGGCCGCGCAAGCGGGCGCCGCCCGGCGTCCGGCGGCGACTCAGATTTCGGTGGTTTCTTCCGGCGGTGCCAGGACGCTGGTGGTCAGCGGCACCTCGATGCGGATCGACACGCCCTGGCCCGGCGAGGAGTCGACATCGATCGTCCCGCCCAGCGCCAGCACCCGCTGTTCCATCCCGAGCAAGCCATGATGGCCCGCGATGCTGCCCGCATCGAAATCGGGCGGCAGGCCACGGCCGTCGTCGCGCACGCTCATCGTCAGTTGCTGGCTGGTGCAGGCCAGGGCAACCGAAATGTGTTTTGCATTGGCGTACTTGCTGGCGTTGGTCAGTGACTCCTGCACGATGCGATACAGCGCGATGGCGGCGTTGTCGCGCAGCGGTGGCAGCGACTCGGGCAGGTCCAGTTTCGTGTCCCATTGGTTGCGCGCGCCCACATCCTCCACATGCTGCACGATGGCTTCGCGCAGGCCCAGGTTCAGCAGCACGGTTGGACGCAGGTCCTCGATCAGGCGGCGCTTGATCTGGATGGCCTGGTCCGCGTGCTGCATCACGCGCGTGATCTTGTCGCGCGCGTCGGGGTGCGACGCCTGCACGCGCATCTTCACCCAATGCAGGTCCAGCTTGATGGCAGTGAGAATCGCGCCGAGTTCGTCGTGCAGTTCCCTTGCCAGCCGCGTTTTCTCATCTTCCGTCACACGCTGCAGGTGGGCTGCCAGCGCGGATAGCTGGCGCGTGCGCGCGCGCACCTTGCGGTCCAGTCGGGCGCTTTCTTCTTCGAGTTGCGCGCGCGCCGCCTCGGCCATCTTCATGCGGCGCTGGTGGCCCAGCCCCACTGCCACGAGCAGCAGGATGTTGATCGCGGTCAGCAGGCCGATGCCATAGCGTGACAGTTGCAGATCGTGCTCGGCCGCTTCCAGGTTGTGCGTGACCGTGCCCGATTCACGTACCTGCAGGTGTTCCAGGCCGCGCCGCGCGCTTTCCATCGTCTGCTTGCCGAAGTCGGTGCGAATCATGTCCAGCGCCACGTCGACATCGCGCTTGCCATACACCAGCGTCAGTGCCATCTCGTTGAGCTTGCGCGTGACGAACTGCGACGCTTCTCCAAACTGGCGCAGCCCTTCGGGGTCGTTCGCATAGTGCTGGCGGATGCGTGCCATCAGCTCGGTGATGTGCGGCAGTGCCTTGTAATACGGGTCCAGGTAGCTGTCCTTGCCGGTCAGCAGAAAACCGCGCTGCCCCGCTTCGGCATTGACCAGTTCGCCCATCAACGCGCCCAGGTCGCTCTGCAACTGCTGGGAACGGATGGCCTCGGTATAGCCTTCGCGCAGGCGCAGGTTGCCCGTTTCCGACGCGATCAGCACGGCCAGTGTCAGCACGATGCCGCCGGCCAGCAGCAGGGTGTTTCTCAGGAGTAAGGAATGCTTGGCCATCGGCAATCGGCAATCAGCGGTTGAGATGTGCGCCCGTTCGGGCGAGCGAACGAGCGGACATGGAATCACATGAGGTCAGTGCGGTCAATCGTACCGGCACGGCTGCGGCTTCGCATCCGGTGCGGCGCGGCGCGCGTTGTAGGACTTGGCTGACATCTGAATCGGTCTGGTTTCGGTGTGCGGTCTACAGGTGGAACCCTAGGATGAGGCTATGAGCTTGTGCACCGTGGCGCAAGCCGAACGCGCCACCAGGCTGGTGCGCTCGTTAACCTCGGGAGACTGGTCATGCTGTACTACGCACTCGTCTTTTTCATTGTCGCCCTGGTGGCGGCTATCTTCGGCTTCGGCGGTATTGCGGCCGGCGCGGTGGAAATCGCAAAGATCCTGTTCTTCATCTTCCTGGTCGTGGCCCTGGTAGCGGCCGTGATGGGACTGGTGCGTCGACGGTAAGCGCCAGCAATGCGTGGCCCGCGGACGGCCACCGGCCGTGGGCCGCCACGCCAAGGAATGGACAAAGGAGTACCCATGCTCACGCAGAATCCAAAGATCCGGAAGGAAATCAACCACCTGCAAGACAGCGCCGACGCCGCGGTGCGCCACATCCGGCATGCCGCGCGCGATACCCGCGATGCCGTGGCGCCCGTATCGGACGAGGTCAAGGCTCTGATCGCGCAACTCCAGCAGACCATCGATGTGCTGGCGCGTGAAGGCTCCGCCGAAGGCATGGCCGCCGGCCGCCGGTTGCGCGCGCGCGCTCACGACCTGACCGACCGCATGCGGGAACGCGGCATCGACGGCGTGCACTGGGCGCGCGGCCAGGTCGACGTGGCCGTCGATCACGGGCGCCAGCGCGTTGTCGAGTCGCCGCTCAAGGCGGTGGGCATCGCGGCGCTGGTGGGTGCCTGTGTCGGACTGCTGCTGGCGGCACGGCGCAACGGCGAGTAGCGCGCGAAAGCGGCACGAAATTCGAGGGACGCTCCCCTTACCCCAGCAACAACCCCCTTTCCGGATATATCCCTGATCCGGGACGCCCGGACACCCAAGCGGTGTTCGGGTTTTTTTATGCGTTCCGCTCATGCAGGCGCCGAACCTTTCAGTTTGCTTTCTGCTTGGAGGCGAATCGGGGCGGGCGGGCGAGAAGGCCGCCGGGGAGCGGTCAGTACCGGCGCCGCGCGGACGGCGGCGCCTTGGCGTGCGCGGTGGAGCGGAGCGGGGCGCGAAGCGGGGTCAGACGCCCCACATCACGTTGGTGCCTTCCTTCTGCGAGGCGCGCAGCATGTCCAGGAACGGGAAGGCGCGCTGGCCCAGGTGCAGCGGTTCTTCTTCGCGCTCGTCGTCCGGGCCGGGGTGGACCGTGGTATCGGCGGGATGAACCTTCTTCGCGTCCTGGACGGCGGCTTCCAGCTTGCGGATTGCCGCCGGCATTTCCTCGGACGTGATCACCCCGCGTTCGCCCAGATGCTTGCCGATGATGCCAAGCAGCGTGATGGCAAGATCTTTCATCATGATCAGGTCTTGCGCCGCGTGGGATTTGAAGGTGATCAGCATGATGTTTCCTTTCACGTATCGCGACATTGCGGGCGCGGGGCGCACAGGCCGTCGCATGATGTCAGCATAGCACCTGATAAAATTCCGCGTTTCCCGATTTCCACTGCCGGCGCGCGCGGCGGGGCCTTCACTTTGGACCCGCCCCCGCCGGAAGCATTCCAGCCTCCAGGGCCAAGACATCCATGCTGCCTGTTCAGACCTCCCAACTTGCCGCCGCGTTCACCGATGCCGTGCGCGCGCTCGCCCCGGCCGACGCCACCCTGCCCGCGGTCACGTTCGAGCGCCCCAAGCAGGCCGCCCACGGCGACCTGGCGTGCAATATCGCCATGCAGGTGGCCAAGGCGCTGAAGACCAATCCCCGCGAACTGGCGCAGAAGGTGGTGGACGCCGTCCAGGCCGACCCGCGCGCGTCGGCGCTGGTGGCGGCGCTGGAGATTGCCGGCCCGGGCTTTATCAACCTCCGCCTGAGCCCCGCCGCCCGCGCCGAGGTGCTGCGCGCCGTGCTGGCCGACGCGGACCGCTACGGCGCGCGCCCGGCCGGTGAGCACGGCCAGGTGCTGGTCGAGTTCGTGTCGGCCAACCCGACCGGCCCGCTGCACGTGGGCCACGGCCGCCAGGCGGCCCTGGGCGACGCGCTGGCCAACCTGCTGGCCTGGCAGGGCTGGAACGTGCACCGCGAGTTCTATTACAACGACGCCGGCGTGCAGATCCAGACGCTGGCTGTGTCGGTCCAGGCACGTGCGCGCGGCCTGAAGCCCGGTGACGCCGGCTGGCCGGAAGCGGCCTACAACGGCGACTACATCGCCGATATCGCCGCCGACTTCCTGGCCGGCAAGACCGTTTCGGCCTCGGACGGCGAACCGGTGACCGCGTCGGGCAATGTGGAGGATATCGAGTCGATCCGGAAGTTCGCCGTGACCTACCTGCGCAACGAGCAGGACATCGATCTGCAGGCGTTTGGCGTCAAGTTCGACCGCTACTACCTGGAATCGTCGCTGTACAGCGACGGCCGCGTGGAAGGCGCCGTGCAGTCGCTGATCTCGAAGGGCAAGACGTACGAGAACGAAGGCGCGCTGTGGCTGCGCACCACTGACGACGGCGACGACAAGGACCGCGTCATGAAGAAGTCCGACGGCACGTACACGTATTTCGTGCCGGACGTGGCCTACCACACCACCAAGTGGGAGCGTGGTTTCGCCAAGGTCATCAACGTGCAGGGCAGCGACCACCACGGCACCATTGCCCGCGTGCGCGCCGGCCTGCAGGGCCTGGACATCGGCATTCCCAAGGGCTACCCCGACTACGTGCTGCACAAGATGGTCACCGTGATGAAGAACGGCGAGGAGGTGAAGATCTCCAAGCGTGCCGGCTCGTACGTGACCGTGCGCGACCTGATCGAATGGAGCAACGGCGGCGACGATACGATCCGTGGCTGCCTGGAAGCCGGCGTGGCCGACTGGCCCGCGCACTTCACGCGCGGCCGCGATGCGGTGCGCTTCTTCCTGCTGTCGCGCAAGGCCGACACGGAATTCGTGTTCGACGTGGATCTGGCGCTGAAGCAGAACGACGAGAACCCGGTGTACTACGTCCAGTACGCCCATGCCCGTATCTGCTCGATCTTCGAGGCATGGGGCGGCGCGGACTGGCAGGCCCGCCTGCCGGAGCTGGCCGGCGTGGACCTGGCCGCCGTGACCGCGGCCGACGTCAGCCCGCAGGCCATCGCGCTGGGCCGCCGCCTGGCCGAGTTCCCGGACATGCTGGCCGCCGCGGCGGGCGAACTGGCGCCGCATGCCGTGGCGTTCTACCTGCGCGACCTGGCTGGCGACTTCCACACGTTCTACAACGCCGACCGCGTGCTGGTGGACGATGAAACCGTCAAGCGCGCGCGCCTGGCGCTGCTGGCCGCCACGCGGCAGGTGCTCAAGAACGGCCTGGCCGTGATTGGCGTATCGGCGCCGCAACGCATGGACCGCGCCCCGGAACAGGAATCGCCGGCCGCCTGAACTTCGCGTCATCGGACTGGCTCTATAATCCCCGGCATCACCGAAGAGGACTACATGCAACACAATGCAAAGCGCGCTCCGCGCGCCGTCCGCCATCGCCAGACGCAGCGTGGCGGCACGTTCCTGGGCCTGGTGCTCGGGCTGATCGTCGGCCTGGCCATTGCCGTGGTCATCGCGCTGTATATCACCAAGTCGCCGGCCCCGTTCAAGGGCAACGGCAACACGCCCGCGCCGCGCCCGACCGAACCAGGCAATGTGGCCAGCGCGCTGCCGAATCCGGCCCAGCAGGCCCAGCCGAACGCCGAGCCGACCGATCCGAACCGGCCGCTGTGGAGCAAGACGCCGGCCAAGCCGGTGGGCCAGCCCGACCAGCCGGCCGCCCCGCAGCAACCGCCCGCGGCGACCAGCCGCCCGGCCGAGGTACCTGGCGCCAGCAATGGCGCCGTGGCCAGCAAGCCGGCCGAGAAGCCTGCCGAAAAGCCGGCGGCACGCCCGGCTGAGAAGCCGGTGGCCGACCCGATCGCCGAGATCGCCCAGGCCGATGCCAACAAGGTTGGCTACCTGCTGCAGGTTGGTGCATTCCGGTCGCAGGATGACGCCGATCGTCAGAAAGCCAACCTGGCGATGCAGGGCTTCGAGGCCAAGGTGACCGACCGCGATGTCAACGGCGTCAAGATGTACCGCGTTCGACTGGGGCCGTTCAACCGGATCGAGGACATGAACCGCGCGCGCGACCGCCTGCAGTCGGCTGGCTTCGACGCGTCGGTGATTCGTTTCACCAAGCAGTAATCTGGCGAAAATACCCGGACTGGCGGCGGCATCGAGAACCAAGTTGCACCGCCAGGGTCATAGACCCAATCCATTCGCTCGTTGAGCAAGTTCAACCCGTAAGGCCCTTCTGACATGAAGAAAATCGCCGCATTGATCGCCACCGCTGCCGCCGTGAGCGGCCTGCTGATGTCCGCGCCCGCCGCTATGGCCGCGCCGACGGAAGGCAAGGACTACACGGTTCTGAAAGCCCCGCAGGCGGTGCCCGCTGGCAAGATCGAAGTGACCGAATTCTTCTGGTACGGCTGCCCGCACTGCTACGACTTCGAGCCGGAGCTGGAAGCGTGGATCAAGAAGCAGGGCAAGGACGTGGTGTTCAAGCGGGTGCCGGTGGCCTTCCGCGACGACCTGCTGCCGCATACGAAGATCTTCTACGCGCTGGAAGCGCTGGGCAAGGTCGACGCCATGCACACCAAGGTCTTCGACGCGATCCACAAGCAGCGCAAGCGCATGGTGGACCCGAACGAGATTGCCGACTTCATGGCTGCCAACGGTATCGACCGCAAGCAATGGCTGGACACCTACAACTCGTTCTCGGTGACCACCAACTCGCAGCGCGCCAACAAGATCGCCGACGCATACAAGATCGATGGCGTGCCGACCGTGGTGGTGCAGGGCAAGTATGAAACCTCGCCGTCGATTGCTGGTACCAAGGGTGCCGCGATCCAGGCGATGGACTTCCTGGTGACGGGCGTGCGCGACAAGAAGCTCTGATCGAATATCGGACCGAATCAAACAGCCCGGTGCAGCGATGCACCGGGCTGTTTTGTTTTGGGCGGCGCGGCCATTTGACGCGCTGACCGACGCGGAAGAAGCGGGCAGACCGTAGGCGTATCAATCGCCGCCGTTTTTTCCCCCTCTCCCGCGCCGCCGAAGAAGGCGGGCAGACCGTAGGCGTATCAATCGCCCCCGGTTTTCTCCCCTCTCCCGCGACGCAGAAGAAAGCGGGCAGACCGTGGATGTATCAATCACCCTCGGTTTTCTCCCCTCTCCCGCCTGCGGGAGAGGGGCGGGGGAGAGGGCCAGCCTTTCAATGGCCGGCCGCGTTATATTCCCACCCATGAACTCCCAGAAAATCTTCCTGACCGGCGCCTCCAGCGGAATTGGCCAGGCCCTGGCCCGTGCCTACGCGGAACAGGGCGCCACACTCGGCCTGGTCGGCCGACGTGAGGACGCGCTTCGCGCGTTTGCCAACACACTGCCAAATCCTGATGCGGTACGCCTCTACGCCGCCGACGTGCGGGATGCCGATGCCATGAACGCCGCGGCCGCCGATTTCCTGGCGCATGTCGGATGCCCCGATGTCGTGATTGCCAACGCCGGCGTCTCGGTGGGCACCGTGGCCAGCGAGCGCGAGGACCTGGAAGTGTTTCGCACGGTCATGGACACCAACTGGTTTGGCACGCTGACCACGTTTCAGCCTTTCCTGGCGCCGATGCGCAGCCAGCCGCCCGGCCCCGACGGCTGGCGTGGCACGCTGGTCGGCATTGCCAGCGTGGCCGGCATCCGTGGCCTGCCCGGCGGCGGCGCGTACAGTGCATCGAAATCCGCCGTGATCAAACTGCTGGAAAGCCTGCGGCTCGAACAGTCGCGCGAGCGCATTCGCGTGGTGACCATCGCGCCGGGCTATATCCGCACGCCGATGACGACGCACAACCCGTACCGGATGCCGTTTCTGATGGATGCCGACGTCTTCGCGCGCAAGGCTGTGCGGAAGATCGCCGCTGGCTCGCGCTTTGCGGTGATTCCGTGGCAGATGGGCGTGGTGGCATCGGTGCTGCATGTCATGCCGCGCTGGCTTTACGACGCGCTGTTCCGGCGCGCGCCACGCAAGCCGCGCCAGTCGCGGAGCGCCTGATGTGGACCGATGCAATCGGCCAGCAGCACGGCCCGGCACGCGGCACGGTGCGGATCGCATCGCTGGTGCCGTCGATCACCGAGTTGTTGTTCGATCTGGGACTGGCGGACCAGACCGTTGCGCGGACCGGCTTCTGCATCCATCCCGAACCCGCGGTGCGGGCGGTCGAAAAGGTCGGTGGCACCAAGGACGTCAAGCTCGACCGCCTGCGCGCGCTGGCGCCGACCCATGTGATCGTGAACATCGACGAAAATCGCCGCGAAACCGTCGATGAAATCCGAGGATTTGTGCCGCACGTCATCGTCACGCATCCATGCAAGCCGGACGACAACTTCGCGCTCTATTCGCTGATCGGCGGAATATTCGGCCGCGAGGCCGAGGCCGCGCGGCTGTCCGACGATTTACGCGCGGCGCTGGGCGCGTTGCGCGACACGGCATGGCCCGCGCGGCGCGTGCTTTACGCGATCTGGCAGGACCCGTGGATGACGGTGGCGCGCGATACCTACATCAGCCAGATGCTGGCCCAGGTCAACTGGGCAACGTGGCCGGACGCCGCGCCAGAGGCCTGCGTCGATGGGGACTGCAGCCGCCCGAATGCCGAGGGCGAGCGGTATCCGACGTTCCGCTGGAGCGACGCGCTGGTGCGCGAGCTTGACGCCGTGCTGCTGTCGACCGAGCCGTATCGCTTCACCGAAGATCATGCCGACGCGCTGGAGCGGCAGATCGGCAAGCCTGTGCTGCTGGTGGATGGCGAGATGCTGTCCTGGTATGGCAGCCGCGCCGTGGCCGGCGCGCGCTACCTGAAGACGCTGGCGGCTGGCTTCTAGGCTTTCGTAAACCGCACGACGCCATCCTCGTCCACCCGGCGCGCCAATTCACCGCGATGCCATAGCGCATGCAGGTGCGCCAGCGCCTCGCCCATCGCGAACGTCAACTGGTGGATATCGAACTGGCGGCGGAAGATCACACCGACGATGTCGTGGGCGTTGCAGGGCTTTTCGGCGCAGGCCTGCACGGTTTCCGCCAGCCGGTCGACGTGGTGCTCGCGCAGTTGCTGGATCCGCGTATGGAGATTGCGGAACGGCCGGCCGTGCGACGGCAGGATCAGCACGTCGGCGGGCAGGTCTTCGTACTTGTCCAGCGAATCGAGGTAGAGCTGCAGCGGATTGGCTTCCGGCTCCATGTCGAACACGCTGACATTGGTGGAAATGCGCGGCAGCACCATGTCCCCGGAAATCAGCACATTGGTGGCGGCGTTGTACAGCGCGACGTGTTCAGGCGCGTGGCCGTAACCGGTGATGACCCGCCACGATGCCGTGGCCGGATCGGCGCCGATCTGCACGGTGTCGCCATCCATCAGTCGCCGATACTGGGTCGGCAGGTCCGGCACCAGCGATGGGTAGTAGCTCTTGCGCGCGCGCAGCTTTTCGAGATTGTCCGGATCGACCAGGCCATGACGCGCGAAATGGCTGGCCGCGAAATCGCCACCGGCATTGGAGCCGACGCCCGAGCCGCCCGCCATCACGCGCGCGGACATGTAGTCGCCCAGGCTCATCCACAGGCGCACGTCCCATCGTTTGCAGAGCCAGTGCGCCAGGCCGACGTGGTCGGGGTGGCAGTGCGTCACCAGCACGCGCAGCACGGGCAGCCCTTCCAGCTCGTTGGCGAAGATGGTTTCCCAGTGCGCGCGGATGGCGTCGTTGGTGATGCCGCAATCGATGATCGTCCAGCCATCGCGGCCATCGATGCGGTCGCGCAGCAGCCACAGGTTGATGTGGTCCAGCGCAAACGGCAGCGGCATGCGCAGCCAGTAGACGCCCGGCGCCACTTCCTGACGTGCGCCCGGTTCCGGCATGGTGTCGCCAAACGGATATTGAAGCTGATGTTCGAGTGCGTTCATGGGGTTTGTCTCGTCGATTTCCGGCGCGCTCGCGGGGCACGCTCTACTTTGGATTGTCATGCGCTCCGGTTGACGCTAACGTTAACGTCAATTCGCAAGCCATGCACGTCATCTTAGACGAAAAAGTTGATTGCGCAACGAATACGCGAACGACCGTTCATTTTTGCAGGACGCCATATGTCGGCTCAGCCATCTTCCGCCACCTACACGATTACCGACCTTTCGCGCGAGTTTGAGATTACGCCGCGCGCGATCCGTTTTTATGAAGACCAGGGCCTGCTCTCGCCAGACCGCGAAGGGCCCAGCGGCCGCAAGCGCGTCTACAACGGCCGCGAGCGTACGCGCCTTAAGCTCACGCTGCGCGGCAAAAGGTTGGGACTCACTCTCAATGAAATCCGCGAAATTCTGGATCTCTATGAGTCGCCGCGTGATACGGCACCGCAGTTGGAACGCTTTCTTCATCTGCTGGCCCAGCATCGCGGCACGCTGGAACGCCAGATGGAAGACCTGCAAGCCCAACTGGCCGAAATCGACCAGCACGAACGCCAGTGCAAGGCCCTGCTGGCTACCCACCATGATGCGGGCAAGGCACGCACGGCCTGAAAACGAAAGCAAAACCGCACTTGGCGGCCATACCAATTGACGTTTACGTAAACGTCAATAAAATACCCGGACACGTACAGGAGACACGACCATGACTGACCTTCCCGGCCTGAAATTCGACCTTGGCGAAGACATCGAGATGCTGCGCGAGTCCGTCCGCAGCTGGGCGCAGGCCGAGCTGGCGCCGCGCGCCGGCGAAATCGATCGCACCGACCAGTTTCCGATGGACGCCTGGAAGAAGATGGGCGACCTGGGCGTGCTGGGCATCACCGTGGCCGAGGAATACGGCGGCGCCAACATGGGCTACCTGGCGCACATGATCGCGATGGAGGAAATCAGCCGGGCATCGGCGTCGGTCGGCCTGTCCTACGGCGCCCATTCGAACCTGTGCGTGAACCAGATCCACCGCAACGGCACGGCCGCCCAAAAGGCGAAGTACCTGCCCAAGCTGATATCGGGCGAATGGATTGGCGCGCTGGCCATGAGCGAGCCGAACGCCGGGTCGGATGTGGTCAGCATGAAGCTGCGCGCCGACTTCAAGGGTGACCGGTACGTGCTGAACGGCACCAAGATGTGGATCACCAACGGGCCGGACTGCGACGTGCTGGTGGTCTACGCCAAGACCGAGCCGGACCTCGGCGCGCGTGGCATGACCGCATTCATCGTCGAAAAGGGCATGAAGGGTTTCTCGGTGGCGCAGAAGCTCGACAAACTGGGCATGCGCGGATCGCACACCGGCGAACTGGTGTTCCAGGACGTCGAAGTGCCCGTGGAAAACATCCTCGGTGCCGAAAATAGCGGCGCCAAGGTGCTGATGAGCGGGCTGGACTACGAGCGCGCCGTGCTGTCGGGCGGCCCGGTCGGGATCATGCAGGCCTGCATGGACGTGGTCACGCCGTACATCCACGACCGCAAGCAGTTTGGCCAGAGCATCGGCGAATTTCAGCTGATCCAGGGCAAGGTCGCCGACATGTACACCACGCTGCAGGCCGCGCGCAGCTACCTTTACACGGTGGGCAAGAACCTCGATGCACTGGGCACCGACCACGTGCGCCAGGTGCGCAAGGATTGCGCCGCGGTCATCCTGTACACGGCCGAGAAGGCAACGTGGATGGCTGGCGAGTCGGTGCAGATCCTGGGCGGCAACGGCTACATCAACGAATATCCGGTCGGCCGGCTGTGGCGCGATGCCAAGCTGTACGAGATCGGCGCGGGCACCTCGGAGATCCGCCGCATGCTGATTGGCCGCGAACTGTTCGCGGAAACCATGTAAGTTCAGAAGTGATCCCGGCGTTCGGAGCTACCCGAAGGTAAGTACCGAACGCCGTTACAATTTCGATTGCGAGCCGTCCTACCGCGCGTCCGGAACCCTTCGAGTCATGTCGCACTTCCCCAAGCTGCTCTCTTCGCAGATTGCCTACGATGTGGCGCGGACCATGCTGGACGGGTTCGACAAGCATTACCGGCTGTTCCGCGAGGCCAGCATCGCGGCCAAGGCCCGCTTCGAGGCAGCGGACTGGCACGGCTTGCAGAAGCTGCAGCGCGACCGCATCGCTTACTACAACGAGCGCGTGCACGAGGCCGTGGTGACGCTGCAGGACGAATACGACGCGGAGCGGATCGAGGACGATATCTGGCAGCAGATCAAGCTGCACTACATCGGACTGCTGACGAATCACCACCAGCCGGAACTTGCCGAGACGTTCTTCAATTCGATCTGCACGCGCATCCTGCACCGTTCGTACTTCAACAACGATTTCATCTTCGTGCGCCCGGCCGTGTCGACCGAGTACATCGAAAACGAAGAATCGCCGACCAAGCCAACGTATCGCGCCTACTACCCGGGCAGCCGCGAAGGCATGGCTGCGTGTTTTGAGCGGATCGTGCACAACTTTCAGCTGGAGACGCCGTTCGAAGACCTGAAACGCGACATCGGCTACGTACTGCGGGCGATCCGCGAGCATGCGGGCGAATTCCGCATCGCGCCGAATTTCCAGGTTCACACGCTGTCGTCGCTGTTCTATCGCAACAAGTCCGCCTTCATCATCGGCCGGGTATTGAATGGCGACCAGACGTATCCGATGGCGATTCCGGTCATCCACGGGCCATCGGGCAAGCTGATGCTCGACACGGTGCTGCTGCATCCCGAGCAACTGCTGGTGCTGTTCTCGTTCGCCCACGCCTATTTTCTGGTCGATATGGAAATCCCGTCGGCCTACGTCACGTTCCTGCGCGACCTGCTGCCGCGCAAGTCGCGCGCGGAGATTTACACATCGCTGGGTTTGCAGAAGCAGGGCAAGAACCTGTTCTATCGGGACTTCCTGCACCACCTGCAGCATTCGTCGGACAAGTTCATCGTTGCCCCCGGCATTCGCGGACTGGTCATGCTGGTATTTACGCTGCCGTCGTTTCCGTATGTGTTCAAGGTGATTCGCGACGCATTCCCGGCACCCAAGGAAACCACGCGCGAACTGGTGGAATCGAAATACCAGCTTGTGAAGCAGCATGACCGCGTGGGCCGCATGGCCGATACGCTCGAATATTCGGACGTGGCCTTTCCGCTGTCGCGCTTTGACGATGCACTGGTGCGCGAGCTGGAGCAGCAGGTGCCGTCGATGCTGGAACGCCAGCGCGGCGCGGACGGCAGCGACGAAATCGTGGTGCGGCACCTGTATATCGAGCGGCGCATGACGCCGCTGAACATCTGGCTGCAGGAAGGCACGGACGAACAGGTGGACCACGGCATCCGGGAATACGGCGATGCCATCAAGGAACTGATGGCCGCGAACATCTTTCCGGGCGACATGCTTTACAAGAATTTCGGCGTCACGCGGCATGGCCGCGTGGTGTTCTATGACTACGACGAAATCGAGTACCTGACCGACTGCAATATCCGGCGCGTGCCCGAGCCGCGCAACGAGGAAGAGGAAATGTCGGGCGAGGTGTGGTACACCGTACGTCCGCACGACATCTTCCCGGAGACATATCGCACGTTCCTGCTCGGGGATCCGCGCGTGCGGGCCGCGTTTCTGCGGCACCATTCCGACTTCTTTGACGCTGCCATGTGGCAGCAACACAAGGACCGGCTCCTGGCCGGCCATGTTCATGACTTTTTTGCCTATCAACAAAAAGAACGCTTCATCCACCGCTACGGTGCCGCATCAACTGACGACGCAAGGAGGGCAGCATGAGTGACGCCATCGCCCAGCTGTTCCGCAACAACCGTGAATGGGTAGACCGCGTCAACGCGGAAGACCCCACGTTCTTCACGCGCCTGGCCAACCAGCAGGCGCCCGAATACCTGTGGATCGGTTGCTCCGATTCGCGCGTGCCCGCCAACCAGATCCTGGGACTGGCTCCGGGTGAGGTGTTCGTCCATCGCAATATTGCCAACGTGATCTCGCATAGCGACCTGAACGCGCTGTCCGTGATCCAGTTCGCCGTGGAAGTGCTCAAGGTTCGCCATATCACCGTGGTGGGCCACTATGGCTGCGGCGGTGTGAAGGTGGCGCTCAAGCGCGAGCGCGTGGGCCTGTGCGACAACTGGCTGCGCCACGTGCAGGACGTGGCCGACAAGCACTCGGCCTACCTGGGCACCGTGCTGCGCGAGGACGATGCGCATACGCGCCTGTGCGAGCTGAACGTGATCGAGCAGGTCAACAACATCTGCCAGACCACCGTGCTGCAGGACGCCTGGGACCGCGGCCAGGCCGTGACGGTTCATGGATGGATCTACGGCGTGTCCGACGGCCTGCTGCGCGACCTGGGCATGGCCGCCAGCAGCAATGCGGAACTGCAGGCGCAGATCGCCGCAGCACTGCAGCAATACGGCGATCCGCCACAAGCATCGATCCGCTGATAACCACGACTGAAGCCCACCTGCTTCGAGGAGACACAGACATGCAAAATCCGAGCGATCCCATCGTCATCGTTTCTGCGGCACGCACCCCGATGGGTGCGTTCCAGAGCGAACTGAGCAGTCTGACAGCGCCGCAGCTTGGTGCCTCGGCCATCCGCGCCGCCGTCGAGCGTGCCGGCATCAAGCCGGAGCAGGTGCAGGAAGTGGTGTTCGGCTGCGTGCTGCCCGCCGGACAGGGGCAGGCCCCGGCGCGGCAGGCCGCGCTTGGCGCCGGGCTGCCGCTGGACGTGGCATGTACCACGGTCAACAAGATGTGCGGCTCGGGCATGCGCGCGGCGATGACGGTCTACGACGGCCTGCTGGCCGGATCGTTCGACGTCGCCGTGGCTGGTGGCATGGAAAGCATGACCAACGCGCCGTATCTGATTCCCAAGGGCCGCGGCGGCTATCGCATCGGCCACGGCATGATCTACGACCACATGATGCTGGACGGCCTGGAGGATGCCTACGACAAAGGCCGCGCGATGGGCACGTTCGGCGAAGACTGCGCCGCCAAGTACCAGTTCACGCGCGAACAGCAGGACGCCTTTGCGATGGAGTCGGTGCGTCGTGCCCAGCATGCCACCGAAGCTGGCGACTTCCGCTGGGAGATCGCTCCGGTCACGGTATCGGGCAAGGGCGGCGACACGGTCGTCGACACCGATGAGGGCCCGCGCCGCATCAAGGTGGACAAGATCCCGTCGTTGAAGCCCGCGTTTGCCAAGGACGGCACGATCACCGCCGCCTCGTCGTCATCGATCAACGACGGCGCCGCCGCGCTGGTGATGATGCGCGAGTCCACGGCGAAGCGGCTCGGCCTGGTGCCGATCGCGCGCATGCTGGGCCATACGTCGCACGCGCAGGCGCCGGGCTGGTTCACGACCGCGCCGGTGGAGGCCATTGCCAAGCTCTATCGCAAGCTCGACTGGACCACCGACAGCGTGGACCTGTTCGAAATCAACGAAGCGTTTGCCGTCGTACCGATGGCCGCGATGCACGACCTCAAGATTCCGCGTGACAAGGTGAATATCCACGGCGGCGCATGCGCGCTGGGGCATCCAATCGGCGCTTCGGGTGCGCGCATCATGACCACGCTGATTGGCGCGCTGCGCAAGACCGGCGGCAAGCGTGGCGTGGCCAGCCTGTGCATCGGCGGCGGCGAAGCCACTGCGGTCGGTATCGAGATCGTCTGACGGAAACTGATAACAACTAACCAGCTGGAGTTTCGCCATGCCTACCGCGCTCGTTCTTGGTGCTTCCCGGGGCCTCGGCCTCGAATTCGTCAGGCAGTATCGCGCCGATGGCTGGCGCGTGGTGGCTGCCGCGCGCAGCGACGAAGGCGTGGCCGCGCTCAAGGCGCTTGACGCCGAGGCGCACCAGATCGACCTGACCGATGCCGGCCAGGTGGCTGGCCTGGGCTGGAAGCTCGATGGCGAGACTTTCGATGTGGCGATCTACAACGCCGGCGTGATCGGCCCGCGTACCGAAGGTGCGCAGCCGATCGCGCAGCAGGACTTCGATGCCGTGATGCACGCCAACGTGCTCGGCCCGATGATGACGCTGCCGTTGCTGCTGCCGTTCGTCGAAACCGGCAATCACGGCCGGGGCGGCGTGCTGGCCGTGCTGTCATCGAAAATGGGCAGCATCAGCGGCATGGAGAGCAATGCGGCGTGGATGTATCGCGTCAGCAAGGCGGCGGTCAACGCGGTGCTGAAGAGCGTGTCGCTCGATGCGCGCCACGCCATCTGCGTGGCGCTCCATCCGGGCTGGGTGCAGACCGATATGGGCGGCCCCAACGCCGACCTGACGCCGCAGCAAAGCGTTGCCGGCATGCGCCGCACGCTGGCCGGCGTGACGCACAACGATAACGGCAGCTTCCACAACTACGATGGCACGGCCATCCCCTGGTAAAGAACGACGCTCATGCTGCTGACTCCCGAACAGGAAATGATCCGTGACGCCGTGCGCCAGTTTGCGCAGGACGTCATCGCGCCGCAGGCCGCGCAATGGGATCGCGAGAAAACCTTTCCCAAGGATGTGCACAAGGAACTGGCACGCCTGGGCGCCTATGGCGTGGCCGTGCCCGAGGAACTGGGCGGCGCGGGTCTCGACTACCTGTCGCTGGCGCTGATACTTGAAGAGATTGCCGCTGGCGATGGCGGCACGTCGACCGTCATCAGTGTCAACAACTGCCCTGTCTGCAGCATGCTGATGGCCTTTGCCAACGATGCGCAGAAGCAGAAATGGCTGGTGCCGCTGGCACGTGGCGAAATGCTCGGCGCGTTCTGCCTGACCGAGCCGCACGTCGGCTCGGACGCCGCGGCGCTACGCACCACGGCCACGCGCGATGGCGGCCATTACGTGCTGAACGGCGTGAAGCAGTTCATCACCAGCGGCAAGCATGCCGATGTGGCGATCGTGATGGCGGTCACGGACAAGGCGGCGGGAAAGCGCGGCATCAGCGCGTTCCTGGTGCCGACCTCGACGCCGGGCTACATCGTCGCGTGCCTGGAAGACAAGCTTGGCCAGCATTCATCGGACACCGCGCAGATCGTGTTCGAGGACTGCCGGATTCCGGCCGACTGCATGCTGGGTGAAGAGGGCGCCGGTTACAAGATGGCGCTGTCCGGGCTGGAGGGCGGCCGCATCGGCATCGCGTCGCAAAGCATCGGCATGGCACGCGCCGCGTTCGAGGCCGCGCTGGCCTATGCGAAGGAGCGCGAGAGCTTTGGGCAGCCGCTGTTCCAGCACCAGGCCGTGCAGTTCCGTCTGTCCGACATGGCCACGCAGATCGAAGTGGCGCGCCAGATGGTGTGGCATGCGGCGTCGCTCAAGGACGCCGGCCGGCCCTGCCTGAAAGAAGCCGCGATGGCCAAACTGTTCGCCAGCGAGATGGCCGAGCGCGTATGCTCGGATGCGATCCAGGTGTTCGGCGGCTACGGATATGTGAACGATTTCCCGGTCGAGCGGATCTATCGTGATGTGCGCGTGTGCCAGATCTACGAAGGCACCAGCGATATCCAGAAGATCCTGATCGCCCGCGCGCTTGGATGAAGTTTCCGCAGTCCCTGTCAAACCGTCGCACCTGAACCGGAGCCCCCCGCGATGACCGCCCCCATCGATTTCTATTTCGATTTTTCCTCGCCCTACGGTTACTTTGCCAGCACCCGCATCGACGAACTCGCGCAGAAGTACGGCCGCGGCGTGATGTGGCACCCGGTGCTGCTGGGCGTGGTATTCAAGACCACGGGGTCGTCTCCGCTGCCGTCGATTCCGCTCAAGGGCGAGTATTGCTGGCGCGATTTCGAACGGACCGCGCAGTTCCACGGCATCGACTACAAGCGCCCCGCGCACTTTCCGCTGCCGACGCAGCACGCCGCGCGTGCCATGCTCTGGCTGCAGAACCAGCATGGCGCCGACCTGGCCGCCGCGTTCGCCAAGGCCGTGTACCGCGCGCTGTTCGTCGATGACATCAACATCGCCGAACCGGCCGAACTGGCAAAGCTGGCCGAAACGCTCGGCATCGACCCGATCGCGATGAACGAAGGCGCCACGAGCTACCAGATCAAGGATCAGCTCAAGGCGGAGATCGAGGTGGCGATGGCCAAGGGCGTGTTCGGCTCCCCGTTCGTGATCATCGATGGCGAACCGTTCTGGGGCTTTGATCGCTTCGAGCAGATCGAGGCCCATCTGAAGAGCCGGCGGCAGACCGAACTGCGCGCCGTCGGCGGCAATGACATTTCAAAGGAAAAGAAACCCGCATGACCGCAGCAAACCAGGCCGCACGCTTCGATTGCGTAATCTTTGACTGTGACGGCGTTCTCGTCGACAGCGAGCCGATCGTCCATCGCGTGCTGAACCGCGTGCTCAATGAGCTTGGCATCGAGATCACGCTCGAGGAATCGATGAAATGGTTCCTCGGCCGTGCGGTGCGCGACGAGCTTGGCAATATCGAGGCGCGTCTCGGCAAGCCGCTGCCGCGCAACTTCCTGTCCGAATGGTTCGTGCGCCGCGATGCCGCGCTGATCGAGGAACTGGAAGCCGTGCCGCATATCCGCCCAACGATCGAAGCGATCAAGGCGCGTGGCCTGCCCGTGTGCGTGGCGTCGGGTGCGGACCGTATCAAGGTCAAGCTCCAGCTCAAGCATACGGACCTGCTGAGCCTGTTCACCGACGACGCGCGCGAGCATATCTTCACGGCGACCGAAGTGGAGCACAGCAAGCCCGCCCCCGACGTCTACCTGCTGGCCGCGCGCACGATGGGCGTGGACCCATCGCGCTGCGCCGTGGTGGAAGACAGCCCGACCGGCGCCAGCGCCGGCGTGGCCGCAGGCATGACTGTCTTTGGCTATGCCGCCCGCACCAATGCCGATGAACTGCGCGCCACCGGCGTGAAGACGATCTTTACCGATATGCGCGACCTGCCGGAGCTGATCGCATGACGAGCAAGCGCCAGTCCGGTGCCGGCGCCGAGCCTTGCCCCTGCGGCAACGGCACGTACGCCACGTGCTGCGGCCGCTTTCATCGTGGCGAGGCCATGCCGCAAACGGCCGAGGCGTTGATGCGCTCGCGCTACAGCGCATACGTGCTGGGCAATGAAAGCTGGCTGCGCCAGACCTGGCATGCGTCGACATGTCCGCAGGACCTGTCCGCCGATGCCGGCACGCGCTGGTTGGGGCTGACCGTGAAGTCGCACACCCAGCAGGACGACACGCACGCCACCGTGGCCTTTGTGGCGCGATACAAGGTGGGCGGGCGCGCGCACCGGCTGGAAGAGTTGAGCCGCTTCGTCTTCGAGCCGCGTGAGCCAGGCACGCCGGCACGCTGGCTGTACGTCGATGGCGATCTGAAGGGACAGGAAGGAAACGACTGACGACCGCGCACGCGCGCCGTCACCGGCTGACCAGGCACGATATCAAGAGAACACAGGAAGAGACATGCCCACGCTGGAAACCAAACTGAACGCACGCTCGGAATCGTTCAAGGCCAACGCCGAGACGATGCAGACGCTGGTGGCCGACCTCCGGCAGAGGATCGCCAAGCTGGCCGAAGGCGGCGGCGAGGATGCGCGCAACAAGCATCTGGGTCGCGGCAAGCTGCTGCCGCGTGACCGCGTGCAACAGTTGCTCGACCCCGGCACGCCGTTCCTGGAACTGTCGCAGCTCGCGGCGTACGACATGTACGACGATGCCGCGCCCGGTGCCGGCATCATCACCGGCATCGGCCGGGTTGCGGGGCAGGAGTGCGTGATCGTCTGCAACGACGCCACGGTCAAGGGCGGCACCTACTACCCGATGACGGTCAAGAAGCACGTACGCGCGCAGGAGATCGCCGAGCAGAACAATCTGCCGTGCATCTACCTTGTGGATTCGGGCGGTGCCAACCTGCCGAATCAGGACGATGTGTTTCCCGACCGCGATCACTTCGGCCGCATCTTCTACAACCAGGCGAACCTGTCGGCCAAGGGCATCCCGCAGATCGCCGTGGTGATGGGGTCATGCACCGCCGGTGGCGCCTATGTGCCGGCGATGAGCGATGAGTCGATCATCGTCAAGAATCAGGGCACGATTTTCCTGGGTGGCCCCCCGCTGGTGAAGGCGGCCACCGGCGAGGAAGTCAGCGCGGAAGACCTGGGCGGCGCCGACGTGCATACGCGGCTGTCCGGCGTGGCCGACTACTTCGCGCAGAACGATCATCACGCGCTCTCGCTGGCGCGCAATATCGTGCAGCACCTGAATCGCCGCAAGCCGGACCAGATCCGCCTGCACGAACCGCAGGAGCCGCTGTATCCGGTGGAAGAACTGTACGGCGTGATCCCGACCGATACGCGCAAGCCCTATGACGTGCGCGAGGTCATTGCCCGCATCGTCGATGGTTCCGAATTCGACGAGTTCAAGGCGCGTTACGGCACCACGCTGGTATGCGGCTTCGCGCGGATCTGGGGCTACCCGGTGGGCATCATCGCCAACAACGGCATCCTGTTCTCGGAGTCGGCGCTGAAGGGCGCGCACTTTATCGAGCTGTGCTGCCAGCGCAAGATCCCGCTGATTTTCCTGCAGAACATCACTGGCTTCATGGTGGGCCGCAAGTACGAGAACGAAGGCATCGCGCGCAACGGCGCCAAGATGGTGACGGCCGTGGCGACGGCACAGGTGCCCAAGTTCACGGTCATCATCGGCGGCTCGTTCGGCGCCGGCAACTACGGCATGTGCGGCCGCGCCTATTCGCCGCGCTTTCTGTGGATGTGGCCGAACGCGCGTATCTCGGTGATGGGTGGCGAGCAGGCCGCGAGCGTGCTGGCCACGGTGCGCCGCGACGGCATCGAGGCGAAGGGCGGCCAGTGGGGCGCCGACGAGGAAGAAGCGTTCAAGGCGCCGATCCGCGACCAGTATGAGCGTCAGGGGCATCCGTACTACGCCAGCGCGCGGCTCTGGGACGATGGTGTCATCGACCCCGCGCAAACACGCACCGTGCTGGGCCTTGGTTTGTCCGCCAGCCTCAATGCGCCGATTGGCGACATGAAGTTCGGCGTATTCCGCATGTAGTAGTGCGGCGCCATTTTTAACGTTTGGTTTGATTTTTGATTGGAAGGTTGGTTGTTGTCATGTCCCGTGTTGTTCCCACCATCTGCGGCGTAGCAGCCGCAATCGCCTGCATCGCCTGGTGCGGCTCGGCCATCGCCCAGGTGGCGCTGCCGGCGCAATCGGTCGAGCAGGTTGTGATGGTGCCGAAGGTTGGCGCGGAAGCCACGGTGGATCTGGAGACTACGATCTTCCGCCCCGCTGGCGAAGGGCCGTTTCCGCTCGTGGTCATCAACCACGGCAAGTCGCCCGGCAAGCCCGCATTCCAGGGCCGCGCGCGCTTTGCGGCGCAGACCGCGGAATTCGTGCGGCGCGGGTATGTGGTGGCCCTGCCGATGCGGCAGGGATTTTCGAAGTCGGGCGGCCAGTACGTGGGTGGCAGCTGCGACGTGCGTGGCAACGGCATGATGCAGGCCGAAGATGTGATGGCCGCGCTGGACTACCTGGTGCAGCAGCCCTACGTCGATCCCTCGCGCATCGTCGTTATCGGCCAGTCGCATGGCGGCCTCTCGACGATGGCGCTGTCGGCCGTCGGCTATCCCGGTGTGGTGGGCGTGGTCAACTTTGCGGGCGGTCTGCGCAATGACAACTGCGTGGGCTGGGAGAACAACCTGATCGATGCGTTTGGGGACTATGGCCGTGGCGCGCGCTATCCGTCGCTGTGGATATACGGTGACAACGACAGCTACTGGCCCTGGCCGCTGCCCGAACGCATGTTCAACAACTACAAGGCCAATGTGAGCGGCGCGGCCACGGACGCGCGCTTTGTCGACGTTGGCGAGTTCGACAGCGATTCGCACCGGCTGTTCAGCAACCGCGCCGGCGTGGCGCTGTGGCTGCCGGAGGTGGGCGCGTTCTTCCGACGGCTGGGATTGCCGTTCGACGAACTGCCCGAACGGGCGCAACCCGCCAGAGCGAAGACTGCCGGCCAGACATCCTGATAACGACGATAATCCGGAGGAGACATGCAATTCACCACACTCACCGTTACGGCCGAACGCCATATCGCCACCGTCACGCTGAACCGCCCCGACGTGCGCAATGCGTTCAATGAAACGGTCATCGCCGAGCTGACTGGCGCGTTCCGTGCGCTCGGCGATACGCCTGACGTGCGCGCGATCGTGCTGACCGGCAACGGCCCGGCGTTCTGTGCCGGTGCCGATCTGAACTGGATGAAGAAGATGGCCGGCTACTCGGACGACGAGAACCGTGCCGATGCGCTCACGCTGGCGCAGATGCTGCACACCATCTGGGTGTGTCCCAAGCCCGTGATCGCCCGCGTGCAGGGTGACACCTACGCTGGCGGCATGGGCCTGGTGGCGGCGTGCGATATCGCCGTGGCGTCCGCTACGGCGAACTTCTGCCTGTCGGAGGCCAAGCTGGGCCTGCTGCCGGCGACGATCAGCCCCTATGTGATCCGTGCGATGGGCGAGCAGGCGGCGCGCCGCTACTTTGTCACCGCGGAACGGTTCGACGCGGCCGAGGCATTGCGCCTGGGCTTTCTGCACGTGGTGGCGGCGCCGAAGGATCTCGACGAAAAGGTGGCCGAGATCGCTGCCACGCTCGTCAATAACAGCCCTAACGCCGTGCGCGAAAGCAAGCGCCTGGTGCAGGAAGTGGCGGGGCGGGAGATCGATAGCGATCTGCTGGCCGATACCGCCAACCGGATCGCGGCGATCCGGGCATCGGACGAAGGGCGTGAGGGCGTGCGGTCCTTTCTGGAAAAGCGCGCGCCGTCATGGAAGCCGCAGTAGTGCCTGTTACGCCCGCCCTCTCCCCCGCCCCTCTCCCGCAGGCGGGAGAGGGGAGAACACCGGAAGGTTTTCAAATGCCGAAGGTTTGCTCCTCGCGCCCACAGGAAGGGAGAGGGGAGCACACCGGAAGGTTTTCAAATGCCCAAGGTTTGCTCCCCTCTCCCGCTTTGCGGGAGAGGGGCCGGGGGAGAGGGCAGGCCGACCTGCCGCGAGAGAAATTTTTAGCAGCCTTTTACCCGACGTTACCCGCGAAAAGCCGGATTCGAAGTGCCATGCAAGGCACGGCAGCCAGCAACATCGCGCATATTCGTTCAACTTGATACTAACGCGCTGACTGCGCCCGGTTTGCCAAGACAAGAAGGACCTTCCTAACATGAGCCTCCCCAATCCGTCCGTAGCCCCAGCGCGTCCCGGCCTTGCCGTGACGGGCGCAGGCATGGGCGGAGTTGGCAATCAAAGGAGGGTCCCCTTGACACATCCTGTCCCCAATCCCGGCGATGACACGACGCTTGCGGCGCGCAGCCAGCGCGCCGTCTGGCATCCGTGCACGCGCCTGCGTCCCGACGCCGCCGCCAACGAGCCGCCGCTGGCCATCGCCAGTGGCGAAGGCCCGTGGCTGGTCGACGCCGGTGGCCGCCGATACTTCGACGCTATCAGCTCGTGGTGGGTCAACCTGTTCGGCCACGCCAACCCGGCCATCAACGCCGCGCTCGTCGCTCAGCTGAACACGCTGGAGCATGTGATGCTGGCCGGCTGCACGCACGCACCGGCCGTGGAACTGGCCGAGCGTCTCGAAGCGCTGACCGGCGGCGTGCTCGGCAATGCGTTCTATGCATCCGACGGCGCATCGGCGGTGGAAATCGCGCTCAAGATGAGCTTCCACTACTGGCGCAACACGGGCCTCTCGGCCAAACGCGAATTCGTGTGCCTGCGCCACGGCTACCACGGCGAAACCGTGGGTGCGCTGGCCGTGACCGACGTCGAGATATTCCGTGATGCCTACGATCCGCTGACGCGCCGCGCCCATGTGGTGATGTCGCCCGACGCGCGCCAGGCCGGTCGTGGAGAGTCGGCCGCGGACGTAGCCAAACGCGCGCTGGCCGATCTCGAAGCGCTGCTGCGAGAGCGCGCCGGCCAGATCGCCGCGCTGATCGTCGAGCCGCTGGTGCAGGGCGCCGCCGGCATGGCGATGTACGACCCGTCGTATCTCGAAGGCGCCCGCGCGCTGTGCGACCGCTACCGCGTGCACCTGATCGCCGACGAGATCGCTGTAGGCTGCGGCCGCACCGGTACCTTCTTCGCGTGGGAACAGGCACGCGGTGGCGAGCCGGTGCCCGCGCACGCATGGCCGGATTTCCTGTGCCTGTCCAAGGGCATCACGGGCGGCTATCTGCCGCTGTCGATCGTGCTGTCGCGCCCTGAGATCCAGCGCGCCTTCGTGGCCGACGACATCGCTCGCAGCTTCCTGCATTCGCATTCGTACACGGGCAATCCGCTGGCGTGCCGCGCGGCACTGGCCACGCTGGACCTGTTCGCATCCGATGACGTGCTGGCCCGCAACCGTGAGCGCGCGCAATGGCTAGGTGCCGCGATGGCCGGCATCGCGGCCGATCCGCGCGTCGGCAATGTGCGTCAGCGCGGCATGATCTGGGCGGCCGATATCGACCCGGATGCCGCCGGGGCCGACTTTGCCGCGCACTTTCATCTGGCCGCGCGCGAACGCGGCGTGCTGGTGCGCCCGATCGGCCACACGCTCTACGTGATGCCGCCCTATGTTTTCGACGCCGAGCTGGCCAACTGGCTGGGCGAGCAATTGCTGGTCACGCTGCAGGCAGTACTGGCACCGAAGGAGGAAGCACGCCATGCTGCTTGATCATCTGAAACGCGCCGCCGCCGAGCGCGAAGCGCAATCGCTGACGCGCCGCCGTCGCATCGCCCATTCCGCCTGTGCGCCGCACCAGTCGGTTGGCGCGATCGACGCCACGCCCACGCCGCTGCTGACGTTCTGCAGCAACGACTACCTGGGCTTGGCCAACCATGCGTCCATCGCCCACGCGCTGGCTGAAGGCGCGCATCGCTATGGGGCCGGAAGCGGCGCCTCGCATCTGGTCAGCGGCCACTCGCTGGCCCATGCGCAGCTTGAGCACGAACTGGCGCGCTGGCTGGCGCCCCATATCCCGCAGGCGCAGGCGCTGTACTTCTGCACGGGATACATGGCCAACCTGGCGGTGCTGACCTCGCTCGGCACGGCGGGCGCCACGCTGTTCTGCGAAACGCTGAACCATGCGTCGCTGATCGATGGCGCGCGCCTGGCGAAGGCCGACGTGCAACGCTATCCGCACGGCGACACGCAAGCGCTGGACGCGCTGCTGCAGGCCAGCGGGAGCGAACTGAAGCTGATCGTCACCGACAGCGTGTTCAGCATGGATGGCGATATCGCACCGCTGGCGGACCTGCTGGCGCTGGCCGAGCGCCACGACGCCTGGATCATCGTCGACGACGCGCATGGCTTTGGCGTACTGGGCGGCAACGGCCGCGGCGTGCTGGAGCACCTGGGCCTGCGCTCGGAGCGGCTGATCTATATCGGCACGCTGGGCAAGGCGGCCGGTGTGGCGGGTGCCTTCGTGGCCGCGCATGAAACGATCATCGAGCACCTGGTCAACACGGCGCGCCCGTATATCTACACGACGGCGGCACCGCCCGCGGTGGCGCACGCGCTGCTGACGAGCCTGGAAATCATCGCCGGGGAAGAAGGGCATTGCCGGCGCGCGCACCTGACCGAGCTGATCGCGCAATTGCGCGAGGGGCTGGCGAAGCTGGCCGCGCAGGCGGGCTGGACGCTGGGCGAGAGCGAAACCGCGATCCAGCCCCTGATCGTTGGCGACAACGCCGCGTCGCTGGCGCTGTCCGCCGCGCTTGAGGCCGAAGGCATCCGCGTGGGCGCGATTCGTCCGCCCACGGTACCGGCCGGCACGGCGCGGCTGCGCATCACGCTGTCGGGCTCGCACACGGCGGCTGATGTGACGCGGCTGCTGGAAGCCATCGCCCGCGCCTTGCCGCAAGCGCTCAAGGAGGCCGCATGATCGCCAGCAAGCCCGATCGCTTTGCGTGCTTTGTCACCGGCACCGATACCGGCGTCGGCAAGACGCACGCCACGGCCACGCTGCTGCATGCGCTGCATGAAGCGGGGTACAGCACCGTCGGCATGAAACCCATCGCCGCGGGCGGCGAATGGCTCGATGACCGCTGGCAGAACGATGACGTCGACCAGCTGCGCGCGGCGGGCTCCGTGATCGTGCCGCAGGAAGAGATGTGCCCGTTCTTCTTCCGCACGCCGGCGTCGCCGCACCTGGCGGCCGCGCTCGAAGGAGAGCGCATCACGCGCGGCCCGATCCGTGAAGCGTTTGACGCGCTGCGGAGCAAGGCGGATGCCGTGGTGGTGGAGGGCGTCGGCGGCTTTGTCGTCCCGCTCGACGTGGGCGCGGTGCGGTGGAATACCGCCGACCTGGCCGTGATGCTGGACCTGCCCGTGATCATGGTGGTGGGTATCCGCCTGGGATGCCTGAGCCACGCGATGCTGACCGCCGAAGCGGTGCGCGCGCGTGGCCTGAAGCTGGCCGGGTGGATTGCCAACCGCATCGACCCGGACATGCTGTTGCCCACCGAGAACATCGTCACGCTGCAGGACGCGTTGGACGCGCCGATGCTGGGCGAACTGCCCTGGCAGGTTGCGCCGGCCGTCGCCGCCCAGCAACTGGACCTGAGGCCGCTGCTGAGCAGCATGGCACCGATGCCGTCCCCGAATATCGCCGCGCCGCGTCACGCCTGACCCGCGCCCGAAGAACCGAATACGTAATACGAAAATGACTCAAATCGCTGAAACCCAGACCGTCGCCACCATCTCCGCCGAATCGCTGCGCCAGTCCGCGCGCAATATTGCCGCCGCCGCACCGAAGGAAGGCGATGCCTGGCGCGTGGACGACGTGGCCGCGCTGTTTGCCCTGCCGTTCAACGACCTGCTGTTCCGCGCCCAACAGGTGCACCGCGAGAATTTCGACGCCAACACCGTGCAACTGTCGACGCTGCTGTCGATCAAGACCGGCGGTTGCGAGGAAGATTGCGGCTACTGCCCGCAGAGCGCGCACCACGACGCCGGCGTGACGGCCGAAAAGCTGATGGACCTGGAAGCCGTGCTCGACGCCGCCCGCTCCGCCAAGGCCAACGGCGCCACGCGCTTCTGCATGGGTGCCGCCTGGCGCAGCCCGAAGGACCGCCACCTGGAGCCGGTGATCGACATGGTGCGCGAGGTGAAGGCGATGGGCATGGAGACCTGCGTGACGCTGGGCATGCTCAAGGCCGAACAGGCGCAGCGTCTGAAGGATGCTGGCCTGGACTACTACAACCACAACCTCGATACCTCGCCCGAGTTCTACGGCAAGATCATCACCACGCGCACGTACCAGGACCGTCTGGACACGATCGGCCACGTGCGTGAAGCGGGTATCAACGTCTGCTGCGGCGGCATCGTCGGCATGGGCGAGGCGCGTGAGGCGCGAGCCGGGCTGATCGCCCAGCTGGCCAACATGGACCCGTACCCCGAGTCGGTGCCCATCAACAACCTGGTGCAGGTGGAGGGCACGCCGCTGGCGGGCACCGAAGCGCTGGACCCGTTCGAGTTCGTACGCACGATTGCCGTGGCACGCATCACGATGCCGCGCGCGATGGTGCGCCTGTCCGCTGGCCGCGAGGTCATGGACGAAGCGTTGCAGGCGCTGTGCTTCATGGCCGGCGCCAATTCCATTTTCTATGGCGAGAAGCTGCTGACGACCGGCAACCCGCAAGCGGAGCGCGATCGCGCGCTGCTTGCGCGTCTCGATATCCGCGCCGAGGGTTACGCGGGATAAGGGACGTACCACAGCCGTTCTGAAGGAGCCTGGCTCGCCTCGACCGGAGACAAAGGGAGGAGCCATGTTCAATAAGATCCTGATCGCCAACCGTGGCGAGATTGCCTGCCGTGTGGCGGCCACGTGCCGCCGGCTGGGTATCCGCACGGTGGCCGTTTATTCCGATGCCGACGCGGACGCGCGGCACGTCGCGTTCTGCGACGAGGCCGTGCATATCGGCGGTGCGGCCGCACGCGACAGCTACCTGCGTGCGGACCACATCATCGAGATGGCGAAGGAAACCGGCGCCCAGGCCATTCACCCTGGGTACGGCTTCCTGTCCGAGAACGAAGACTTCGCGCGCGCCTGCGCCGAGGCCGGGCTCGTCTTTATCGGCCCGCCGGCTGATGCCATCCACGCGATGGGCAGCAAGAGCGCGGCCAAGCAGTTGATGGAAAAAGCCGCGGTGCCGCTGGTGCCCGGCTATCACGGCGAAGATCAGGACGCCGGGCTGCTGCGCCGCGAGGCCGACCGCATCGGCTATCCGGTGCTGCTCAAGGCCAGCGCCGGCGGCGGTGGCAAGGGCATGCGCGTGGTGGAAGCGGGCGATGGCTTCGAGGCCGCGCTGGCATCGGTCAAGCGTGAGGCATCGGCCAGCTTCGGCGACGACAAGGTGCTGGTTGAGAAATACCTGACGCGCCCGCGCCATATCGAAATCCAGGTGTTCGCCGATACGCTCGGCAATTGCGTCTACCTGTTCGAGCGCGATTGCTCGGTGCAGCGCCGCCATCAGAAGGTGCTTGAAGAAGCGCCCGCGCCGGGTATGACCGAGGAGCGACGCCGTGCGATGGGCGAGGCCGCCGTGGCCGCCGCGCGCGCGGTGGGCTATGTGGGCGCCGGTACGGTGGAGTTCATCGCCAATCAGGACGGTTCGTTCTACTTCATGGAGATGAACACGCGCTTGCAGGTCGAGCACCCGGTCACCGAAATGATCACCGGGCAGGATCTGGTCGAATGGCAACTGCGCGTGGCCGCCGGCGAGCCGCTGCCGCTGATGCAGGAGCAGCTAAAGATCGATGGCCACGCGCTCGAAGCGCGGATCTATGCCGAGAATCCGGACAAGGGCTTTCTGCCGTCGACGGGCACGCTGCGCTTTCTGCGCACGCCGCCGGCCGTGCAGTTCATGCGCGGCGGCGACGCCCACGGACCGGCCGGCGTGCGGATCGATGCTGGCGTGCGAGAGGGCGACACGATCAGCCCGTTCTATGACCCGATGATCGCCAAGCTGATCGTCTGGGGCCGCGACCGCGACGAGGCGCTGTCGCGCATGGCGCAGGCACTGGCCAACTATCACGTGGTTGGGCTGTCCACCAACGTGGCGTTCCTGCAGCGGCTGGTGAAGTCCGAGGCGTTCCGCACGGCGGACCTCGATACCGGCCTGATCGAACGCAACCAGACCGTGCTGTTCCCGCCGCAGAAATCGGTGGGTATCGAAGCCATCGCGCTGGCCGTGGCCGCGCTGCTTGAACGCGAGGCGCGTGAGCGCCGCGTGGACGAGGCCGACCGTCATTCGCCGTGGACGCACGCGGGCGGCTGGCGGCTCAATGGGCGGGACACCCGCACGCTGTATTTCGAAGGCGCGGGCCACAAGCTCGAAGTGGTGCTCAAGGGCGATGCGCGCGACACCCGCCGCAGCACGCTGATCTACGCCGACCAGGCCGCGCCGTTCGCCTACACGTTCAACGCCGACGACATCCGCGTGGACCTGGGCACGCGCCGTACGCATGGCCAGGTGCATGTGGAAGCGGATACCTTCCATGTGTTCCATGCGGGCCGCCATACGGTGCTGGAATGGCTCGACCCGCTTTCCCACGCCGCGGAATCGGAAGGCGAGGGTGGCAAGCTGACCGCGCCGATGCCGGGCAAGGTCATCGCCGTGATGGTGGCACCGGGCAGCAAGGTCACACGCGGGACTCCGCTGCTGGTGATGGAGGCGATGAAGATGGAGCACACCATCGCCGCCCCGGCCGATGGCGTGGTCAGCGAGGTGCTGTACGGCGTGGGCGAGCAGGTCGCCGAAGGCGCCCAACTGCTGGCCTTTGCGGTGGAAGAGTCGGCCACTGCGTGACGTCTTGCGCCCCTCTCCCATTGCATGGGAGAAGGGCGCAAAACCAGCCGGCCTCCATCCCCTTGGCGGTAATCGCACAGCCGGGCTACGGCGCCGGGGAAAGCGCGCATAATCGTTGGCCTAACCCGCAAAACATAACAATGGAGTCGAGATGAAGTTGCAGCTGTACGTGCCGGATGGCCGCTATGCGCCTTGGATCGAGGGCTTTGCCGAGGTGTTGCCTGAAGCGCAATGCCTGACGTGGGAAGAGAGCCAGGGCCAGAGCGTGGACTACGCCGTGGTATGGCGTCCGCCACTGGAAATGCTGCGCGGCCGCACCGACGTGAAAGCCATCTTCAATCTCGGCGCCGGTGTCGACGGCATCCTGGGCCTGCGCGACAAGGACCCCGAAGCGCTGCCGGCCGGCGTGCCGATCGTGCGCCTGGACGATGCCGGCATGGCCGCCCAGATGGGTGAGTACGTCACCGCCGCCGCGCTGCGCTACTTCCGCAAGCTCGATGCCTACGACGTGCAGGAGAAGGCCGGCACGTGGAAGTTCCTGAAGCCGCATCGCCGCGCCGATTTCACGATCGGCGTGATGGGCATCGGCACGCTTGGTTCGCATATCGCGCGCACGCTGGCCAGCTTCGGCTTTCCGGTGCGCGGCTGGAGCCGTTCGGCCAAGACCGTCGATGGCGTGCTGTCGTTCCACGGCGACGCGGGTCAGGTCGCGTTCCTGGACGGGCTGAAGGTGCTGGTCAACGTGCTGCCGCTGACGCCCGAGACCGAGGACATCATCGACACGAGCCTGCTGTACAAGCTGTCCAAGGGCGCCTACGTAATCAACGTGGCGCGCGGCCAGCACCTGGTGGAAGCCGACCTGCTGGCGGCCGTGCAGGATGGCCAGATCGCCGGTGCCACGCTCGACGTGTTCCGCAACGAGCCGTTGCCAGCCGACCACCCGTACTGGCAGGAGCCGCGCATCACGATCACGCCGCATATTTCCGCGCTGACGCTGCGCGAAGACAGCATTGCCCAGATCGCCGGCAAGATCCGTCTGCTGGCCGAGGGCAAGCCGATCGCCGGTGTGGTCGACCTGCAACGCGGTTACTGACCGGCGCCCCGCGTCGGTCAACGAGGAGGCAACCATGACAATTCCCCAATACGTAAAGATCGTCGAAGTGGGACCGCGTGACGGCCTGCAGAACGAGAAGGCGATGGTGCCCACCGACGTCAAGGTCGCGCTGATCAACAAGCTGACCGACGCCGGCTTCGTCAACATCGAGGCGGCATCGTTCGTATCGCCGAAATGGGTACCGCAGATGGCCGATGGCGCCGAAGTCATGGCGCGCATCGAGCGCCGGCCCGGCACGCTGTACTCGGTGCTGACGCCAAACATGAAGGGTTTCGAAGGCGCCGTCGCGGCCAGTGCCGATGAAGTGGTGATCTTTGGCGCCGCCAGCGAGGCGTTCTCGCAGAAGAACATCAACTGCTCGATTGCCGAATCGATCGCGCGCTTTGAACCCGTGGCCGCGGCAGCCAAGGAAGCCGGCATCCGGCTGCGCGGCAGCATCTCGTGTTCGCTTGGCTGCCCGTACCAGGGCGAGGTGTCGGTTCACGCCGTGGTCGACGTGGTGCGTCGCATGCGCGAGCTGGGCTGCGACGAGATCGACATCGCCGACACCATTGGCGTGGGCACGCCGGTCAAGGTGCAGGAAGTCATGCGCGCCGCGTCGGCCGAATTTGCAATCGACCGGTTGTCGGGCCACTTCCACGATACCTACGGCCAGGCGCTGTCGAACATCCTGGCCAGCCTGGAGGTGGGGATCGCGGTTTTCCACGCATCGGTGGCGGGCCTGGGTGGCTGCCCCTATGCCAAGGGCGCTACCGGCAACGTGGCCACCGAAGACGTGCTGTACATGCTGCACGGCATGGGCCTGCACACGGGTATCGATCTGGAAGCCGTGGTGCGCGCGGGCGACTATATCTCGCAGGCCATCGGCCGCGCCAACAGCTCGCGCGTGGGCAAGGCGCTGCTGACCAAGTGGGCGGCAGCGGCCGACGCCACGGTCTGTGTCTGAACCAGGAGAACAACAAGCATGAGCGAGACTTCCGCGCTTCCTGAATCCGCACAGCGTGTGGCCGAACTGCTGGCCGGTATCGGCCACGATCGACCGGTTGTGATGCTGCCGGCCACCGGCAAGACCTCGGCCGAAGCGGCAGCGGGCCTGGGATGCTCCGTGGCCGAGATCGCCAAGTCGATCATTTTTCGCCGTGTGAAAGACGACGTGCCGGTGCTGGTGATCGCCAGCGGCAGCAATCGTGTGGACGAAGCGAAGGTTGCCGCGCGCGTCGGTGCGCTGGGCAAGGCCGATGCCAGGTTCGTGCGCGAAAAGACGGGCTATGCGATTGGCGGTGTCTGCCCGATCGGGCATGCGGTGAAGCCTGTGATGCTGCTCGATGCAGATCTTTTTCTGTACGAGAGCGTGTGGGCGGCGGCAGGCCATCCGCACGCGGTGTTCAACCTGACGCCGCATCAGTTGCAGGCCATGACCGGCGCGGAAGTGGCCGACGTGGCGCAAAACCAGGCGCAACCGCAGGGCCAGGCATGACCCCGGCCCGCCGCCGTCTGCTGGCTGACATGGTGCGTGGCGCGGCGGCGGCGCAGATCGTCTCGCCGGTGCCTTCGCCCTGCCGCAGCGTTTGCAAGATGGATCGAGACAGCGGCTTCTGCGAGGGGTGCCTGCGCACCATCGAGGAGATTGCCGGGTGGTCTGGCGCCGACGACGCCGAACGGCGGCGTGTGTGGGCGTTGCTGCCGGCGCGCGTGCCGCAACTCTGCGAGGGCAGCGCCGCATGAGCGCCATGCCATTGCCCGCATCGATGCGCGTGTTCGAACGCGGCTGGCTGTCGGCCAACAACGTCCTGTTCATCGACGATGCCACGCAGGACACCGTGCTGGTCGATACCGGCTACGTTTCTCATGCCGCGCAAACGGTGGCGCTGGTGGAAGCGGCACTGCAGGGCCGGCCCTTGCGGCGCGTGATCAACACGCACCTGCATTCCGATCACTGCGGCGGCAACGCGGCGCTGCAGCAGCGCTGGCAACCGCGCACGGCCATTCCGGGCGCCGAGGCCGCGGCCGTGGCGGCCTGGGATGCCGACGCGCTGAGTTTCGATGCCACCGGCCAGCAATGCGCGCGCTTCACGTTCGACGATGTACTGCACGACGGCGACACCGTACGGCTCGGCGGCATCGACTGGCTGGTCATTGCGGCACCGGGCCACGATCCACATGCGGTGATGCTGTTTGCGCCGGGTGAGCGCATCCTGATTTCCGGCGATGCATTGTGGGAGAACGGCTTTGGCGTGATCTTTCCCGAACTGGATGGTGAAAGCGGATTCGCCGAGCAGGCCGCAATCCTGGAGCGGATCGACGCGCTCGACGTCAAGTTGGTGATCCCCGGTCACGGCCGTGTCTTCGACGATGTGTCGGGCGCGATGACGCGTGCCAGAAGCCGGCTGGACCATCTGCAAGGCGATCCGCTGCGCAATGCCACGCATGCGGTTCGCGTGCTGGTGAAATTCAAGTTGCTCGAAGCGCAGTCGCTGTCGCGCGATGCGCTGTTCGCGTGGTTCCGCGCCACGCCGCTGATGCAGCGCATCCATGCGCGTTTCATGTCCGCGCTGACGCTAGACACCGTGTTCGACCAGACGCTGCAGGCGCTGGAAAAAGTGGGCGCGCTGCAGCGCGATGGCGACCTCGTGATCGACCGGGGCTGACCATGCAGCCGCTGCGCAGCCAGGACTTCCAGCTCAGGCCGTTTCGGGCCAGCGATGAGGCGCAGTTCGTGATGGCCGTGCGCGAATCGATGTCGACGGTGGGGCTGTGGATGCCCTGGGCGCGTCCGGACTACGGCGTGTATGACGCGCGTGAGTGGTTCGACCGGTGCACCGCCATGATGGATGAAGGCGCGGCGTATGACATCGGCGTGTTCTCGCCCGACGGCCGCGAGCTGTACGGCGGGGTGGCGATCAACCAGATCCGCCGTGAAGACAACCTTGGCAACCTGGGCTACTGGATTCGGCAGAGCCAGCAACACCGTGGCCTGGCAACGGGCGCCGCGGCGATGATGGCATGCCACGGCTTTCACGCGCTGGGGCTTACGCGCCTGGAGATCGTGGCAGTCGAGACCAACCTCGCAAGCCGCGCCGTCGCCGAGAAGATCGGTGCCGAGTTCGAATGCATAGCCCGCAACCGCCTGATCCTGCGCGGCCGGCCCGTGGCGGCGGCGGTGTATTCGCTGGTGCCCGAGTCATTTTCGATGAGTCGATAGCGCGTCAAGTCGTGGTCGCCTCTCGCCCGTTTGCGCGAGAGAAGCCGGGGGAGAGGGGCGGCGCATCAAGCTGCGACATCGGCAGTCTGGACGCCATGCCCTCTCAATGCCGAGAGATCAGAACTGCGTACGCATCCCGATCCTGACACTGCGGCCCGGCAGCGGCGCGATATCGCGCAGGATCGACGTCGCGCTGCGTGCCTCGGTGTTGGTGAGGTTGTCGCCGCGCACGTAGAACAGCGTCTGCGTACCGGACAGCTTCATCTTGTAGGTCAGCGCGATGCCGAGCATCGTGTAGGCATCGGTCGGCGTGTCGCCCGTGGGCACACGGCTCTGGCGCGCGTTCCAGTCGACGTTGATGCGCGCGCCCCACGGGCCGGCCGCATAGACCAGCGATCCACCCAGGCGTAGCGGCGACAGGCGTGGCAGCGGTTCGCCGTTGCTGCGGTTCTCGCCGTGGACATAGTCGGCGCGCGCCTCGAAATCGAGCGAATCGCTGGTGGTCAGCATCTTCTGAAGCAGGCGCGTCTTGCCCTCGGCTTCAAAGCCATACAGCGTGGCCGGCACACCCAGGTACTGCAGCTCGGGCAGCGCGCCTTCGCTGCCTGCCGCCACGACATTGCCTTCGCTGTCGCGGAAGGTGCCCGTGTTCAGCAACGCCAGGTAATTCTGGAAGCGGCTGTAGTAGCCCGACACGCTGCCGCTGTGATTGCCCTGCTTGAAGCGCATGCCCAGGTCGATCGATGTCGCGCGTTCCTTGCTGGCGTTCGGGTCGCCCACTTCGAACGATCCGGTGGCCAGGTGCGGCCCGTTGGCATACAGCTCGTAGAACGTGGGCGCTCGCTCGGTGTACGACAGGTTCGACGTGACCGTCCACACCGGGTTGAGCTTGTAGAGCAGGCCGGCCGATGCACTACCGGCGTTGAAGCTGCGCTCGGCATCGCTGAACCGGTCGTTGCCGTTGGCACTGGCCTTGACCTTGCTGTGATCCAGGCGGCCGCCGAAGTTCAGCTTCAGGTCGCCGGACGAAATCAACGGCAGTTCTTCGAACACGAATAGCGCGGCGTTGTCGGTGGCCGTGCTTGGCACGAAGGCTTCCTCGCCCAGCGCCGAGAAATCGGTATGGCCGAACTGCGTGCCGATCACGCCGGTCATGTTGCCGATCTTGCCGTGCGTGGCTTCCAGGCGCGCGTCCCAGCCGTGGTTCTTGAACGTGGTGCCGGTTACGCCGTCCTCGATCTCGCGGTGCTCGTAATCGGTGTAGCTGAACTTGCCCTTGACCGATTCGAAGATGCCGTTGGTGGCGCCGGCCAGGTTGCGCGACTCGCCTTCCAGCGCAAAGCGGTCCTGGCGCATCTTGATGCGCGCATCGGCCTCGGCGGGCGTGCCGTAGTCGTTGCGATAGGTTGACCAGTTGGCGCCCACGAAGCCGTCGGCCCACGTGTACGAGCCGCCCATCGAGCCGCCTTCCTGGTGGGCGTTGGTGTTCGGAATCTTGCCGTATGCCTCGGTTTCGCCTTCAGGCAGCGGTTGCGTCGCGCGCAGGCTTCCGCTGCGTGCATATCCCGGGATGCGCAGGTCGCTGGTTTGACGCACGAAGGCATCCGCGTGCACCGCGAACTTGCCGTTGCCGGCCTCCAGCAGGCCGCTGGCGTTGCGGCCCTTGTCGCCGCCAATCGTTCCGCTGACGTCGGCCGCGCCGGTCACGCCGGTGATCGGGTCGCGCGGAATGCGGTTGTCGATTACGTTGACCACGCCACCCACGGCATTGCCGCCATACATCAGCGCGGCGGGGCCACGCACCACCTCGATCTTTTCCGCGACGAGCGGATCGATAGGCACGGCGTGGTCATAGGACAGCGTGGAGGCATCGAGCGTCGAGCCGCCGTTCTGCAGCACCTTGATGCGGTCGCCGTCCAGACCGCGAATGGCGGGCCGGCTGGAATTGGGGCCGAAGTAGGTGGACGTGACGCCCGGCATGCTGTTCAGCGTTTCACCCAGCGTGCTGGCCTGGCGAACGGTCAGCGCATCGCCGCCCAGTGTGGAAACCGGCGCGACCATGTCATTGAGATCGCTGCCGAGCGGGTTGGCGGTGACCACCACTTCCTTCAGCGTCGGGGCGGAGGGCTGTGCGACGGCGGCCGGTGCCGCGGCGGGGGCGGCGTCCGGTGTGGATGCCTGGGCGAAGGCATGCGAGGACAGACCAGCGGTGATCAATGCGGCAAGCGCCGCCAGCGGGGTGCGGCGCACCACCAGAGTACGGTTGGAGTTCGAGTACATGGCTCGCGATTCGAATTCGGTTTGGGCGAGCGCAGCCACGTCAACGCGCGGCGCGCCCGTGTCAGGCGTGCGCGGGCGCGTGGCATGAGTCCACGCGTCCGGCTGTCGTCAGGCGAATGCGAATGCGGCCGGGGGCGCGCGGGAATGGAAGGGGCGCGCCGATGGCAGGTCGGGCCAGCGGTACGCCAGGCTGGCCGGCTTGACCGGCTTGCCGAAGGCGAGCGACGGCAGCGTGAAGCCGCCGGTGTCCGTGTCGGCCAACGTCGCGCCATCGAACAGCACGCACGAGTGGAGGCCGAGTTTCAGGGAAAACGGTTCGCCGTGGCCGGCGTCGGATTCCGTGGATTCGATGGAGACGGCGGATGCCGCGACGCTCGAAAGTCCGCCGTGCAGCACGCGGTGCACCAGACCCGCATGCTGCGCCAGCAGCAGGCAGGCCACGAGCCACAGCGCCGGCCATAGGCCGATGCCGCGCGCGCGCCAGCGGGACAGGAGCGGGAATTCAGTGCGCATGTCCGCAAGCGCACGGATCGTCGCCGTGATCGTGATCGTGATCGTGCGCGTGGTCGTGTTCGTCGTCGAATGCGTCGCCCCAGTCCGGGAACGGATCGGGGTAGGCCGCCCAGGCCTCGGGGCCGGCCGCCATTTCCGCATCGGTCAGCAGGCAGGCATCGAGGCGCGCTTCCAGCTCGGGCACGTCCAGGTCCGCGCCGATCAGCACCAGTTCCTGGCGGCGGTCGCCGTATTCGGCGGGCAGGCCGTCTTCGAGCAGATCGGCTTCAATGGCAGCGCGGGCCAGGCCTTCGGCCGGCCATTCTTCGGCGTTGATTGCGGCCCACCATGCGCCGGCCGCGCCGGGGCGGCATACGCCGCCGGCCTGGCTCCAGTCGCCGGCAATGTCCATGCGGCTGGCCAGCCAGAACAGGCCCTTCGAGCGCAGCACGTCGCCGTGCTCGCGCATCCATTCGGTGTGAATCAGGTCGGCAAAGCGTTGCGGATGAAATGGGCGGCGGCGGCGATAGACCAGCGTGGCGATGCCAGCGGCATCGGGCACGGCGTCGCCTTGCAGCGCAGCCTGCCATCCGGCCGCGTTCGGGGTGGCTTCCATGTCGAAGCGGCCCGTGCCGAGAATCTGTGCGGCGTGAACGTTGCCGTGGCTGGCGTCGATGACGGTGGCGCGCGGATTGAGCGCGCGCAGCACGACATGCAGGCGGCCCAGCTGGCCGGCGTCGACGAGGTCGATCTTGTTGATGACCAGGGCGTCGCAGACTTCGATCTGCTCGATCAGCACGTCCACTACGGTGCGGTCGTCCTCATCGTGAGCGGCCAGGCCGCGCGCCGACAGGAAGTCCGCGTCGTGAAAATCTTTCAGGAAGCGGCTGGCATCGACCACGGTCACTAGCGTGTCCAGATGGGCCACGCCGGGCGCCTGTTCGCCGTGCGCGTCTTCGAATGCAAAGCCTTCGGCGATACCCAGCGGCTCGTCGGTCGGATCGGCCTCGATCACCGCGAAGTCGTACTGGCCGGTCTGGGCCAGCCGGTCTACTTCGGCCAGCAGGTCGGCACGGCTGTCGACCACCGCCACGCGCGCGCCAGGCTGCGACATCAGCTGATGCAGCACGGTGGTCTTTCCGGCGCCGGTGAATCCGGATAGCACGGTGACGGGCAGGCGAGCGGCCATGATGGAAGACGGTGGTTATTGCAACAAAGTTGCGACTGTAACAGAAAGCTGGCGGCGGCAACAGCGCGCCGGCCTTTCGCAATGGTAGTGCCGTAGCCATGACGCCACAAAGGCAATTACGTCACCAGAAATGCAAAGCGGCCCGGTATACCGGGCCGCCTGGGCGTCGGGCCTGCCGTGTGCGACGTCGATCGCGGACGATCAGTCGCCGAACAGCTTCTGGCGCAGTTCGCGGCGCTGCTGGGCTTCGAGCGACAGCGTGGCCGTGGGGCGGGCCAGCAGGCGCGGCACGCCAATCGGCTCGCCGGTTTCTTCGCACCAGCCGTAGTCGCCAGACTCGATACGCTGCAGCGATTGCTCGACCTTCTTCAGCAGCTTGCGCTCACGGTCGCGCGTGCGCAGTTCCAGGGCGTGTTCTTCCTCGATCGTGGCGCGGTCAGCCGGGTCCGGCACGATGACCGTTTCGCGCAGATGTTCTGTAGTCTGGTCCGCATTCTTGAGGATTTCATCGCGAAGCTGCTCAAGGCGATTCTTGAAGAAGGCGAGCTGCGCCTCGTTCATGTAATCCTTGTCGCTCATCTTCAGGATTTCAGCTTCAGTCAGAAGTTTGTTGCTGCTCATGGTTCCTGCTGATTCTCTTGTTGATGCGACCGGCGGCGTCTTCGTCCGCTCGGGTGCAGTGGCCGTCCGCTTGCGCGGTGCGGCTGTTTCACTCTGGCTGGCTGCAGTCTTGCTGCTTCGCGTGCCTCCCTTGGCCTCGCCCGCATCGGCGTGCGCCGTACTGCCGCGGGGAGCTGGCGTCGCCTTTTCGGGCGAAGCCTTGAGCGTCTCCGCCGCAGCGGTACCTGTCTTGCTGCGGCTTTCCTTGGTCTTTGTTGCGGCTGTCATGGGGACACCTCTCTCAACGCGTCGAAGAGTGACGGCGCACCGATCGTTGGTCCCCAAGCGGAGGGCGGTCTCCGCACGAAGCCAACGACCGCGCCTGCCGGCGGCCCCGCCTCATGCTGACGACGACCGCCGCCCTGCAAATACCGATGGCGCCCAGAGGTGCGCCGCCGGTATCAAATCCGGCCTATTGTACTTGAACAAATTTTTCCGAGATATGGGAGAAAGACCCACAAGAGACAGGAGTTTTCCCGGTATTGCCCACCCAAGGGGAGGGTAGCGGGCGCAGGCGGGGTGGCTGGGCGCCCCGGCCGCCAGGCGGCGGCGGGCGCACCTGGAGAGGAAATCAGGCCAGGCAGGCGGCCAGGCCCTTCAGAATGGCGTCGCGCGGCAGCTCGACGCCGATGAACACCATCTTGGTGCCAGGGGTTTCGTCGCCCCACTTGGCGCCGATGTCGCTGCCCATCAGCTGGTGCACGCCCTGGAACACCACCTTGCGGTCCACGCCTTCCATATAGAGCACGCCCTTGTAGCGCAGCAGCTTTTCGCCGTAGACCGACAGGATGCCCGACAGGAATTCCTCGAGCTTGCCATAGTGGAACGGCTTGTCGCTACGGAAAACGAACGATGCGATGCGGTCGGTGTGGTGATGGTGGTGGTGATGGTCGTGCGCGTGGCCGTGGTCATGCCCATGATCATGGTCGTGATCGTGATCGTGATCGTGGCCGCAGTCGGTGCCGCAGTGCTCGCCATGCTCGTGCGCATGGTCGTGTTCGTCCGCGCGCAGGAAGTCCGGGTCGATTTCGAGCTTTTCGTTGAGGTTGAAGCCGCGCAGGTCGAAGATCGTGTCGATCGGCGTTTCGCCGAAGTTGACCGCACGGATCGGCGCGCGCGCGTTCATGTGCCGCAGGCGGTGGCGCAGGTCGTCGACCTCCTCCTGGCCAACGAGGTCGGACTTGGTGATGAAGATCGTGTCGGCAAAACCCACCTGGCGCTGGGCTTCTTCCTGCTTGTCCAGCTGCAGGTTGCCGTGCTTGGCGTCCACCAGCGTGACGACCGCGTCCAGCAGGTAGCGCGATGCAATTTCCTCGTCCATGAAGAACGTCTGGGCCACCGGGCCAGGATTGGCCACGCCCGTGGTTTCAATCACCACGCGGTCGAAATCGAACTTGCCTTCGTCGCGTTGGGTGATCAGGTCGGACAGCGCCTGCACCAGGTCGCCACGGATCGTGCAGCAGATGCAGCCGTTGCTCATCTGCACGATCTGCTCGCGGCCGTCCTGCACCAGGATTTCGTTGTCGATGTTTTCCTCGCCGAACTCGTTCTCGATCACGGCGATCTTCATGCCGTGCTGCTCGTTGAGGATGCGCTTGAGCAGCGTGGTCTTGCCGCTGCCGAGGAAGCCGGTAAGGATCGTGACCGGGACGAGTTTGGACATGTTGTTCTGCTCCGAGGAGGAAGCCGGTAAAAAGTGAGCGCGAAAAAATCGCCCTGGTTCAGTGATCGATGTCGCCGCCGTGGCCGCCGCGCACCTTGCCGCATTCCGCGCAGACGCCATTGACCGTCAGTTCGACGTGCTCCACCGCGAAGCCGCTCGGCACCTTCGGCGCCACCGACTTGCCCGCCGACTCCAGGCAGAACGTGCGGTCGCAGCGCGTGCAATGAAAGTGGCTGTGCTGGCGGTGGACTTCGGCGCGCGCGGCCTCGTGCTCCACCAGCGTGAAGCGGAATACGCGGTCGTTGCCGGCGCGCTTTTGCGCCATTCCCTGGTCCACCAGCCAGTCCAACACGCGATAGACCGTCACGCGGTCCACGTCGCCATCGGCCGGCAGGCGGTCGATCACGGCCTGGTGCGTCAGCGGCGCCTCGGCGTCGATCAGGCATGCCAGGATGGCCACGCGCGGCTGCGTCACGCGCGCGCCAAGCTGGCGCAGGCGCGCCTGCGCCGCGTCGAGGCTGCCGGCGGCCGCTGCTTCAGGCACGGCGGCGGCATCCGGATGGATAGTGGGGCGGTTCATGCGGGGATTTAACCATAGGCCCCGGCGAGTTGCAATTCAGTTGCACAAGCAGGGTCTTTGTGCGCCGGCTGGCACGAGCGTGCCGCCAAAAGCGCCTATGATCGGCAGGCGGGCCAGACGACAAACCGGAGACTTTGCCATGCAGAACGACGCCAGCGCGCTGCTGTTTCCCAACTTCGAGTGGTTTCGCCTCAAGGTGGGCGATGTCGAGATCGGCGGAGTCCGGGGCGGCTCGGGGCCGCCGCTGCTGCTGTTGCACGGCTTTCCGCAAAGCCACCTGATATGGCACAAGGTGGCGCCGGCGCTGGCCGACCGGTTCACGGTGATCGCCACGGACCTGCGCGGTTATGGCGCCAGCAGCGCCCCCGCCGGCAGCGCAACGCACGATGTATATAGCAAGCGCATGATGGCGCAGGATCAGGTGGAGGTCATGCGCCAGCTTGGTTACCATCAGTTCGCCTTGTGCGCGCATGACCGTGGCGCGCGGGTGGCGCACCGTCTCTGCATGGATCACCGCGATGCGGTCAGCCGCCTGATGCTGCTCGACATCGCGCCCACGCTGGCCATGTACGAAGCCACCGACATGGCGTTTGCCGCGGCGTACTGGCATTGGTTCTTCCTGATCCAGCCCGCGCCGTTTCCGGAAACGCTGATCAACGCCGAGCCGGAGTTCCTGGTCGACAAGCTGCTGGGCCTGCGCCACGCCGGCTCCGTGCATAGTCCGTTCGCGCCCGATGCCCTGGCCGCCTATATCAATGCGATGCGCGAACCGGCGCGCGTGCACGCCATGTGCGAGGACTATCGCGCCGCCGCCACCATCGATCTCGACCACGATCGCGCGGACCGCGAGGCCGGCCGCAAATTGCAAATGCCGGTGCGCGTGCTGTGGGGCGAGCACGGTGTCGTCGCGCGCTGTTTCGAGCCATTGAAGCTCTGGCAGGAAGTGTGTGCCGATGTCACCGGTGCCATGCTTCCGTGCGGCCACTACCTGCCCGAGGAATCGCCCGACGCGCTGCTGGAAGAAATCCTCAGTTTCATTACATTCCCGTAAGAAACGCTAGTTTCTCGCGGGTTAGCCCCTATACCTGCTGCTTGTTCTGCATTGCTAACATCCACCTCCGGCTCCGCCTGTCGGCGGGGTTTGACGCTGCATACCACCCATACATCGTGCCGATGGTCACCGCGTTTTTTCGATATGGATCGACGCGATCGGAGCACGCAAAAATAGCGATGCCCCGGCGGCATGCGCGGCGTTGGAACGGGAATCCCAGAGGGAACAGGAGAGACGTAATGAAACGAGTTGCAATGCATATCGCAGCTGCGCTGGCCGTTGCCGGCGTGGGTGCTTTCACGGGAGCGCAGGCGCAGGAATACCCGGGCAACAAGCCGGTGCAGGCGGTGGTGCCTTTTGCCGCGGGCGGCCCGACTGACAAGGTGGCGCGCGAACTGACGATGATCATGTCCAAGCATCTGGGCACGACGATCGTCATCGAAAACCTGGGCGGTGCCGGTGGCACCATCGGTGCCAAGAAGGTGGCACAGGCCAAGGGCGACGGCTACACGATCCTGATCCACCATATCGGCATGTCCACCGCGCCGGCGCTGTACCGCAACCTGGGCTTCGATCCGCTCAAGGACTTCGAGATGGTCGGTGAAGTCGCCGACGTACCGATGGTGATGGTTGGCAACAAGCAACTGCCGCCGGCCACGTTCAAGGATCTGATTCCGTACATCAAGGCCAATGCAAGCAAGCTGTCGCTGGCCAACGCCGGCATCGGTTCGGCCTCGCACCTGTGCGGCCTGCTCTTCCAGAGTGCGATTCAGACCGAACTGACGACCGTGCCGTACAAGGGAACCGCCCCGGCGCTGACCGATATCCTCGGTGGCCAGGTGAACCTGATGTGCGACCAGACCACCAACATCGCCGGCCAACTCAAGGCGGGGGCGCTGAAGCCGTACGCCGCGATGCAGTCGCGCCGCGTGGAAGCGTTCAAGGACATCCCGACCGCTGCCGAGCAAGGGCTGCCGGGCGTGGAAGTGAAGATCTGGCACGCCATGTACGCACCGAAGGGCACGCCGAAGCCGATCATCGACAAGCTGTCGGCCGCGCTGCAGAAGTCGGTGCAGGACCCGAACTTCCGCGCCAAGATGGCCGAGCTCGGTGCTGAAGCCGTGCCGGCACAGCGTGCAACGCCCGATTCGCTGCGCACGTTCCTGACGGCGGAAATCAACAAGTGGACGCCGGTGATCAAGAAGGCCGGTGTGTACGCCGACTAAGTACTGACTGGGCGCTGACTGGGCGCTGACTGGGCGCTGACCGGGCGCCGACCGTTGCTGGATCGCTCCCGGTGCTCGAAAGGCCACGCGAAATGCGTGGCCTTTTTTATTTCTGGCGGACTCGCCGCCCATCGGGCAACGGAACCTGGTTCCGCCGATGCTGGTCCGACGCTCGATTCAGCGATTTCCTATATTGGAAGACTGTTGCCCGACATGGCCGCCTCTTGAAAGCCGGTCATGTGGCGCCACCTACCCCGCTGACACCTCTCACGCAAAGGCATCATGGAACAGTATCACGGCACCACCATCGTCAGCGTCCGGCGCGGCAATCAGGTCGCACTGGGCGGTGACGGCCAGGTCACGCTCGGCAATATCGTGATGAAGGGGACGGCCCGCAAGGTCCGGCGCATTTACAACGGCAAGGTGCTGGTCGGGTTTGCCGGCAGCACGGCCGACGCATTCTCGCTGCTTGACCGCTTCGAGGCGAAGCTGGAGAAGTACCAGGGGAACCTGACCCGCGCGGCGGTGGACCTGGCCAAGGACTGGCGCTCGGACCGCGCGCTGCGCCGCCTGGAGGCGATGCTGATCACGGCGGACAAGGACACCACGCTGGTCATCACCGGCAACGGCGACGTGCTCGATCCCGAGGGTGGCATTGCTGCCATCGGCTCGGGCGGCGCGTACGCGCAGTCGGCGGCCAAGGCGCTGATCGAGAACACCGAGCTGGCGCCGAAGGACGTGGTCGAGAAGGCCCTGACCATCGCCGGCGAGCTGTGCATCTACACGAACACCAACTTCGTCATCGAAACCCTCGACTGACGCGCCCCAACGGATTCCCATGTCGCAAACCATGACCCCGTCGGAAATCGTTTCCGAACTCGACAAGCACATCATCGGCCAGAACAAGGCCAAGAAGGCCGTGGCCGTGGCGCTGCGCAACCGCTGGCGCCGCCAGCAGGTGGCCGAGCCGCTGCGCCAGGAAATCACGCCCAAGAACATTCTGATGATCGGACCCACGGGCGTGGGCAAGACCGAGATCGCGCGCCGTCTGGCCAAGCTGGCCGACGCGCCGTTCATCAAGATCGAGGCCACCAAGTTCACCGAAGTGGGCTATGTGGGCCGCGACGTCGACACGATCGTGCGCGACCTGGCCGAGATGGCCGTCAAGCAGACGCGCGAATCGGAAATGAAGAAGGTGCGCACCAAGGCCGAGGACGCGGCCGAGGACCGCCTGCTCGACGTCCTGCTGCCGCCGCCGCGCGATATCGGCTTCCAGCAGCATGAGGACAAGGATTCGAACACGCGCCAGGTGTTCCGCAAGAAGCTGCGCCAGGGCGAGCTCGATGACAAGGACATCGAACTCGAAGTGTCCGCCGGCATGCCGAGCATGGATATCATGGGCCCGCCGGGCATGGAAGACATGACCGAGCAGATCCGCACGATGTTCGCCGGGCTGGGTCAGGGCAAGAAGGCGCGTCGCAAGATGAAGGTCAAGGAAGCGTTCAAGCTGCTGATCGACGAAGAGGCCGCCAAGCTGCTCAACGAGGAAGAGCTCAAGCACAAGGCGATCGCCAACGTCGAGCAGAACGGCATCGTGTTCCTGGACGAGATCGACAAGATCGCCAGCCGCAGCGATGTGGGCGGCGGCGAGGTATCGCGCCAGGGCGTGCAGCGCGACCTGCTTCCGCTGGTGGAAGGCACCACCGTCAACACGAAGTACGGGATGATCAAGACCGACCACATCCTGTTCATCGCGTCGGGCGCGTTCCATCTGTCCAAGCCGAGCGATCTGATTCCGGAACTGCAGGGCCGCTTCCCGATCCGCGTGGAACTTGAGTCGCTGTCGGTGCAGGATTTCGAAGCCATCCTGACGCAGACCGATGCGAGCCTGACCAAGCAGTACCAGGCGCTGCTGAAGACCGAAGAGGTTGAGCTGCAGTTCGCGCCGGACGGCATCCGCCGCCTGGCCGAGATCGCGTTCTCGGTCAACGAGAAGGTCGAGAACATCGGCGCGCGCCGCCTGTACACGGTGATGGAGCGTCTGCTGGAAGACCTGTCGTTCCACGCGACGAAGTCGTCGGGCGAGACCGTGACGATCGACGCCGCCTACGTGGATGAGCGCCTGGGCGACCTGGCGGGCAACGAGGACCTGTCGCGCTACGTGCTGTAACGCGGCGCGCCGCGTCGTCAGAAAAAAAGCCGGACAGATGGCCGGCTTTTTTTTGCCTGCTGGGTCGGCCGGAACTAGTGTGCGTGTCCGGCGTGAGCGGCGCCGGCCGGGGCGATGATCTCCAGCGCCGGTGCGGGCGACTTCAGATCGCGCGGGTTCTGGCCGTCGCTCGGAATCTGCGTCCACTCCGACTTGCCGTCTTCACATTCCTGCGCCACCGGGAAGTAGAGCTTGCCGCCCTGTTCCGGCAGCTTCATCAGCAGGCGGAATTCATCGAAATGCTGGTCGGCCAGCGTATTGCCAGACCAGCGGATCGTGCGCACGTCTTCTTCCACAGTCTTGCCGTGCGAGGTGTACGGCTTGGCCAGCCTGGCGCGCTGCACGTCGAGCTGCCAGCCCGGTTTCGGTTGCGGATGCGCACCCTGCACGCCGTCGGGGATCGTCACGGTGATGGATTTCGTCGCGCTGCCGTTGCAGCCGTGCCCCACCAGCAGCACGCCCTTGAAGTAACTGCCAGCGGGCGCCTGCTTCTGTTCGAAGACGATGTGGGCGGCGGCCAGCGGTGCGGCGGCGGCCAGCAGCAGGGCGATGAGAATGCGCGAGGTCATGAATCGGTCAACGTGTCTGGAAGTGCGTCAGTCTAACTTTCCGTCCACCGTGGCGACGTGCGACGTGGTGCCGCAGCCGGACCCCAAGGCCGAACTCACCATCCCCGAATACGTCGGCGGTGTTTCAAAGGCAGGTGCAGGATGTCACACCCGTAACCCTCGTAAGCATTGGTAAGCACACTGGCGCCGACCCCGCGCCAATGAGACCCTTGCGCACCTTGTTGGTCGATGGACCGGTGCGGGAGCCACCGCACACTGCACAAACACCTACCGGGAGTCAGCCTTGCGTACAACCTTCTTCAAGAGCAACCGGGTGCGAAAGCGCCGCGTTGCGACAGCCACCGCCGCAGTCGTGGGGGCCATCACCGCGGCCACCGTATTTCTCTGCATTCGCCCTGCGATATTGCCGGCCGCCAATGCCGCGGCGCCAGCAGACCAGACCGAGCGTTACGCCGCCACGCAGACGGTAGTGACCGCCGAGGCCATCGCTTCGGGTGCCTTCGTGACGCTGGCCGACCGCCACGCCAGCGATGCCGAGCGCATGGCCGATGCGTCGGACGACGACCTCGGCTGGGACTACGTGCAGCTCCGCCTGTAAATCCGCCGGCGGGACCGTGTCAGCGCGACACGGGGCGCTTGCCCAGCTTCCGCTGCAGCGTACGCCGATGCATGTTGAGCGCGCGCGCCGTGGCGGAGATATTGCCGCCGTGCTCCGTGAGCACGCGCTGGATATGCTCCCACTCCAGGCGGGCTACCGATAACGGCACCGGCTCCTCGAGCGCGGCCTCCGCCGCGTCTTCCGAAACCCCCGCCATCAGCGCCGTCAGAATCGAATCGACATTGGCCGGCTTGGCCAGATACTCGTCGGCACCCTGCTTCACCGCGGCCACGGCCGTGGCGATACTCGCGTAACCGGTCAGCACCAGAATCCGCGCGTCGGGCAGCGCGTGGCGCAGCGGCGCCACCAGATGCAGCCCCGATTCGGCGGCGGCGGTGCCGCCGGCCTCGGGCGGCGGGCCGAGGTGCAGGTCCAGCGTGACGTAGGCAAACGGCGTCTTCGCGGCCAGCGCCAGCGCGCTGCCGCCGTTGTGCGCGACCTGGACGGCATAGCCGCGGCGCGTCAGCGCACGGGCCAGCGTGCCCGAGAACACTTCGTCGTCATCGATCACGAGGAAAGGCGTGGCCTCGGCTGCGTCGGCGCGTTCGTTGGCAGGTACGTCAGTCATTACGGTTGAAATTCGGAGGAAATGGAGATCGGCTGCCCGGCTGCACCGGCCAGGGGCAGATGCAGCTCTGTCACCGTGCCGCCCGCCGGATTGTCCAGCCAGGCCAGCCGCCCGCCCAGTTGGCGTGCCGCGCTTTGCGCAAGGTACAGGCCGATGCCCTGGCCGCCGTGGGTGCTTGCCACGGGGGCTTCGCCAAGCTGGGTGCGCAGTCCGGGCGCAATCCCGCTGCCATGATCGGTCACGCGCCAGATCAGCGCATCGGCGTTGCGCGTCACGGCAAGCGACAGTGGCGGTGTTTGGCCCGGCGCGTTGAGTTCCGTTTGCTGGCTGCGCGCGGCGTTGTCCAGCACGATGGTCAGGATCTGGCTGACGCGCGCCGTATCGACGGCCTGCGCGCCGGCATCGGGCGACACGTTCGCATGCAGGCTGGCATGCGGATGGCGCAACTGCCATCGCTCGACGAACGATGCGATCCAGCCGTCGATGCGCTGCGGCGCCAGCGTTTCGTTGTCCTCGCGCAGCCGCGCCAGGATCGAACGGCAGAGTTCCAGCTGCTGTTCCATCGTGCGCAGGTCCGGCAGGTAGTCGGCGACTTCTGTCTTGCCGCGCCCGGCATCCTGGGCATCGGCGCGCAATTCACCGGCAATCACAGCCAGCGTGGCCAGCGGCGTGCCGATTTCATGCGCCACGGCGGCGGCCTGGTCGTTGAGCGCCTCGACGCGCGCCTCACGCAGCAGCAGCTCGCGGGCCTGGTTGAGCTGGGCATCGCGCTGGCGCAGCACATTGGACAGCCTTGCCACGAAGAACGCGATCATCACCGCGCTGGCGACGAAGTTGAGCCACATCCCGGCCAGGTGATAGTTCACCGCGTTGTCGGGGTTGTGAAGATGCAGCGGCAGGTATTCGAGCAGCAGCAGCGAATAGCAGGACAGCGCGTAGACCGCCAGCACCACCACCAGCCGCCAGGGCAGGATGGCCGCCGCGATGGCCAGGCCGGGCAGGTAGAAAGACACGAACGGATTGGTGGCGCCGCCGGTATAGAACAGGATGGCCGACAGCGATGTCAGGTCCACCATCATCTGCACCATCAGCTCGCCGTCGCCAGGCATCGTGCCCCGCGTGGCATGCCAGCGCAGCCGTGCCACCGAATACAGGTTGAATGCGGTCTGGATCGAGAACAGGAACAGTAGCGGCTTGTACGGCAGCATGATGCCGGCGATCGATTCGCACGACACCAGCAGCATCGCCTGGCCTGCCAGCAGCGCCCAGCGCAGCCAGCACAACCGGCGTAGGCTGACCAGGCTATGGCGTTGCGCCGGCACGCCGAAGATGGCCGGCAGCGGGGTAGGGGACAGATCGATCGAGGCGTGCATGGCGCGAGTGTAGCAATGCTGAGGCAGGTTGCCCGCTATGCGACACCGTGCCGCATTCTGGGCCGCCGGCGGTGCTGCCAGACTATCCGGTTACATGGCGGCCCGGCGGTGCCTGGCGCGCCGTGGTCTAATGGTCGATCCGAAATTTTCCCTTTCGAGCTGAATCGTGGAGATGTTCCCAATGCAAGCCAAAGTCCGTGCGGCGCGCGCCGCTTCCATCGTCACCCTTGGCCTGGCCGGTCTGCTGGCCAGCGCCCACGTCATGGCCCAGGTCGACGTCAGTGACGCCTGGGTACGCGGCACGGTGCCGGCGCAAACCGCGTCTGGCGCATTCATGACGATCCACGCGCATGAAGCGGCAAAGCTGGTCGGCGTGTCGTCGCCGGTGGCCACGGCCGAACTTCACGAAATGAAGATGGACAACAACGTGATGCGGATGCGCCAGATCCCGTCGCTGGACCTGCCGAAGATGCAGGAGGTGCAGCTCAAGCCGGGTGGCTATCACGTGATGCTGATGGGCCTGAAACAGCAGCTCAAGGCGGGGGACACGGTGCCCATCACGCTGAAGTTCGAACAGAACGGCAAGGTCACGGAGCAGACCGTGAAGGCCGAGGTGCGGGACGTGACCGCGGCGGCCCAGTCGGGTGGCCAAACGCAGCACAAGCACTGAACACGCCGGGCGGCGGGGCGCCCATGCGGGGCGCCTGCTCAGCCGCGCAGGCTGATTGCCGCGGCGTCTTCGTCTTCCGGGGCAGCCACGGCCTGGCGCACGCGATCGCGCAGCCAGGTATGGCCCGGATCGGCCTCGGCCTTCTCTGGCCAGATCATGCTGTAGGTGAAGCCCGGGATCGTGAACGGCGCCTCGAAGATGGCCAGGCGGGTGTCGGCCAGCGCTTCCAGGCTGCGCCGCGCGGTGGTCAGGACCATATTGGTACCGACGATCAGCGCCGGTGCCACGCTCCAGTGGGGCACCGAACAGGCGATCTTGCGCCGGCCGCCCAACCGCGTCACGGCGGCATCGATGGCCTCGCCACGCTCGGTGGCCGCCGTCACCAGCACATGCGAGCGTGCCAGATAGGCCACGTGATCTAGCCGGCCCGTGTCGCGCACCGTGGCGGCATCCACCGCGCATGCGAAATCGTCGTCGAACAGCACCGCGGTGCGCACGCCCTCGGGCTCGAACGCAAAGGCGCCCAGCGCGATGTCGAGCTCGCCATCGGCAATCTGCGAGGTCATCGTCTCGCGGCTGGCCTGGGTGACCACGAGGTCGATGCTGGGCGCGGCGCGGCGCAGCGCCCGCAACAGCCGGGGCAGCACCACGAGCGCGCCGTAATCGGACATCGCCAGCCGGAACGTGCGCCGTGCCGTCGCCGGCTGGAACCCGCCCGGCCCCAGCAGAATGCGTACCTGCGCCAGCGCCTCGGCCAGCGGCGTGGTCAGCTCGTGGGCGCGCGGCGTCAGCACCAGCCCGCCCTGACCGCGCACCAGCAGCGGGTCGTCCAGCAACTGCCGCAGCCGCGCCAGGGAATGGCTCACGGCCGGCTGGCTGAGCTGTAGACGCAGCGCCGCGCGCGAGATATGGCGTTCGGCCAGCAGCGCTTCCAGCACCACCAGCAGGTTCAGGTCGATTCCGCGTAGGCTATTCATGACGCGAATGTTAAACCGGACTGCGCCCGTTTTGTCATTCGCGGAGCGCAGGAGTGAAAATTTTCACTGGGAATTGAGAGATGTCTCAGCCTGACGACGTTTCAGGCAATCGGGACACAGGCAATGCTGGCCCGGCACGATCTGGCGCGCCGGCAGCAGCGGCAGGCTGGCGCACCAGCATTCGGGCAACCCGGCCGCATAGCCGCAGACGAACGCGGCACCGCAGGCGCTGCAATGCTCCACGGGGCGCAGCCGGCCGGTCTGGATCGTCGACGGGTTGGTCATGACGTGTATCCTTGTTGCATTGCCGCGATTGCAATACCGCCGCCGGTTTCTTGTAGAATCGGCGCCTGCCCGCAATGCCGGCTCGCCCGTATCGCCATATCCGGCGGACGGTTCGTCATGATACCTGCTCCAGATCACACGGAATGTCCGAAGCCATGAACGCTGACAATCCTGGGCCTGCCACCACGTCGGTAGCGGCCATCGCCCCCTCTCTCAAGGCCGAAATCCTTGCCGAGGCACTCCCTTACATCCGCAAGTTCCACGGCAAGACCATTGTGGTCAAGTACGGCGGCAATGCGATGACCGAGGAAAAGCTCAAGCACGGCTTTGCGCGCGACGTGATCCTGCTGAAGCTCGTTGGCATGAACCCGGTGGTGGTGCACGGCGGCGGCCCGCAGATTGACGAGGCGCTGAAGAAGGTTGGCAAGGTCGGCACGTTTATCCAGGGTATGCGCGTCACCGACGAGGAAACCATGGAAGTGGTGGAATGGGTGCTCGGCGGTGAAGTCCAGCAGGACATCGTCATGCTGATCAACCAGTACGGCGGCCAGGCCGTGGGCCTGACCGGCAAGGACGGCGGCCTGATCCGCGCCAAGCGCCTGCAGATGCCGGACCGCGAAAATCCGGGCACGTTCATCGACATCGGCTACGTGGGCGATATCGAGGCGATCAACCCGGCGGTGGTGAAGGCGCTGCAGGATGACGCGTTCATCCCGGTGATCTCGCCGATCGGCTTCTCCGATGACGGCCAGGCCTACAACATCAACGCCGACGTCGTGGCCGGCAAGATGGCCGAGATCCTGAAGGCCGAAAAGCTCGTCATGATGACGAACATTCCGGGCGTGATGGACAAGAAGGGCAACCTGCTGACCGACCTGTCGGCGCGCGAGATCGAGGAACTGTTCGCCGATGGCACGATTTCCGGCGGCATGCTGCCGAAGATCTCGTCGGCGCTCGACGCCGCCAAGAGCGGTGTGCATTCGGTCCACATCATCGACGGCCGCATCGAGCACTCGCTGCTGCTGGAAATCCTGACCGAACAGGCCTTCGGCACGATGATCCGCTCGCACTGAGCGCCTCACCGGGGAACCTGCCACGTGCGGGTTCCCGTCCCTTTCCCATTCAGGTTCACAATCCAGGCGTGTATATCCGACAGCCCACCCAGCGTCGCGGCAGGGATCGCGCACGCCGCCTCTCGTCCGACTCCGTATCGGTTCATCGTCCACGCCAGCATCTGCGGCGTGGCGCGGTGGGCAATACGTCGGGCAAGACGGTGTGGCTGTTCGATCTCGACAACACGCTGCACGATGCATCGCACGCGATTTTTCCGGCCATCAACGGCCTGATGACGGCCTATGTGGCGCGGGTGCTGGGCAGCGACGAGGCCACGGCCAGCCGCGTGCGGGTGGAATACTGGCAGCGCTACGGCGCCACGCTGCTTGGCATGATTCGCCATCATCAGGTGGACGCGGCGGACTTTCTGCGCGCCGCGCACGATTTTCCCGAGCTGGCCGACATGGTGCGCGTGCGCCGGGGTTTGGCGGCGGCGCTGCGCCAGTTGCCGGGCCGGAAGATCCTGGTTACCAACGCGCCGCGCGACTATGCGCATGCCGTGATGGCGGTGGCTGGCATCGAACGCTGCTTTGAGCGCGTGGTGGCCATCGAGGATATGTGGGTGCACGGCCATTTGCGCCCGAAGCCCGACCGGCGCATGCTGCGCCGATTACTGGCGCAGACCGGCGTGGCGCCGCACCGCGTGGTGCTGGTGGAAGACACCGTCTCGCACCTGAAGCACTACGCGGGCATGGGCATCCGGACGGCCTGGGTCACCGGCTTTCTGCGCACGCTGGCCCCGTCCCGGCCGCACCCGGTGCCGGCGCAGGCAGGCGCGGCGCGCGATGCCGCCACGCGCTCCACGCTGGCTGCCGAAGATCGTCAGCATGTGAGTCATGCGGCCCAGGAGCGCTCGGTGACACTGGTGGCGGCCGAAAGCCAGGACCCGTCCGTTGACCACCCAGGCGGTGAGTCAAACGGCCAGACTGCGGCAACGGCGCCACAGATGCAGCCCGATCACGCACCAAGAGTGCGTGCGCGCGTGGTGAATCGCCCGGGATATGTGGACATAAAAGTACAATTGATGCATCAACTCCTACGACAAAAGCGGAGAATCGGGTCATGACGCAAACCATCGCTCGCGAGGCAGAGGCACTTATGCCAGTTGCCCAATCGGCCAACGAGCCGGAGACTCCGGCACGCAAGCGCCCGCGCCCGGGCGAACGCCGCATCCAGATTCTGCAGACGCTGGCCGGCATGCTCGAGCATCCGCGCGGGGAAAAGATCACCACGGCGGCGCTGGCTGCGAAGCTCTCGGTCTCCGAGGCGGCGCTGTATCGCCACTTCGCCAGCAAGGCGCAGATGTTCGAAGGCCTGATCGGCTTTATCGAGCAGACGGTGTTCGGCCTGATCAACCAGATCACCACGCAGGAGGAACATGGCCTGCGCCAGGTGCAGGCCATCGTACGCATGCTGCTGAACTTCGCGGAGAAGAACCCGGGCATGACGCGCGTGCTGACCGGCGAGGCGCTGGTGGGCGAGCACGAGCGACTGCAGGAGCGGATCAACCAGATGATCGATCGCATCGAGGCGTCGCTGCGGCAGTGCCTGAAGGTGGCGGTCACGCAAGCCGCGTTTCCCGCCGATGCCGATATCCCGGTGCGCGTGGCGCTGATCACCGCGACGGTACAGGGCCACTGGCACCGCTACGCCCGTAGCGGATTCCGCAAGCTGCCGGGCGACAACATCGACGCCCAGCTGCGCGTGCTGCTGGGGTAAAGACCCCGCACCGGCAAGCGGTCATGGATGCGGCCGGCGGCTTTGCACTATAATGTGCGGGTCGCGCCGATTTGATGACTGGCTTGCGGGCGCGCGGCAAACGGAGAACAGACTCTCCGGTTGCCAATATAAATGCGGCTAAAGAGGTTGGGTTGGTGCCTCGCGGATGAATCATCCACGCTCGAAGCACTGACACGCGGAATCCCGCGAAAAGCCCGACTTGGCTGCGAAACCAACGCATTGGCCGGTCGGGTTTTTTTTCGCCTGCTGATTTGACGCGGGCCTGCTCCATGACCGATGTCGCTCCTCCCGCTGGCGTGCTTGAAGTGCCGACCGATTCCGTCGGTGTCGTCACGCCCCAGTGCCTGCATTTTGCCGAGCCGCTGAAGCTGCGCAACGGCACCCAGCTTGCCGGCTACGACCTGATGGTCGAAACGTACGGCACGCTCAATGCGGCGCGCAGCAATGCCGTGCTGGTGTGCCACGCGCTCAACGCCTCTCACCACGTGGCCGGTATCGCCGCCGACAATCCGCGCGATATCGGCTGGTGGGACAACATGGTCGGGCCGGGCAAACCGCTCGATACCAACCGTTTCTTCGTCATCGGCGTCAACAACCTCGGTTCGTGCTTCGGCTCCACGGGGCCGATGAGCACCAACCCCGCCACGGGCACGCCATACGGCGCGCTGTTCCCGGTGGTGACGGTGGAAGACTGGGTCAACGCGCAGGCGCGCGTGGCCAATCACTTCGGCATCGAGCAGTTTGCCGCGGTGATGGGCGGCAGCCTGGGCGGCATGCAGGCACTGGCCTGGAGCCTGATGTATCCGGACCGCCTGCGCCACTGCATCGTGGTGGCGTCCACGCCGAAGCTGTCGGCGCAGAACATCGCGTTCAACGAGGTGGCGCGCAGCGCCATCCTGTCCGATCCGGACTTCCACGGCGGCAACTACTACGCGCACAACGTCAAGCCCAAGCGCGGGCTGCGCGTGGCACGCATGATCGGCCATATCACGTACCTGTCCGACGAGGACATGGCCGAGAAGTTTGGCCGGACGCTCAAGGCCGAGGACATCCGCTTCTCGTTCGACGTCGAGTTCCAGGTGGAAAGCTACCTGCGCTACCAGGGCGACAAGTTCGCCGAATACTTCGACGCCAACACGTACCTGCTGATCACGCGCGCGCTGGACTACTTCGACCCGGCGCTGGCCTTCGAGGGCGACCTGACGAAGACGATGGCGCAGACGCACTCGAAGTTCCTCGTGGTCAGCTTCAGCACGGACTGGCGCTTTGCGCCGAACCGTAGCCGCGAGATCGTCAAGGCTTTGCTCGATAACAAGCGGCAGGTGTCGTACGCCGAGATCGACGCGCCGCACGGCCACGACGCCTTCCTGCTGGAAGACCCGCGCTATCACAACCTGATGCGCGCCTACTACGAACGCATTGCCGAGGAGATCGGTGCATGAACGCCGCCAATCCCAATATCCTGGCGCTGCGCCCCGACTTTCGCGCGATTGCCCGCTGGGTGGAGCCGAATTCGACAGTGCTTGACGCCGGCTGCGGCGATGGCAGCCTCCTGCGCGTGCTGCAGGATGAGCTGGAGGTGAAGGCCTACGGCATCGAGATCCGTGACGAGGAAGTGCTGGCCTGCGCGCAGAAGGGTGTCAACGTCATCCAGCAGAACCTGGAGGGCGGCCTGGCGCTGTTCGAGGACCAGAGCTTCGACACGGTGATCCTGTCCCAGACGCTGCAGACCATCCACAACACCGCCCAGGTGCTGCGCGACACGCTGCGCGTGGGGCGCGAGTGCATCGTCTCGTTCCCGAACTTCGGCTACTGGCCGCACCGCCTGTCGGTGTTTCAGGGGCGCATGCCGGTGTCGGAGTCGCTGCCCTACCAGTGGTACAACACGCCGAACGTGCGTGTGCTGACGATCCGCGACTTCGAGGAACTGGCCCCGAAGGTGGGCCTGCGCGTGCTGGACCGCGTGGTGATGCACGAAGGCGTGACCGTGAACTGGGGCGTCAACTGGCGCGGCAGCCTGGCCGTGTATCGCGTGACGTCCGTCTGATCCGCGGGGCGGAACTGGAGTGTCCCTAGCTTGACGCAAGCCTCGGGCAGGCATACCGTACGAAAATTCCCGAACGATCGTACGTTTTTCTGCCCGAGTTCTGTCATGACGCAAGCGCCCCTGCATCCACTCGATCACGCCCTGCAACTGGAGCCGGCTGGCGAACATCGCTTTCGCGGCCACACCAGCCAGGCCTACTGGAACATGATTGGGCCGTTTGGCGGCGCCACGGCGGCCGCGATGCTGCAGGCCGCGCTGATCCATCCCGAGCGGCTGGGCGACCCCAGCGCGCTGACTGTCAACTTTGCAGGCCCGATCGCCGAAGGTGAGTTCGAGATCGTTGCGCGGCCGTCCCGCACGAACAGGTCGACGCAGCATTGGCATCTGGAACTGCTGCAGAGTGGCGAAGTCACCACCACGGGCACCGCCGTGTTTGCCGTACGCCGGCCGACGTGGAGTTGCGGTGAGGCGGCGATGCCCGATGTGCCCGCCGCCGGATCGCTGCCCGCGATGGGCGGATTCGCCCCCGTGAAGTGGATCGGCAGCTACGACATGCGCGCGATACGCGGCGCCAAGCCCAATGCCGCGCCTGGCACTGAGAACCCTGACAGCCTGACGCAGTTCTGGATTCGCGACGAACCGGCGCGCACGCCGGACTACGCGGCCATCGCCGCCTGGTGCGACGCGTTCTATCCGCGCATCTTCCTCAAGCGTGCCGGCTTTGTGCCGGCCGGTACGGTGTCACTGACCACCTATTTCCATGCCGATGCCGCCACGCTGGCAGCGCTCGGCGACCGCCACGTGCTGGGCAGCGCCCAGGCGCGGGTGTTCCGGCAGGGCTTCTTCGACCAGAGCGCGGAGATCTGGAGTCCGGATGGCGAGTTGCTGGCTACGTCTCACCAGATCGTTTACTACAAGGAATAAGTCAGGCGGGACGCGCGACCGCCCCTTCGGCCGGCTCGCGCGCCTGGGCTTCGTAGCGATGCACGGTATTGCGCATCGCCCAGAGCAGCGCAACACCGGGCACGGCGGCGATAACGGTGCCCACGTAAAACGGCGCCCAGCCCCACGCTTCCACCATGTAGCCCGAGGTCGGCCCCACGTAGACACGGCCGATCGAGGCCAGCGCCGACAGCAGCGCGTATTGCGTGGCCGAGAACGAACGGTTGCACAGCGTCATCAGCAGTGCGACGAATGCCGCGGTGCCCATGCCGCCGCAGATATTTTCGACCGCGATGGTGGCGGCCATCGTCCACAGGTGCGGCGGCGTTACCGACAGCACCCAGTAGCCGAGGTTCGATACGCCCTGCAGGATGCCGAACAGCATCAGCGACCGGTAAAGCCCCAGCCGGACCATCAGTGAACCGCCGAACAGCGCGCCGACGATGGTCGCCGCCAGGCCCAGCGTCTTGTTGACGATGCCTACCTCACCGGGATCGAAGCCCAGCCCCCGGATCAGGAACGTGGTCGACAGGCTGCCCGCGAAGGCGTCGCCGAGCTTGTACAGCACGATCAGCAACAGCAGCCACCATGCGCCTTGCCGCCCGAAGAAGTCGCGCAGCGGGCCGAGCACCGCTTCTTCCAGCGAGCGCGGCGCGCGCGCCGGTGCGTCGGGTTCGGGCGCCCAGAACAGGGTAAGCAGGCCCACGCTCATCAGCGCGGCCATCAGCAGGTACATGTTCGACCAGCCCAGCACGCGATCGGCCAGGTAGAGCGCCAGTCCGCCCGATACCAGCATGGCCAGCCGGTAGCCCAGCACCTTGACCGCCGCGCCGGCGCCGCGCTCGTCGGGGCGCAGCACGTCGGTGCTATAGGCGTCGAACACGATGTCCTGCGAAGCGGACAGGAAGGCCACCAGCGTGGCCAGGGCCGCCAGCGCCCAGAGTGCCTGGTGCGGCGGGCAAAACGCCATCGCCGCGATGCCGCCCACCAGCGCGAGCTGTGTCACCAGCAGCCAGCCGCGCCGTCTGCCCAGCAGCGGCGGCGTGTAGCGGTCCATCAACGGCGCCCACAGGAACTTGAAGATGTAAGCCTGCCCGACCAGCGAGAAGAATCCGATGGTCTTGATGTCGAGGCCCTCCACGGTCATCCAGGCCTGGAGCGTGCCGGATGTCAGCGCCAGCGGCAGGCCGGACGCAAAGCCGAGCGTCAGCATGGCGCCGATGCGGCGGTTGCGGAAGATGTCGAGATAGGTATGGAAATTCATGATGGGGTGGCGCCAAGGCTGGCGTGTATTATTGCATCACCGTTCGCGCCGCCCCGCACACTTTACGACTTCTCCGCGCATCCAGCCCCCGCCGTGAAGCCCATCATGTCCAAGATCATGCGTCAGTCCTGCCTGCGCCACGCGCTGGCTGCCGTGGCATGCGCGCTGGCGCTGCCGGTCATGGCGCAGACCGTCGCGGTTGTGGCGGCTCCCGAAGATGGCGTACGCCTGGACCGGCGCAATTCGCGGGTGCGCGAAATCGTGCCAATGGAGGTCATCGACCAGCAGGCCGCGCGCGAGTACGAGCAGGTCAGGCAGGAAGCCATCGCCAGACATACGCTGCTGGACGACGATCATCCGCAGGTGCAGCGCCTGCGCGAGATCGGCATCCGCCTGCTGCCCCAGACCGTGCTCTGGAACCCGCGCGCCGGACGCTGGCCGTGGGAAATCAACGTCATCCGCGCGAAGCAGGTCAATGCGTTCTGCATGCCCGGCGGCAAGATGGCCGTCTACACCGGCCTGCTCGACGACCTGAAGCTGACCGACGACGAAGTGGCCGTGGTGATGGGGCACGAGATCGCCCACGCGCTGGAGGAGCATGCGCGCCAGCGCGCGGCACAGGCCGAAATCTCGAATCTTGGCGCCAACGTGGTGTCGCAACTGACCGGGTTTGGCAACCTGGGCAATATGGATATCGGCTCCAACGCCAAAATGCTGTCGCTGCGGTTTTCCCGGGCGGAGGAGACCGAGGCCGACCTGATCGGCATGGATATCGCCGCGCGCGCTGGCTACGATCCGCGCGCCGCCATCACGCTCTGGCAGAAGATGGGCAAGTTCCTGCAGGCCGGCGACGAATTCACGTCGACCCATCCGTCGGGCCGCACGCGCATCGCCGTGCTGGAAGCGCACATGAAGGAGGTGCTGCCGCTGTACGCCAAGTCCATGAACATGCCGATGGACAAGCTGGCACCCCACCAGGCCAACATGGCGGGGCTGGGCGGAGCCCCGGTGGATGCTGGCGACGAAGACCAGATGCGACCGCTGAAGCAATAAAAAAACCGGCTCCGAGGAGCCGGTTTTTATTTCGCGGCGCGCCAGGCGCCGTGCTGGCTTACGCCTTCAGGCCGGTAGCCTCGTCGGCGCCGATGCGTACGTTCATGCACTGCACCGCCGCGCCCGCGGCACCCTTGCCCAGGTTGTCCAGACGCGCCACCAGGTTCAGGCGTTCTTCGTTGCCGAACACGAACAGGTCCACGCGGTTGGTGTCGTTGCTGGCCTGCACGTCGAAGAAACCCTTGTCCAGGTTGTCGTCGCTGTTGTACGGATGCACGCGCACGAACTGCTCGCCTTCGTAGTGCTTGCGGTAGATGTCGAGGATGGCCTCGGCATCGGCCTTGCGCGACAGCAGCGACGGATACACCGGCACCGTCACCGACAGGCCCTTCAGGAAGTTGCCGACGATCGGGTTGAAGATCGGCGCCTGCGACAGGCCGGCCTGCACGCGCATTTCCGGCAGGTGCTTGTGCGTCAGGCCCAGTGAGTACGGACGCGGGCTGTTCAGCTTGGGATTACCGCCGGCTTCGAACTCGGCAATCATCGACTTGCCGCCGCCGCTGTAGCCGGTCAGCGAAAACGCCGAGACCGGGTAGTCGGCCGGCATCAGGCCCGCTTCGACCAGCGGACGCACGGCCAGCACGAACGCGCTGGCGTGGCAGCCGGGCACGGCGATGCGGTTGCTTTCGCGGATCTTCTCGCGCTGGCCGCGGGTCAGCTCGGGCAGGCCATAGGCCCAGCTATCGGTCGTGCGGAACGCCGTGCTGGCGTCGATCACGCAGGTATTCGGATTCGTGACCAGCGAAACGGCTTCGCGCGAGGCCACGTCGGGCAGGCACAGGAAAGAGACGTCCGAGGCATTCAGGAAGCGTGCTCGCTCCTGCGGGTCCTTGCGCTTGTCATCGGCGATGCGCAACAGCTCCACGTCGGAGCGACCCGAGAGATAGTCAAGCAACCGGAGACCGGTGGTGCCTTCCTGACCATCGACGAACACTTTGAAAACCATGACGGACTCACTTTTAAAAATGCGAAAAGTCTCCTGTCCTTGGGGGCGGAGAACCTGCATTGTAGCGAGATTGGATGCCTGACGCAGGGTTTACGCCAAAAGCGGGGCTGTAGCGGACAGGCGGGGTAGAGCGGGCGCCGCGTATCGCTTTTCGCGGCGCCTTTTCACCGCCCTTTCACATCACAACGGAAAGTCGTAATCGATTGACAGCGGTGCGTGGTCGCTGAACTTCTCGTCTTTGTAGATCGAGCACGCCTTGGCCGTGGCCGCGATCTTTGCGGTGGTCAGGTGGTAATCGATACGCCACCCGACGTTCTTCGCGTAGGCCTGCCCGCGGTTGCTCCACCACGTGTACTGCTCGGGACGGGGATCGAGCTGGCGGAAGACGTCCACGTAGCCGTGCGTGTCGAAGAGGTTGCCAATCCAGGCGCGCTCTTCGGGCAGGAAGCCTGAATTCTTCAGGTTGCCCTTCCAGTTCTTGATGTCGATTTCCTTGTGCGCGATGTTGACGTCACCGCACAGCACGATCTCGCGCCCGCTGGCCTTCAGTTGCAGCAGATGGGGCAGGAAGGCTTCCATGAAGCGGAATTTGGCCGCCTGGCGCTCCTCGCCGCTGGAACCCGAGGGCACATAGACCGAAATCACCGCAAGGTGCGGATACTGCACCTCGACATAGCGGCCTTCGGCGTCGAATTCGGCACAGCCAAAGCCGGTGACCACGCGCTCCGGCTTGTGGCGGGTGTACAGGCCGACGCCGCTGTAGCCCTTTTTCTCCGCGTAGTGGAAGAAGCCGTGATAGCCATGCGGCACCAGGAACGCTTCGGTCATGTCGGCTTCCTGGGCCTTGAGTTCCTGTACGCAGACCATGTCCGCGTCCTGCTTGCCCATCCAGTCGAAGAAGCCCTTCTTGTGGGCCGAGCGGATGCCGTTGAGGTTGGCGCTGATAATCCGTAACATCTCGGGAAATTTTGAATTCAGAGAGAAAAGATGACGCAGCAGACGACGCCGGGCGACCTGAGCCAGACCTTTATCCGCTTTGCACTGGATGCGGGCGTGCTGTCCTTCGGCGAGTTCGTGACCAAGGCCGGCCGCAAGTCGCCGTACTTCTTCAACGCCGGCCTGTTCAACCAGGGCGCGATGCTGGGTCAGGTGGCGCAATTCTACGCGAAGACCCTGATCAACTCGGGTCTGCAGTTCGATGTGCTGTTCGGACCGGCCTACAAAGGCATCACGCTGGCGTCGGCCACGGCCGTGGCGCTGGCCGGCATGGGCCGCGACGTCGGCTTCGCCTACAACCGCAAGGAAGCCAAGGACCACGGCGAAGGCGGCACGCTGGTCGGCGCGAAGCTGCAGGGCAAGGTGGTGATCGTCGACGATGTGATCTCGGCCGGCACGTCGGTACGTGAGTCGATGCAGATGATCCGCGCCGCGGGCGCCGAGCCGGCTGCCGTGCTGATCGCGCTGGACCGCATGGAAAAGAGCGGCACCGCCGACAACGTCGGCACCCATTCGGCCGTGCAGGACGTGCAGCGCGAGTATGGGGTGCCGGTAATCGCCATCGCCTCGCTGAAGGACCTGCTGGCGTATCTGGATGCCTCGCAGGACCCGGCGCTCGGGAACTCTCGCGACGCAGTCGCTGCCTATCGTCAGAAGTACGGCGTCTGACAGTTGCACACGGCCCCGCACGGGGCCTTTTTTATTGGTGGCGGGATTCTCTCGGCGGCAAAACAGCGGAGTATTGGCGTGGCGGAAAAGCGGCGGCAGGACAAGGAAGCGATCAAGCGCGAGATTGGCGAGCAGGGCGCGCCGCCGCAGGATTCAGCGGCCGATGCCGCGACACCGGCCAAGGCCAAGGGATCGACGGGCCGCCGCAAGGCACCGCCGCTTGAGCACTGTGCGCCCGATGCACCGCCCAACCAGGGTGCGGCGCACGAGGCCTATACCATCCGCGCGCTGGTACTTCAGGGGGGCGGAGCGCTGGGTTCGTACCAGGCGGGCGTCTACCAGGGGCTGGCTGAAGGCGGCATTCATCCGAACTGGATTGCCGGGATATCGATTGGCGCGCTAAACGCGGCGGTCATCGCGGGCAATCCGCCGGAAACGCGCGTCGCGCAGCTGCGCGCGTTCTGGGAGTACATCTGTGCCCAGCCCTGGCTGCCGGGCCTGCCGCTGGACCTGCTGACCGAGGCCGCGCCAACATGGCCGGAGCCGATGCGCATCTGGTTCGACAGTTTCAACGCCACGCGCGCGCTGCTGGAAGGCCAGCGCGGGTTTTTCTCTCCGCGCGCCATCACCGATCTTTGGGCGCGTTTCGACGATCCGGGCAGCGCCAGCTACTACGACACCGCGCCGCTGAAGGCCACGCTGGAGCGCTTTGTCGATTTCGATCGCATCAACCGGCCCAAGGAAATGCGCGTGTCGGTGGGCGCGGTCAACGTGCGCACCGGCAACTTTGCGTACTTCGACAACACGCGCATGACGCTGCGCGCCGAGCATTTCATGGCGTCGGGCGCGTTGCCACCCGGCTTTCCGGCCGTCGAGATCGATGGCGAGTATTACTGGGATGGCGGCCTGGTCTCGAACACCCCGTTGCAGGAAGTGCTGACGGCCCAGCCGAGGCGCGACGCGCTGATCTTTCAGGTGGACCTGTGGAGTGCGCGCGGCAAGCTGCCGCATAACCTGCTGGACGTGGCCGAGCGCCAGAAGGACATCCAGTATTCCAGCCGCACGCGGGCCATTACCGACTACATGCGCGAGCAGCAGAACTACCGCCGCATGCTGAGCGAACTCATGGCACTGGTGCCGCCGTCGAAGCGCGACGATCCGTGGTACAAGCGCGCGGCCGATCACGCCTGCGACGCGCGCCGCAACGTGATCCAGCTGATCTACCGCGACAAAACCTTCGAAGGCAGCGCCAAGGATTACCAGTTCGGCGTGCTGACGATGCACGAACACTGGTCAAGCGGACTCGACGATATTCGCGACACGCTCAAGCATCCGCACTGGCTGGCGATGCCGGGTCCCGAACGGCCGTTCGTCACGCACGACGTGCATCGCGGCAACGGCGACACCTGACCCAGCCCTCCATCATTCGACGACGACCTTGGCCAGCTCCGGCTTTGGCGGCGGGTAGTCGGGCTTGATCCTGTCGAACGTCGCCTTGAGGATTTCCGCCACCATCAGGTTGCGGTGGCTCTTCGAGTCGGCCGGCACGATGAACCACGGGCATTCGGGTGTTGCCGTGGCGGCGATGGCGTCCTCGTAGGCGTCCTGATACTGCTTCCAGAATTTCCGCTCGGCTAGATCCTGCATGTCGAACTTCCAGTGCTTCTGTGGATCGGCGATCCGTTCCTCTAGCCGCTGTTTCTGCTCGGCCTTCGAAATGTGCAGAAAGCACTTGATGATCGTCGTGCCCGTTTCCACCAGCATTTGCTCGAACTCGCGGATCTGCCGGTAGCGCCGCTTGCATTCCTCGTCGTCGATCCAGCCGTGCACGCGCGTGATCAGCACGTCTTCGTAGTGGCTACGGTTGAAGATCGCGATCTCGCCCTTGCGTGGCACCTGGGCATGCACGCGCCACAGGTAGTCGCGCGCCAGTTCCTCGGGCGTGGGCGCCTTGAAGCTGGCCACGCGCACGCCCAGCGGATCGAAGCTGCGAAAGACCGATCGCACGGTGCCGTCCTTGCCGCTGGTGTCCATGCCCTGCAGCACGATCAGCAGCTTGTGCTTGTGCTCGGCATAGAAGACGTCCTGCACGGCGTCGAGCTGGGTGCTTAGCTCGGCAAGATGGGTGTTGTCGGAAGTCTTGTTGCCGGTGGATAGCGGCTTGCTGCCGGCGTCGAATGCGGCAAGCTTGAACTGCTTGCCCGAAGTGATGCGGAAATCGTCCAGCGTCATGCGAGTCCCCTCTGTGGCCGTGGCATCCAGCCGACATGGTCGGTCATGCGCCTGCCGCCGTCAATGCGCATGCGTCAGACGACGGAGCACGGCGTATCGGTCGTCATTCCAAATGGATAAGAAAAATCCCATAAATACGAATCCAATCCTCTAGTAATTTTCGTATTTTGATTGTTCTCAAAAATTTTAGTTTTGGGACAAATATCGGATGGTCGAATGCTAGCCTCGCTGTTCCAGTGATCCGGTGTATCACACCGGCTCCTCAACGAGCGAGTGCATGCGATATCTGGTTTGCGACGACGACTGGCGGATGGACGATGCCCTGTGGAACCAGGTCAAGTCATTCCTGCCCGCAAGCTCGGCGTCGCGGGGCAAAGCGGTCAACCATCGCCCACGCATCGACGATCGCATCATCATGGACGCGATTCTGCTTGTGCTGCGCTCGCGCTGTCATTGGAAGGCGCTCGACCATCATGGGCGCCTGAGTTCGGGCAGTACCGTACACCGGCGCTTCCAGGAATGGGCGCATGCCGGAGTCTTCCGGGAAATGCGCGTCGCCGGCGTACTGAACCTCGACGCGCTTCGGAACCTGGACTGGACACGCACCGAGTGCCGGCGTTCCGCTGAAGCAAAATCCACGGTGGATTAGAAATAACTAAAGACAGTTTTAAGAAAACGTACCCGGCATTATTTCTTTTCGGAAATATCAGACGAATTTCCAAAAAAAGGAGTGGTAATGACGACTGAAGTACAGGTGAAACCTCTTGCGTCCATTCCGGAGATCGGGCGAAAGCGCCGGAATTCGGTTTCGGCCCTCCATGACGCGGCCAGTGGGCTGGACGACGGCGCGGTAGCGCTCTGGTACGACACCCGCGCGCTGGCCGGACTCGATGCAGAGCGCCGTGCCGCGCTGATCGCGGCCGTTGACGAGTCTGGATTCAACGGGGTACTTCTCGATCCCGAAAACTGGTGGGAGCTTGCCGAGGCGTTCGGGCCGGATGTTCTTCGCATTCTCAACGTGGAGGGTCTATCCGGTTGGGAAGCCGCGCGCGTAATCTGCACGGAAGCGGCCGCTTCCGACGGTCGCCACCCGTATATCGCGAGCGCGAATGGCGCCGTGCTGGCGCTTGCGTCCGAAGCGGGCTGGCGCACCTGCATGCGCAAGCATGTCGACGATGCCGCGACGCTCGGCGAGTCGTACGCGGACGGTGTCGATCACGACGTCGTCATGGTGTCGTTCAAGGACCCGACCAACATCCCGCTCGAACTTGTCATTGCCGAGTTGCACGGCACGGACGTCCGCCTGATCAAGGAGGTCGGGACCGACGTCGACGACGCCATCATCGCGCTCGGCGTGCTCGAACTCGGCAGCGACGGTGTCATCGCCGCGTTCGACGACCCCGCGCAGTTCGACGCGTTCCGCGCGAGGTTGTCGTCGGTTGAAAGTCCGCCCCTGCGGATTCAGACGGGAACCGTGGTCGGCACGCGCCATCTGGGGCTCGGCTATCGCGCCTGCATCGACACCACGCATATGTTCGAGCCGGATGAAGGCCTGCTTGTTGGGTCCACGTCCACCGGCGGCATCCTGTGCTGTCCCGAGGTGTTTCATCTGCCGTACATGGAGCTGCGCCCGTTTCGTATCAACGCGGCGGCGGTCCATAGCTACGTGTTCCACGCCAACGAACGCACCAACTACATCAGCGAACTCAGGGCCGGTTCGCAGGTGACGGCGGTCAACGCGTCGGGCCGCTGCCGTCAGGTCTATGTCGGGCGCGTCAAGACCGAGATCCGGCCGTTGATCCTGATTGAGGTCAGCTTCGATGGCGGTGAGCAGATCAATATCGTGATGCAGGACGACTGGCACGTGCGCATCTTCTCCGCGGATGCCAAGCCGCGCCATGTGACCGAACTGCGTCCGGGGGACAAGGTGCTTGGCTTCACATCGCGGCCTGGTCGTCACGTCGGGGTGCAGGTTGACGAGCACATCATCGAATGCTGACGCAAACCATACTCATGACCGGCGCGACCGGTTTCGTCGGGAGCGTGCTGGCTGCGACGTTCCTGTCGCGTGGCGTTGCCGTGGTGGCGTTGTCGCGCCGCGATTCTGATGGCAAGAGAACGCGCGATGCAGTCTGCGCGGCTGCCAGAGGCTGCGGCATCCCGCTCAACGATGCGATGACTGCCCGGCTGCGAACGATCGACGCGGGCGACCAACGCCTGGCATCCGTGCTTGACGGCGTCGCCATCGATGACATCGACGCCGTCTGGCATTGCGCAGCCGATATGAGTCACTCAGGACTCCGGCTGACACAGGCCTTCGAGACCAATGTCTGCGAAACGACGGCGCTCTATCGATGGGCGTCCACGTATGCGCCGCGCTGCCGCCGCTTCCACTACGTATCGACCGCTTACACGGCGGGCATGGAAGGCGGCAAGACCGAGGAGCGGTTGCATACCGGGCAACGTATGGCGAATACGTACCAGGTCACCAAATGGTCCGCGGAACAGTCGCTTCGGACCCAGTACGAAACCTGCCGGCTGCCCGTCACACTGTTTCGTCCCACCATCGTCGCCGGCCACAGCCGGTCCGGCTGGACCCGCCGCAACGGCTTCGGCTTCTATATGTTCGTGGAGGCTATGGAGGCAGCCCGTGCGGCAGGCCATATGCACATTACCTACGATCTGCCGGACGGCGTTTGCATCGACCTTGTGCACGTCGACCGCGTGGTTGGCGACGCGGTCGACCTGACGCTGTCCACAGGCAGGCGCCAGGACTTCGAGATCCTCCATTGCTCGGGCGGCCGCCTGATGTCCAGCCGGGCGTTGCTGGAGGCCATCTGCGACGTGCTGGCGATGAGGATCGAGTTTGTTCCGGCCCGGACGCCTTTCGATTTCAGGTTTGCACGAGCCGTTGCGCCTCACCGGTTGTTCGCCATGACCGACTGGGATTTCTGTCGCGCGCATCTCGATGCGGCGCTAGGTCGCGCTGCCCCGGATGCTCCCGTCGGACCTAACCAGTTACGGAAGCTGATTTGCTGGTACATCGATGCCATTCGCACGGGCACCAATTCCATACCGGCGCCGATGGAGGTCACGGGATGAACACGATGGTGTCCGTCCCGGCAATGCGCGGTTGCACGGCCCCGACCGACGCGCTGACTTCGACGTTTGCGGAACTGGTTCGCGTCGAGAACACGAACACCAACCAGATCGTGGTGGTCGATGGGCTGCTGTGCGCGGGGCAGATGGCTGCCGCCGTGGAGCGCGCCGCCAGCGCATTCCCGTTGCTTCGGGTGTGCGGCAACGGGCTGTGCGGTAACAACTCGGACCGAATCGGCGCGGCATCGCCCGGCCTCTCGTTGCACATCTGGAATGGCCGCTGTGATCTCGATGACGCCGGCTTCCGCCGGATGCTGATGGCATTGAGCCGTGACAACCGGCTGGATTGGCAGCGTCGCCGGCCGTTCCAGGTCTATCTGATTCAAGCGTCGAACGGGCTGTCGTCGTGCCTATACCTGACGAGTGCGCATGCCGTGGCCGATGCACGTAGCGACTGCCTGCTGCTGGCGCGCATCATGCGCGAGTACGCGCGCCTGTCGGCGCCGAATGGAAGTGATACGGATCCCGTGGGGCAGCAGAGGGCGCCGATCCACGGATTTGCGTCGCTCCAGGACATCTTGCCGTCGTGGTACGGCGGCTTGGCGCGCGTGCGCCGATTCGCGAGCGCTGGATGGAGCCTCGCACAGGATCTTTTGCGGCCGTACGAGGGAATGCCTCGCCGGCGGCGAGCGAATGTGCCGTCAGCCGAGCTGGATTTCTTTCATAGCACGATGGACGCGAAGCTCGCCGCCTCGGTTGCGAGCGCGGCGCTGCGCACCGGCGTGACGCTGAACACCCTGTTTCTGGCCGCGTTGGTGCGCTTGATCGAGCAGCATGGCACCCGCATGACAACGCGCCTGACGTGCGCGCTGAGCTTGCGACACAGCCTGGATCGGGCATACAGCGAGTCGTTCCGGAACTATCTGCTGCCGGTGGGCGTGCGGACCCCGCGTGGACTGAGCGATGCGGACCTGCTCGATCACCTGCAGTCCACGATGATTGCCGCAAGAGAGCCGGCGGCGTTGCAGCGCGAGCTCGGCCGACTGGAGTGCCTGGCCGGCTCCATTGCCATGCCGTGGCTCGACCCGGTGACGCGCTTTGTGATTGCCCGCTCGCAAGGCACCAACGCGTGTCTGTCGAACCCGGGTCGAATCGTCGATGACCTTTCGGGGTTCGGCCCATCGCATCCGGCGCGGCAATACACGGGATTCGGCTGTCTGGTTGAGCCTTACGACTTTGTGCTCTATCCGCCGACGGTGAACGGGAAGCTGCAGCTCGATGTCGTGTTTCGCCGGGCGGCATTCACGGACATCCGGCAGGAGCTCGTGGCGCCTTATTGCGACGAACTCGCACGGTTGGTCCATGCGATCACGGGCGGCGCACGAGGGGCGTTCGCGGGCCATCGATATGCAACAGTTTCAGGAGGACCATCCCGATGACCGCGCTATCGATAGTTGCTGGCGCCATTGCGCTATGCGCGCTCGCGTTATATCTGTGCCATGTCATCCGCGAGATTGGCGTTGTGACTCGCCTTGCGGGCCTGCGGCACGTGTGCACGCCGCATGTCGGGATTCTCGCGCGGGTGGCACGCAGAACGCCCGACCGCATCCTCGTCGAACTCGACGCGCCACTCGATTGGCACGCGCCTGCGGCGGGTCAGATGGCTGGTTCGCGAGAGTGGTCGGCGCGTGCCATTCACGATGTGGTCTGCCTGCTTGCGGGGGTGCTGAAGGGCAGAGGGGTGATGCCGAACGACCGCGTGGCCATCTACAAATCGAATGCCTTCGACATCTTCCTGTTTTCGGCAGCCAGCAATTGGCTCGGTGCCATCGCCGCGCCCATCAACGCCAATCTCGCTCCCGCGATTGCCGGGCCGTATATCGGGCGGCTTGGCGCCAGTGTTCTGGTGACGGATCGGCATGGTCTGGAGCGTCTGGAGCATCTGGAGGCGGCGGGCTTGCAGCAATGCGCCGTTCGCACCATCGTCGTCGTCGATGCGCTGGAAAGCAATGCGCGCGAGGTGCCGGGTGGACCGTGCATCGTGCCACTCCGCACGCTGCTGAGGGATTCGGTGGCCGAGACATGTCATGCGCCATGCGGGCCGAACGACCTCGCGTTCATCTTTCATACCTCGGGCACGACGGGTGTGCCGAAGGGTGTGATGGTGGCCGCCGGCGGACTGATCGAAGCGCTTCGATCGGTGCTCAAGTTCAATCTCGTATCGCAACGCGACTACGCATACTTTGCACTACCGCTCAATCATCAGGTCGCCCATCTCTATCTTTACGCCGTCATGCTGCTGGGCATGCGTACGTGCCTTGGCGCGCGGCTTGACCCGCTGCACGCGCTGGACACCATCGAAAACGCGAAGGTGACGGCATTTTTCGGCTTCCCCATTACCTATACGAAGCTGATGGCCGCCGGTGCCGATGCGCGCGATCTTTCGTCGATCCGCATTTGGGGGACCACGGCCGATGCCAGTCACGAGGTTCATCAGCGGGCGTTCGTGCGGCATGGCAGCTTCTTCCGGCGCCTGGGCATTCCCAAGGAGGGGGCGCTGTTTACGGACGGGTTGGGTTCGACCGAAGTCGGTATCGCCGCATTGCTGCGGTTGGTCACGCCCTGGACGCGCAAGTTCGGACGTCGGGTGGGACGTCCAACGCCGGGTGGGCCGCGTGTGAAAGTCGTGGGCGAGGATGGGCGCCCGGTGCCAAAGGGGCAGCCCGGACGGCTCATGATCAAGGGCCCGGCGATGTTCCGCGGCTATTGGAATGCACACGATCTGCTGATGAAGGCGACGCGTGACGGATGGTGGGCCACCGGGGACATCGTGGTGTGCCTTGCTGGCGGCGAATACGTCCACCTCGACCGCGAGGTCGACGTCATCCGTGGCGCGACGCATTGCGCGTACACGTTGCCGATCGAGGAAGTCCTGCTCAAGCACCCCGACGTGATGGATGTCAGCGTGTTCGGCGTGCCCGGCCCAAACGGATCGGAGGTGCCGGCTGCCGTGGTCGCACTGTGCCCGGGCGTCGCCGGGGTGACAAACGAGCGGCTGCGCGAAGCGTGGAATGCGATGCTGCCGCCGGCGGACAAACTCGCGTACGTATGGATCGAAGCATGGTCGTCGTTCCCGATCGGCGCCACTGGAAAGACATTGCGACGCGTGCTGCGCGAGCGGTTTTCCGTTCTGCCTGCAAGCGGGGTCCCGCAGCGCGTTATCACCGCGGAGGACATCTGATGGTCTTCCGGTCTCTCGCGCAAAGGTTGTCCGTTATCCCAGGCCGAAGCCGGAACAGATGGCTCATGGCTTTGCTTGGCGCGATGACCGCGCAGCAGACCTGGGCGTTCGAGACGACACTGCCGGGCGTCGAGATCCGCGCGGAGACCACGCTGCAATCGCTGGCGGCGGACGACCACTACGGCTCGTTCGGGGGACACGACCGATACCTCAACCTGGAAGGGCGCCTGGATGTGTCGGCGACCTGCATTGCCAGTTGGTGTGCAGGGACGCGCCTGATGCTGAAGCCGAGGGTGCGCTACTTCCGGTCGGACACCAATTTGCCGAGCCTTCCGGAGCCAAAGACATTCTCGTGGACGGAGGCGTACGCAACCGGTCATGTGTCGGATGCATTCACCTGGCTGGCTGGCAAGCGTTACCTGGCCTGGGGGCCGGGCCTGCTTTATTCGCCCACCAACAGGTTGTTTCCCGACAACGGCACGGCAACGCCCAGGCGGGAAATTGCGGGAAAGTGGATGGGCATGGCTTCCTATTCGCCGACGTCCACCACGACTGTGTCCGGGTTGATTGCGGACCCCTACCTGCAGGCGACACCCGGCATTTCCGGATCGGGCGGCTTCGGGCTTCTGCACGCCGAATATCAGTCCACGGGCGCCAGACCGACGAGCGCGGGCGTGGTGGCGGGCGGCGGTGGCGCATACCGACCCTACATTGGCGGCTACATCCAGCGGCTCCTGGACGATGCCTGGACAGTGGGCGCCGAGTTTTCGGCATCGCGTGGTTATGCCAGTACGACCGGCAGTGGTCCGGCACTGCGTGAGAACGATCGACGCTGGATGGCGGACGCGCTGGTCAATCTGCGCTACGGCCTGCGGTCTGGCGGCGAGCTGGGCGTGGAGTACATCTACAACGGCTACCGGCTGGGACGGGAAGCGATGCGAGACCCCGTGCTCGCGGCGCAGCCGGCCGGAGGTGCCTGGCAGACTCGCAACCGCTCGCTTCATCCATTGCCCGAAGGGCATTACCTGAACCTGCAGGCGCTGCTGCCAAGCCTGTTTGGCGACCGCAGGTTCGGCGTTGTCTTCCGGACGCTGACCGCTCTTTCATCGGGCGGCAATCTGACATTCCTGGAACTGTCGTTCAGCCCCCGTGACGACGTTACCGCTTACCTCGGATTGACACGCACCTTCGGCCCCAGTGACGCACCACTGGTTCGCTCGCTCAGTCACGGCGTCTATGCCGCAATCGAAATCTATCTGTAACAGGGGGAATCCGCACATGGCGATCGTAAAGGCGATATCGGTGACAAAGACCTATCCGCTTGGGGATACAACGGTCAACGCACTCGATGAGGTCGATCTGACAGTCAAGCAGGGCGACTTTCTGGCGCTCACGGGACCAAGTGGCAGCGGCAAGACGACGCTGCTGAATCTGATTGGCTGCCTGGACCTGCCGACCTCCGGCGACGTGTGGATTGACGGTGAACGAACCAGCGAGCTGGGTGAAGCCGCGCTCGATCAGCTGCGCAACCGCGCCTTCGGCATGATTTTCCAGTCGTTCAATCTCATTCCAGTGCTCAACGTGCAGGAGAACGTCGCCTTGCCGCTGCATCTGCACGGCGTGACAGCCACCGAGCGTAGCAAGAGAGTGGCGGATGCCATCGCGGCGGTTGGGTTGGCTCCCTTCGGCAGTTGCCTGCCGGAGCGCCTGTCGGGTGGACAGCGGCAGCGCGTGGCCATCGCCAGGGCGCTAGTCACGGCGCCGAGGCTGATTCTGGCCGATGAACCCACGGCGAGTCTGGACAGTGCGAACGCCTTCGCACTGATCGAACTGATGCAGGCGCTGAATCGCGACAAAGGCGTCACCTTCGTTTTCTCGACCCACGATGACCGGCTGCTGCGTAACGTGCGAGACATCGTAGTGCTGCGGGATGGCAGGATCGAAACGGCAAGGCGCTTGCCGGAGACGGAGCTGGCCTGATGCTCAAGCTTGCACTGAACAATTTGCGCCGTGATCGCCGGCGCACCGTGGCCACCGTGGTGGCCCTGACGAGCGGCCTGATGGCCGTGCTGCTGTTCCTGGCTTACGTGGGTTTTGTCGAGGCATCGATGGCGAAGGTCGTCATCCACGCGCAAGGCAACGGCCACGTCCAGGTCTACCGCACAGGTGGCCAGGCGAATCTTGCCGCCTTTCCCGCAAGGTATGCGCTCGAAGCCACCGATCAGACGTTGATCCGGTCGCTGGTGACGACCCTTCCCGGCGTGCGTCGGGCCGGCGCCGACATGACGGGCGTGGGCATGATCCAGCTGGATACCCGCAGTACGGTTTTTCTGGCGAGCGGCGTCGATCCCGAATTCGAGGCGGCTCTGCGTGGCGACCACGGCGACGGCGACGCAATGGCAGGCGAGCCGTCCCTGGCCCCGGTTCGCATGACCCCGCATCTGGCGGACCGGATCGGCGCGGTGAAGGACGATGTCGTGCAACTGGTCGCCACGTCGTACGCGCAGCGTGGCAACGCGATGGATGCCTCGGTTGGTGACACCACGTACTCCACGGGGATCGAGGCAATCGAAAGTAAGGGACTGCGCATGCCGCTCGCGGCCATGCAGTCGCTGTACGACACCGATGCCGTATCGCGCATGATCGTCCAGCTAGACGACCGGGCCGACACCGAACGGATTGCCGCGCACATCGCGCAAGCGCTGGAGGCCGCGATGCCAGGGCGATTCGAAGTGGCCACATGGAAGAGCCCGCAGGTCGGCCAGCTCTACAACAGCTTCATGGGGTTCTTCAACATGCTCTTTGCCTTTGCGGGCGTGGTGATCGCACTGGTCGCCGTGGCCACCGTCCAGCACACCGTTGCCATCAATGTCGAGGATCGTATGAAGGAAATCGGAACACTGCGCGCGATTGGATATTCGCGGGCACGCATCGTTGCCATATTCGTGATCGAGACGGCGGTGACGGCGCTGGTCGTCGCCATAGTTGCCGCCTTGCTGGCCTGGGCGGTATGCGCGGGGATGGCCGCGGGGGGCGTCACCACGTCGCTGCCGCGCGTGGCACAGCGCGTGCCGCTGGTGCTGCAACTGTCGCCGGCAGCGGCTATGACGGTGCTCGCGGTGGCGTGCGCGCTCATCGTGTTGTCGAGTGCGCTAACGACGTGGCGGCGCCTCCGGCGCACGGTCCGTTTTGGAGGCAAGCGCAGTCAATCGCTGTCGCGTGTGCTGGCGGGCGGCATTGCGGCGCTGGCCGGCTGTGTGTGGCTGGTCATGCCGCAAGGCGTGATGGCTGCCGAAGCGGCGCCCGATGTCGAGACGATGCGGGAATGGCTGCGGCAGGCAGACGCCGCGCGCGGAGGCTTTGCCAACCTGTCCTGGGAGGTGGCTGTTCACTCGCAGGAGCCGGCTGGCAATACCGACACCGAGTACGCGGTGCAGGTGCGGGACGGCGACGCGTTGATCCGCACGACTGCGCCGCGCCGGTATCAAGGCGAACGAATCCTGATTGCTTCGCATGCCATGTGGTACACGAAGCCCGGCCTGCGCAGACCGATCAGCGTGAGTCCGCAGCAAAGGCTGGTAGGGGAGGCGGCCAACGGCGATATCGCGGCCACGCAGTACGCGCGCGACTATGTGCCGGAGTACGGCGGGGAGGTGTCCGTGGACGGGCGCGATTGCCACAAGCTCGTGCTGAAGGCCACGCATGGCGCGGTGACGTATGCCGGCATCGTCTATTACCTGGAGAAGACCACGTTGCTGGGCATCAAGGCCGATTTCATGACGGCGGCGGGCGATGTGTTCAAGACCGCGACATTCGAATACGGCAACGCCGTCACCCTTGCAGGCAAGCGACATCCGTTCGTGTCCAGCATGACGATCGCAAATGCCGCGTTTCCCGACCGGTTCAGCCGGTTGACCTATCGCGGCGTTGCCACGGCGAGCCATCCGGCCACCGCGTTCTCGCGCGACCAGCTTACGTCGATGTGAGCGGCACTGAATAAGAGGAGAGCATCGATGCAGGGGAAACTGTTGGTGTCCTTGTCGGCTCGCAACGTCTGGCGGCATGGACGGCGCTCCGCCGGTACGTTCGTCATCATGCTGGTGTCCGTGCTGGCGCTGAATGTCCTGTTCGGCTACGTGGCAGCAAATCTGGATCTGACGCGGGATGCATTCATGCGTTGGGGCGCGCGAGGCCATCTGGTCATCGAACGTCCCACATCGCTGCTGGCGAAGCAATTCGAAGGCGTGGGCCAACGCCCTATCGAACCGCCGATGCAGCGTGCCATCGAAGGCATTCTGGCGGCGGACCCCGCCGTGGTGATCTTTTCGCGCTCCTTAGGTGTATCGGGGATGGTCGCGAGCGCGGGAGTGTCCGGCATCTTCGAGGGCGTGGGCTATGACGCGGATGCGGTGCGCGGGATCAAGGGATCAGCCTATGAATATGACGTCGTGGCAGGCCAGCCGCTCTGGATGACGGAGCAGTCCAATGCCGTGGTGCTCGGCCAGGGTCTTGCCGGCATTCTCGGCTGCGAAGTGCCGCAGGAGGGATTCGCGCCGCTGCGTGTGGGGGAATCGCCCACGGAGCGCGAGTTCTCGTGCCCGCCCGGCCCATTGCAGCTTTCCACGGTGACCGAGCGCACGGGCTACGTCAACGCGGCGTACGTAAGGCCGACAGGCGTGATGGACTGGGGCATCAAGGAAGTCAACGACCGGCTGGTGGTGCTTCCCCTGGCCACGGCGCAGCGGCTGCTGGCCACGGAGGATGTATCCGAGTACCGGTTGCTTCTGCGCGACGGGACCGACATGGCGGACGCCCAGCAGCGGATCGTCGACGCATTTCGCCGTGCCGATATCGATGCCAGTGTGTTCCGATGGTCGGACCGGGCCACCTTTTATCACGAGGTGCGAGGCGTGCTGCTGTCGTTCTTCGGCTTTGTCCTGGCGATTGCGGCGGTTGTCTCCTTCACGAGCCTGCTAAATGCCAGTTATATGAACTTCATGCGCCGCAAGCGCGAGCTGGCGACGCTGCGTAGTGTGGGCTACTCGCGCCGCTTTGTCGCGGGCATGGCCGCCTGCGAGAACATCTGGCTGGCCACCGCTGCGGCGATTTGCGGAACGCTTGGCGCGATGGCTGTGACGCAAGCGGTGCGGGCGGCGGGATGGATGTGGACGCCACCCGGGTCCAGCAACGCCGTTCCGGTGACGATCGCATGGGTACCCCTGACGTACGCAGCGGTATTCGTCGGCCTCGTGCTGCTGGCGGTCCTGGCCAGTTGGCTACCCACGCGCCGGATCCTGGCTGCCCCGATTCGTGCCGCACTTACCGATACCTGAAGTTGTTGCACTGACCATTCCTGTAAGGACATTGCTATGACTGACATTGCACGCGCGCGACGCTGGTCGCGGTTTCTCGATCCTTTGAGCGGTCTTGCGCTGATCGTCCCAATGGACCACGGACTCACGCTGGGCCCGGTTCGCGGCCTGGATCGCATGGAGACGATTTCCCGCTGGCTCTCGCCGGAGCTGGTCACCGGCGTCGTTCTGCACAAGGGCCTGGCGGAGCGCTTCGGCCTGGACATCGCCGGCTGCGGAATGATGGTCCATCTGAACGGTGCGCTGGCGCTCGATGAGGAGCCAGATCGCAAGGTGCTTCTGACCAGCGTGGAGGCCGCCGTCAGGCTCGGTGCCGATGCCGTGTCGATACAGACCAATTTCTCGGCGCACACGGCGGCCCACAACCTCAGACTGATCGGCGAAGCCGTGGAGCAGGCGCACTTGTACGGCCTGCCGCTGATGGCGATGGTCTATGACAGGATGGCGGGGCGGCCGGAGGAAGGCATCGCGCGAATGCGTCATTTCATGCGTGCTGCCGTCGAACTGGGCGCGGACGTGCTCAAGATCTGCGCGCCTGTTGATCCGGCACGGCTGGGCGAATTGCTCGATGGCATCCAGTCGCATACGCCAGTGGTACTGGCGGGCGGCGCGATGATGCCGGACGATACCCTGATCGCACTCGCGCATAGCATCGTCAAATGCGGCGGGGCCGGCCTGTGCGCGGGCCGCAACGTTTTCCAGCGGGACGACCCGCAGGCAATGCTGCGCAAGCTCGCGGGTGTCCTGCGTACGGGCTGTATCGACGATGCCGGTGATGCGCGCGATACGGATGAGGCTTCCGCGCACGTGATGCGGCCCGCGCTGGCGGCAGCGCGCGTACCGCTGATGAGTGGGCAGTGGGGGGCGGTATGACGCGCGCACCTCAGCCGTCGTCGAACTGCGCGGACTGGATGGTGGATCGCCATGTCAGGGCGGGGCGCGGGGACTGCGTGGCCCTTGTCGAGTGTGGCGTCGACGGGCGTCGCGCGCTGACCTATGCCCAGTTGCTTGCCGCGAGCATCCATATGGCCGAGACGTTTCGCGCCATGACGGCGGGTCGTTCGGAGCCGGCGCGGATTGGCATTGTTGGCAGCAGCACGCTCGAAACCGTGTGCGCGTGGCTGGGCGCCATGCGCGCGGGATGCTTGCCATGCGTGATGCACCCGGCATTGGGCGCGGATGCCCATGCCAGGCTGGCCGCCGATTTCGGTCCGGATGCCATCTTTCGAGACCGTACCGGCCCGGCAGGCGTCGGCGTCGAATTGCGCGCGATTTGCCACGCGGAGGCATCCATGCCGACGTCGACAGGCATGACGTCCGCGCTGGCCGTGGCTCCCGGAGATCCGGCCTTCTGCCTGGCGTCATCGGGGTCTACCGGCAGGGCGAAGCTGTGTGCGCATGCGCATGGTGCGATCCCGGGCTTCGATCATCACGTCACGCGGCCGCTCTGGAAGATGCACGCGGGCGACGTCGTGCTGGGTAGCAGCGGCCCCTATTTTTCGTTCGGATTGCAGGGAATCCATACGGCGCTGTCATTGGGGGCGCGAGCGATATTGCTGCCGGAGTGGACGCGCCACGAGGCATTTCTAAAAACCATCGAACGCGAGGCCGTCACGGTTTTTCTGGCAGTCCCCACGCTGTTTCACCTGCTGATGACCCGGGCCAGCCGGCGTTACCGGACAGGCTCGCTACGGTTTTGTCTGTCGGCAGGCGAGCGCTTGCCCGACGTGATTCGTACGCGCTGGGCCGCCTTTGCCGGCGCGCCCCTGGTCGATTCCGTCGGGACGACGGAGAGCTTCCTGCCGTATTTCACTGAAGTCCCGGGGGAGCCGCCGGGGCTTCGCGAGACGGGCGCGTTCCGCTACGCGTACGCGGTTGCGGACCGTACGCCCGGAGACAAGGCGGCGATGGCGGTATCGCTGGCCGGGTCGCTCATGATGCTCGGCTATCTTGAGCCGGGTGGCGATGTGCGGCAGCTGCGTCAACCGTCGTGGTTCGCAACGGGCGACCTGTTCTCCAGCGTTGCGGGCGGATGGTCGTTTCTTTCCAGATGCAGCGAGCGCGTCAAGATCGCGGGGCACTGGGTGTCTCCGCAGGGGCTGGAAAGCTTTCTGCTGACCGATGAGCGGGTACTTCAGGCGGCGGCTGTTCCCGTGACAACCGAGGGCGGCTTGCAGCGCCTGCGCGCATTTATCGTGTTGGGCGACGCTTACCGGGATGGGGATGCGGTCGTTGCGGCGTTGATGCGCCGCATGCGCGATGAGCTCAAGCCACGTGCGTTGCGGCCGGACCGCATCGAAATCGTGTCCGGCCTTGCCAGCTCCCCCAACGGCAAGCTCCGCCGGCGAGAGCTGGCTGCCGCCGTGGCTGGCCGGAGGATTGGCGCACAGCGCGGCGTTGTGCCGATCTGATACCGCTTCGACACGCAGCGCCACGGCGCCCGGTGTCGAGGGCAGGGAGTTACACGGACGTCTTCAGCAGATCGAGGTCAACAGACCCTTCGAACACGGTGGTGGCCGGGCCGGTCATCTGGACCGGCTGGCCCACGCCCTCCCAGGCGATGCTGAGGTCGCCGCCATGCGTATGCACCTTGACCGGCGAATCCAGCAGGCCGCGGCGGATGCCGGCCACCACGGCGGCGCAGGCGCCCGTGCCGCACGCCAGCGTTTCGCCGGCCCCGCGCTCAAATACGCGCAGGTTGATCGTGTGACGATCGACGATGGCCATGAAGCCGGCGTTGACGCGATTCGGGAACGACTTGTGATGCTCGATTACCGGGCCATCCTGCAGCACCGGAAATTGTTCCACGTCATCCACCACCTGCACGGCATGCGGGTTGCCCATCGACACGGCGGAAATCCATTCGGTGCGGCCGTTGACTTCCAGGCCGTACACGGTGTCGTCGCCCTCAGGGCGGGCGGGCAGGCCGTCGGCCACGAACGGCACGCGGACCGGCGTCAGCTCGGGGGCACCCATGTCCACGGTGACCTGGCCGTCGTCCCGCAGCGTCAGCGTGATCACGCCGTTCATGACCTCGACGCGCACGGACCGCTTGTCCGTCATGCCCTTGTCCGTGACAAAGCGCACGAAGCAGCGGGCGCCGTTGCCGCAGTGTTCCACCTCGCCGCCATCCGAATTGAAGATGCGATAGCGGAAATCGACGTCGTCGCGCTCGGACTTTTCGACAATCAGGATCTGATCCGCGCCGATGCCGAAATGACGGCTGGCCAGGGCGCGCCATTGCGCGTCGGTCAGGTCGAGTTTCTGGTGGATGCCGTCCAGCACGATGAAATCGTTGCCGGCGCCGTGCATCTTGGTGAACTGGAGTTTCATGGTGCCGATTGTAGTCAGTAGATGTCCGGTTCGCCGGGCGGCCGGTGCTTGAAGCGCTTGTGCACCCAGTAATAGTCGGCAATGCGCGGGCGGATCGCTTCCTCGAAAAAGGCGTTCATGCGCCGCGTGTCGTCCGTCACGGACTCGCCGGGATAATCGTCCCACGGAGGCAGCAGGTGCAGCACATAGCCTTCGTAGTTGGGTAGCTGCTCCGTGTAGATCGGCACCACCTTGGCGCCCGCCAGTCGCGCCAGACGCGACACGGCGGTCAGCGTCAGGGCCTGCACGCCGAAGAATGGCACGAATTCCGAGTCGCGCTCGCCAAAATCCATATCGGAGATCAGCTGCAAGGCCTCGCCCTTCTTGAGCACCCGGAGGATGTTCCGCACGCTGTCATTGCGCGAGATCATATTGGCGCCGAAGCGTCCGCGCGCAACCTTCAGGAAATCGTCGAACAGCTTGTTCTTCTGCACGGTGTAGAGCGATGCGCCTGAGCGGCCCACGTTGTCGCGCAGGTGCATGGTGAGGCGGATCGCGCCGGCTTCCAGGCCCGACAGGTGCAGCGTCACCAGGATATGGGGCGTACCGTCCAGAGCCAGCAGGTTGCCGTGATCCTTGATCTGCACCAGGCGGCGCATCTTGGCTTCGCCACAGGTCCAGAAAATGCCACCCTCGGCAAAGCTGCGGAACACCTTGCGGTAGCTTTCGCGCGACAGTGCGTCGATTTCCGCATCGGTGCGATCCGGGAAGCACAGGCGCAGGTTGGCGCGCACTACTTCGCGGCGGGGATTGGGCACCAGGTACAGGACGCTGCCCAGCGCCTCGCCAAAGCGGGCCACGAACGCATAGGGAAGTTTGCCCAGCACCGTCAGCAGGCCGATGCCGAGCCAGGTAAAGATGCGGCTCATTGAATCTCGTTGTTGGTAATCGCCGGGCCGGCACTGGCCGTCTCGGGCGGCAGTCCGGCACCAGCCGGATGCTTGTAGCGGTTGTAACCCCACAGATATTGGGTCGGGGCGATCTCGATCAACTTCTCGATCGCTGCGTTGATGACCGCCGAGCCATCCGCCGGATCATCGGGCAGCATGCCGCCGTCGCACAGCAGGCGCAGGTGCCCACGGTAGCCGGCGCCGCGCGGCAGGCGCTCGGCAAAGACCATCACGATCGGCGCCCTGGTCAGTTGCTGCAGCCGGTGCACCAGCGTCATCGAATAGGCGGGCTTGCCGAAGAACGGCGCCCAGGTGCCTTCGCCGCCGCTTGGAACCTGATCCGGCAGGATGCCGACGGCTTCACCGCGCTTGAGTGCCTTGACCAGCATGCGCACGCCGCGCGGCGTGGCCGGGGCCATTGCCACGTTGGGACGCGTGCGCATCTTCTCGACGAATTCACGCAGCCACGGCTGGTGCGGTGGCTTGAACAGCGACGTCACACGGCGCTCGCGGGCATGGTGCTGCGGCAGGACCTCGAAGCATCCCAGGTGCGGCGTCAGGATGATCACGCCGTTGCCGGCAGCCGCTAGCCGGGCCGTTTCGGCCCACATGTCTTCGAAGCCTTCCGTGTGCGCCACAAGGGTCTTGCGGCTCCAGAAGTACGGCATTTCGATGATCATCCGGCCGGTATTGCGCGCGGCCTCGGCAAGCATGGCGTCGGTGGCCTGCGGGTAGGCGTGGCGGAAGTTTTCCTCCAGCCGGCGGCCGTAGCGGCCGGGCAGGCGCGCCACAAGCAATCCCAGGGCGCCGCCGATGGCGTGCAGCACGCGCAGGGGCAGACGGGAGATGAGCCAGAACAAAAAGGTCATGTCGGTGCGAGAGAGACAAAACCGGAATAACCGGCAAAACGGCCGGAATTCCGAACAGCACGCTTTCCCTCCTGTTATTCAGGGGATTGGCGCGCTGCAGCGGGAGCGACAGGCCGGTATAATACCTGCCATCGCCGAGTTAACTGACAACTTGCGGGGCGACACCGCTCTACCGGAGCGGCCTGAAAATACCGCTAAAGCGTCGCCGCACTGTTTCGAAGGGTGGCACGCAATAGCCAACCTGGAGAAACCAGATCGTGTCGAACGATTTCCTCTTTACTTCGGAATCTGTCTCCGAAGGCCATCCCGACAAAGTCGCCGACCAAATTTCGGACGCAGTCCTGGACGCTATTCTTGCCCAGGACAAGTACGCGCGCGTGGCGGCAGAGACGCTTTGCAACACCGGTCTGGTGGTGCTCGCGGGCGAAATCACCACGACGGCGAACGTTGACTACATCCAGGTCGCACGCGACACCATCAAGCGCATCGGCTACGACAACACCGACTACGGCATCGACTACAAGGGTTGCGCGGTGCTGGTGGCCTATGACAAGCAGTCGCCGGACATCGCCCAGGGCGTGGACCGTGCATCGGACGACTACCTGAACCAGGGCGCTGGCGACCAGGGCCTGATGTTCGGCTATGCCTGCGATGAGACGCCGGAACTGATGCCGTTCCCGATCTACTACTCGCACCGTCTGGTGGAGCGCCAGTCGCAACTGCGCCGTGACGGCCGTCTGCCCTGGCTGCGTCCGGATGCCAAGTCGCAAGTGACCGTGCGCTACGTGGATGGCCGCCCGCACAGCGTGGATACCGTGGTGCTGTCGACCCAGCATTCGCCGGACATTTCGCAGGCGCAGATCCGCGAGGCCGTGATCGAAGAGATCATCAAGCCCGTGCTGCCGGCCGACATGCTCAAGGAAACCAAGTACCTGGTGAACCCGACCGGCCGTTTCGTGATCGGTGGCCCGCAAGGCGACTGCGGTTTGACCGGGCGCAAGATTATCGTCGATACGTACGGCGGTGCTTCGCCGCACGGTGGCGGCGCATTCTCGGGTAAGGATCCGTCGAAGGTGGACCGCTCGGCCGCCTACGCCGCCCGCTATGTGGCCAAGAACGTGGTGGCCGCCGGCCTGGCGCGTCAGTGCCAGGTGCAGGTCAGCTACGCCATCGGCGTGGCCCGCCCGATCAACGTGACCGTGTACACGGAAGGCACCGGCAAGATCTCCGACGAGAAGATCGCCCAGCTGGTGCTTGAGCACTTCGACCTGCGTCCGAAGGGCATCGTGCAGATGCTGGACCTGCTGCGTCCGATCTACGAAAAGACCGCCGCCTATGGCCACTTTGGCCGCGAGGAGCCGGAATTCTCGTGGGAAGCCACCGACAAGGCCGCCGCACTGCGCGCTGCCGCCGGCCTGTAAGCGCCCCCGGCGTCTTTCGGCTGCTGCATCGACCCCGCCGGTCCTTTGGGACTTCGCGGGGTTTTTTGTTGTCTTGACGTCACGGCAGGGCATCGGAGGCCGCGCGGAGTAAAATCCGGTCAACTTGAAATCAACGGAATAGCGGAATTGCCATGTCCCTGGACCTGATCCGTACCCAGCCTTATACCGACTGGTCACCCGAGGTATCGCCCGAGACGCGCGCGACGCTGCGCCGCGAACTGGAGCAGGGTGCCGTCCTGTACTTTCCGGACCTGCAGTTCCGCTTCCAGCCGGGAGAGGAGCGCTTTCTGGACCCGCGCTATTCAGACGGCAAGTCGAAGAACATCAACCTGCGCGCCAATGACAAGGCCGTGCGCGGCGCGGCCGGCACGGAGCAGGACCTGACCGATCTCTACAACCTGATCCACCGCTATGCGACGTCGAGCGAATCGCTGATCCAGGCGCTGTTTCCGGAGTACATGGGACATATGACGCGCGCTGGCACGTCGCTGCGGCCGAGCGAGATTGCCGGCCGTCCGGTGAGCTGGCGCAAGGACGATACGCGCCTGCACGTGGACTCGTTCCCATCGAATCCGATGCTCGGCAAGCGCCTGCTGCGCGTGTTCCATAACATCGACCCCGAAGCGCCGCGCGTGTGGCGCGTGGGCGAGCCGTTCGGCGATTTCGCGCAGAAGTTCGTGCCGAAGACGCATGGCATGTGGCCCGGCCAGGCCTGGCTGATGAAGACGCTGCATATCACCAAGCGCGAGCGCAGCGAATACGATCACCGCATGCTGCAGCTGCATGACCTGGCCAAGGCCGACCTGGACTACCAGAAGACCGTGCCGCAGCAGGAATTCCACTTCCCGCCGGGCGCCACCTGGATCGTGTTCAGCGACCAACTGCTGCACGCGGCCATGCGTGGCAAGGCGATGATGGAACAGACGATCTACCTGGACCCGGCCGCGATCGGCGACCGTACCCATTCGCCCGAGGCCGTGCTGTCGCGCATGCTCGGCAAGCCGATGCTGGCCGCCTGACGACCGCGGTTATCGCAGCAGCATCTTCAGCATCGATTCAAACCGCTTGCCATAGGGCGGCTTGAGCAGCCCCGCACCGTTGAAGCCGGACTGGTAGAACACCGGCTTCAGCTTCGAGAACGTCTCGAAGCCGGCCTCGCCGTGATAGCTGCCCATGCCGCTCGGCCCCACGCCGCCGAACGGCAAATCGTCCTGGGCGATATGGAACAGCGTGTCGTTGACGGTCACGCCACCGGCCACGGTCTGCTGCATCACGCGGTCCACCACGTCGCTGCCCTTGTCGAACACATAGAGCGCCAACGGGCGCGGCCGTGCGTTCACGAAGCGGATGGCGTCATCGATGCTGCCGTAGGTCACCACCGGCAGCACGGGTCCAAAAATCTCCTCCTGCATGGCGCGCACGTCTTCGGGGACGTCCGCGAGCAGCACCGGCGGCAACCTCCGCGCCGCCGGGTCCGGTTCGGCATCGGTCAGCGGCGCCACGCGCGCCCCGGCGGCCTGGGCCGCATCGATCAGCGATACCAGACGATCAAAATGGCGCGGGCTGATGATGCTCGTGTAGTCCGGGTTGCGCGCGATATCGGGATAAAGGCGGCTCACCACGCGCCGTGCCGTTTCCAGCAGACGGTCGCGCTGACCGGCGGGCACCAGCACATAGTCGGGCGCGATGCAGGTCTGGCCCGCGTTGAGCAGCTTGCCGACCAGGATGCGCTCCACGGCGCGTTCAAAATCGGCGCCGGGGCCGATGATGGCCGGCGACTTGCCGCCCAGTTCCAGCGTCACCGGCGTCAGGTTGGCGGCCGCGGCCTTCATCGCGTGATGCCCGACGCTCGTCGACCCGGTGAACAGCAGATGGTCGAAGGGCAGCGTGCTGAAGGCGGCAGCGACCTCGGCGTCACCGTTGATCACGGCCACCTCGTCGGGCGCGAACGTCGCCTGCACCAGCCTCGCAAACAATTCTGAAAACCGTGGCGTGTATTCGGACAGCTTGATCATGGCCCGATTGCCTGCCGCGAGTGCGCCGGTCAATGGCCCGATGGTCAGGTAGAGCGGGTAGTTCCACGGCACCACGATGCCGACCACACCTAGCGGCTGCGGCACCAGGCGCGACTTTCCGGGCTTGAACCAGAGGCCGGTCTTCACGCGGCGCACTCGCATCCAGCGTTTGCCATGCCGCAGTGCGTCATCGATGCCCGACAGGCTCGGAAACACTTCCAGCAGCGCGGTTTCCTGGCGGGGACGGTTGGTGAAGTCGGCGTGGATTGCCGCGGCAATGGCGTCGTGATTGTCACGCACCAGCGATTTGAGGCGACGCAACCGGTCGGCCCGGACATGCCATGCCGGGGCCTGATCGTGGCGCGATGCCGCGTGCATGGCATTGAACACCGTGGACATGGCGGGCACTTCTCTCATCGGCGCTCTCCTTTGGCGGGATCGGTTTCCCCGTGGGCCATCGGGCACCATAAGGCAGAGTGGGCGTTATATCAATGGAGGACATCTCCCAAACGCCCTGGGCGCCCCCCCGACGCCCCGGATGCTGGACGTGCGGCACCGCCCCCAGGCGCCCGGGATTTTGGGGATGACCCGCTTCACCAGCCCGGCGGCAGCGCCTACACTGGATTTTCGCGGCAGGCCTCCGCCGGGGACATGACCGGTACCGGACTCGCGGGGAGACAGATGGAAACAACTTTTGACTATCTCGTCGTGGGCGCTGGCTCGGCCGGCTGCGCATTGGCGGGGCGGCTGGCAGACAGCGGCAACGACACCATCGCGCTGCTCGAAACCGGCGCGCACGATCACCATGTGCTGGTGCGAACACCTGTCGGTTGCGCGGCCGTGCTGCCGCGCGCGGGCGCGCGCAACTACGGCTATCAGACCTTGCCGCAGCCGGAACTGGACGGGCGGCGCGGTTTTCAACCGCGTGGCCGGGGCCTGGGCGGGTCATCGTCGATCAACGCCATGATCTATGTGCGGGGCCGGCCCGCCGACTACGACGACTGGGCAGCGGCTGGCTGCGACGGCTGGTCTTGGGATGACGTGCTGCCGTACTTTCGTCGCGCCGAATGCAATGAGCGCGTGGCGGGCCACGACGACGATCCGCTGCATGGCGGTACCGGCCCGCTGCATGTGAGCGATCTGCGCTCGCCGAATCCGTTCGGTCAGCATTTCATCGACGCCGCGCAGCATGCGGGCATCGTGCGCAACGACGATTTCAATGGCGAGGAACAGGAAGGCGTGGGCTGGTATCAGGTCACGCAGCATGACGGCGAGCGCTGGAATGCCGCGCGCGCCTACCTGCATGGCGGTAACGCCAGGGACCGCAATTGCAATGGCGGCCGAAGCCATCTGCACGTGATGACGGGAACACAGGTGCTGCGCATCCTGTTCGAGAAGCGCCGCGCGGTTGGCGTGCTGGCCTGGCGCGATGGCCAGGAAGTGGTGCTGCGCGCGCGCCGCGAAGTCATCGTGGCGGCGGGCACGTTCGGGTCGCCGCAACTGCTGATGGCGTCGGGCGTGGGTCCGGCGGCGCATCTGCTTGAACATGGCGTTGCCGTGGTGCACGACCTGCCCGGCGTGGGCGGCAATCTGCAGGATCACCTGGACATCATCCTGCACAAGCGCGTGGCGGCGTCTGAGCTGTTCGGCGTGTCATTGGGCGGCGCGCGCCGTCTGATTGCCGAATACCTGCGCTACCGCCGCGAGCGTACCGGCATGATGACGTCGAATTTTGCCGAGGCCGGAGCTTTCGTGCGCAGCCGGCCGGGCCTGGCGGAACCCGATCTGCAGTTGCACTTCGTGGTCGGCATGGCCGATGACCACATGCGCCGCGTCAATCTCGGGCATGGGTATTCGTGCCACGTCTGCGTCTTGCGTCCGCGAAGCCGTGGAGAGGTGCGGCTGGCGTCCGCGGACATGCGCGATGCGCCGCGCATCGACCCGCGCTACCTGTCCGATCCGCAAGACATGGAAGACATGCTGGCCGGCCTGCGCATCGTGCGCCAGATCTTCATGCAGGCGCCGCTGGCCGTGTTCGGCGGACGTGAACTGTATTCGGAAGCATTGCGGCTCGATGGCAGCGATGACGATGCGGCGCGCGCATTGATCCGCCAGCATGCGGATACGATCTATCACCCCGTGGGCACCTGCCGCATGGGCATGGATGCGCTGGCCGTCGTGGACCCGCAGCTACGGGTGCGCGGCGTGGAGGGACTGCGGGTGGTGGATGCGTCGATCATGCCAACGCTGATCGGCGGCAATACCAATGCGCCGGCAATCATGATCGGCGAGCGTGCGCACGACCTGATCCGCTACGCGCCGCATGTGACGCTGCGGATTCGGGAGGCAGCGGTGGCGGACTGAGGTTCGTTTTGCTCCCTCTGCCTCCATGTGGCGAGAGGGAGCAAACACAACACACAACACACGACACACAACACGCGCGGCAGCTTATCCGCGCATCTGGAACTGCCCCACCATGTCGCGCAGGCGGCCGGCCTGTTCGTCCAGCGATTGCGCGGCGGCGGCGGCTTCTTCCACCAGGGCGGCGTTCTGTTGCGTGACCTGGTCCATCTGGCCCACGGCGTGGCCCACCTGCTCGATACCGGCGCTCTGCTCCTGCGAGGCCGCGGAGATTTCTCCGATGATGTCGGACACGCGCTTCACGGCCTGGCGGATGTCGGTCATCGTCTTGCCGACTTCCTCGGCCTGACCGGAGCCGGTGCGCACCGTGTCGACCGATGCCTCGATCAGTTCCTTGATTTCCTTGGCCGCGCTCGACGAACGCTGCGCCAGGCTGCGCACCTCACCGGCCACCACGGCAAAGCCGCGACCCTGTTCACCGGCGCGCGCCGCTTCCACGGCCGCGTTCAGCGCCAGGATGTTGGTCTGGAACGCGATACCTTCGATCAGGTTCGTGATTTCGGCAATGCGCTCGGAGCTGCTGCTGATGGCGCCCATCGTCCCCACCATCTGCTGGACCGAGTGGTTACCTTCGTCGGCCACGAGCGCCGCGTTCGATGCCAGCGTCGAAGCCTGGCGCGCGTTCTCGGCGTTCTGGCGCACCGTGGCGGTGAGCTGTTCCATGCTCGATGCCGTTTCTTCCAGCGACGCGGCTTGTTCCTCGGTGCGCGAGGACAGGTCGACGTTGCCAGCGGCGATCTGCGCGGCGGCCACGCTGACCGAATCGGTGGAGCGGCGCACTTCGCGCAGCGTGCCCGCCACGCGCTCGATCAGTTCGTTGAACGACCGCGCGGTCAGGCCGATTTCGTCGAGACGATCCACCGGCGCGCGGTGATCCAGGTCCAGCGTCTTGCTGACGTGTTCCAGCGTGCCCTGGATCTCGTCAAGGCTGCCGCGGATACGCCGGTACAGGCCGAAGGCCAGGAAGGCGGTCAGTGCCACGGCGACCACGATCACGATCGTGAAGACGCGCACGGACAAGTGGTACTGGTCCTTGTTGTAGGCCACGGCCTGCTCGCCAAGCTTCGTGTTGTATTCAAGGTGCTCGTCCAGGGCCTTGCGTACCGTGCTCGACGACTTGTTCAGTTCGCCCGAGGTCAGCATCTGCTGCGTGGCCGCCCGGTCATCGGCGCGCGAGCGTTCGAGGAAGGCCGGAATCAGTTCGCGGAAGCGCTGGGCCGCCGCGCGATCGGCTTCGAGCAGCTTGCGATCGGTATCGTCGGAGATGTCCTCGCGCTCGTACTTGGCCATCAGGTCGTCGAAACGCTTGATCGACTTTTCAAGCGCCGCGTCGGCGTCGGCCTGGGCAGCCTTGTCCTCGGCCAGGGCGTGGCGATACAGGGCAACGCGCGTCATGGCGAACGCATTGCTGGCCGTGTTGAGGTCACGCACGCTGGCCAGCGTGTTGTCGTTGAAGTATTCGAATCGGTCTTCCGCCTTGGATAGTTGCCAGATACCGCCTAGGCCAACGAAGAGAAGGGCGATCAATGCGAGGGACAGCGTAAGAAGCAGACGTTTGCTGATATTCATGGGGTGGCTTGGCGGCCACGTTGCTTGGCGTGGACCGTCCGTTGTGACGACTTGTTGGCTTTCGCTGGCGGGCCACACAGCCCGTCGCCACAACGTTTACGGCAGGGGAGCTATCCCCTGAAGGTGGGGATTCGACTCCACTCCAAGCAATGTGCGATGTCCGCACGGTCGGCTTTTCAGGCCGGCCAGGTACGCGCCGCGATACGGCCAAGAGTGACGCTATCGGCATCCAGCGTACCGAACACGCGACCATGCTGGCGGCCCAGGCGGCTGGCAACGAAGTGTTCGGCGGACTCCGGGTCGGCATGCGCAATCATCAGCGCCGCCTGCGCGGTCAGCACCAGGCCTTGCGCAAAGCGGCGCGCGTTGGCTTCGAGCGCATCGGCGGGGCCATGCAGCATGGCCTGCAGCGATGCCAGTTCCGCGCGCGCCGCTGCATGGCCGTTGGAAAGGCGCGCCAGATCCTGGAGGATGCGCGCGCCATCGTCGGGATTGCGCTGCAGCGCGCGCAGCACGTCCAGGCACATGATGTTGCCCGAGCCTTCCCAGATCGAATTGACCGGCGCCTCGCGGTACAGCCGCGCCATCGGGCCTTCTTCGACATAACCGTTGCCGCCCCATACTTCCATCGCCTCGCCAGTGGCTTCGAGGGCGCGCTTGCAGATCCAGAACTTTGCCGCCGGTGTCATCACCCGCTTCCAGGCGGCGGCGAGCGGATCGTCGTCGGCATGCTCGAAGGCGTGGGCCAGCGCCATCATCGTCTGCGTGGCGGCATCGGACTCCAGAGCCAGGTCGGCCAGCACATTGCGCATCAGCGGCTGGTCGGCCAGCAGACGGCCGAACGCCATGCGATGGCGCGCGTGATGCAGCGCCTGCACCAGCGCCGCGCGCAGCAGCGCGGCGCTGCCGATGACGCAGTCGAGCCGCGTGTTGGTGGCCATTTCGATGATCGTGGGAATGCCGCGGCCTTCCTCACCGATCAGGATGCCCGTGGCGCCGCGGAATTCCACCTCGCTGCTGGAATTCGAGCGGTTGCCGAGCTTGTCCTTGAGCCGCTGGATCAGGATCGGGTTCTTGCTGCCGTCGTCGCGGAAACGCGGCACGAAGAAGCACGACAGCGGACCATCGGCCGCGCCCATGCGCGCCACCACCAGATGCGCATCGCACATCGGCGCGGAGAAGAACCACTTGTGGCCGGTCAGCGCATATTCGGCCCCGCGCCCTTCGCCGCGTACCGGCATGGCCACGGTGGTGTTTGCGCGCACGTCGGACCCACCCTGCTTTTCGGTCATGCCCATGCCGATCATCACGGCGGTCTTGTCGCGCCAGGGCAGGTCGCGGGCATCGTGCTCCGTGGAAAACAGGCGCGCTTCGAGATCGCGGTACAGCGCGGGCTCCTTGCTGAGCACCGGAATGCTGGCCAGCGTCATCGTGGTCGGGCACAGCGAGCCGGATTCCACCTGGGCCTGCAGGAAATAGCCGACCGTACGCGCGGCCCATGCGCCCGCACGCGGTTGCGCAAAGGGCAGGGCTTGCAGTTGCTGGCTGCGCAGCAACGCGAGCAGGTGGTGCCATGCGGGATGAAACCGCACCTCGTCGATCCGTTCGCCCGTGCGGCTGTGCGTGTGCAGTTCAGGGGTGAGACGGTTGGCATCGGCCGCCCAGGCCTGGACTTCGGGGTCTCCCAGCCGCGATCCAAAGGCGGAGAGCTGCCCGGCATGCCAGCCGCCACCAAGGCGATCCAGTGCGGCGCGCAGGCCAGGGTCCGACGCGAACAGGTTGTAATGGGCCAGGTCGGGCACCTGGTTGAACACACTGTGGGTTTGCGCGGCGTCCTGACTGGTCTGGCTCACGCCGGTATCGGCGGCGGATGTGGCGGTCATGGCATCTCCTGTGGCGGCAATGCGATTCGGCACTTCGGCGGGTTGCGGGCATGGTACGGCAACTTCCACGTTCGCAATACCCGAGCAACTCCCGCGTAATCCCTCGCCAGACACGCCGCCTGGCCGGCATTTGCCGGCATCGTGCTGCGGAGCAACAAGATTCCGATACTGTGACGCACGGCAGCCGCAACAAAATTTCGGGTGGCGCAGGGGGGTGGCTTGTGCTTAAATTCACCCCGTTGGATGAAACAGGGGTGCCGTCCGGATGGGCCGGGCGCGCTGAGAGAGTCCCTTCGAACCCGATCCGGCTAGTACCGGCGTGGGAAGTTTCACAAAAACCGAATTGCTCTAGTCCCGCGGAAGATCCGCCAGTTTTCGCAACGGGACGCCGCCGCCGGCCATGCCGCGCGCAGCCGGTCTCACAGGGCTCCTGGTTTCGTCCATCCCCGCAAGAGAGAGGACGACACTATGGCCCGTACTGCCCCCGCCGCTTCGTTTGAATCGCTGGAAAGCGATCTCGACCAGAAATTTGCCTACCCGGCTTCCAGCAAGACCTACCTGACCGGCAGCCGCCCGGACATCCGCGTGCCGTTGCGCACGATTCTGCAAACCGCCACGCGCACCGATAAGGGCGAGATGGCGAACCCGCCGATTCCCGTCTACGACACCTCGGGTCCGTACAGCGATCCCGACGTGCATATCGACCTGAAGGCAGGCCTGCCGCACGTGCGCGCCAAGTGGATCGAAGAGCGCAACGACACCGAGGTGCTGACGGGCCTGTCGTCGGAATACGGCCTGGCCCGCGCCAACGATCCGGCTACCGCGCACCTGCGCTTTGCCCAGCTGACGAATCCGCGCCGCGCCAAGGCCGGTGCGAATGTGTCGCAGATGCACTATGCGCGTCGCGGCATCATCACGCCCGAAATGGAATACGTGGCGCTGCGCGAGTCGCTGAACCTGCAGGCGCTGTACGACAAGCCCGAATACAAGGCGCTGCTGCGCCAGCACCCCGGCAATGCGCTGGGTGCCGCGCTGCCGCTGCGTCCGGAAGACATGACGCCGGAATTCGTGCGCCGCGAAATTGCCGCCGGCCGCGCGATCATCCCCGCCAACATCAACCACACGGAACTGGAGCCGATGGCTATCGGCCGCAACTTCCGCGTGAAGATCAACGGCAACCTGGGCAATTCGGCGGTGACGTCGTCGCTGGCCGAGGAAGTGGAAAAGATGGTGTGGTCGATCCGCTGGGGCGCCGACACCATCATGGACCTGTCCACCGGCAAGCACATCCACGAAACGCGTGAATGGATCCTGCGCAACTCGCCGGTACCCATCGGTACGGTGCCGATCTACCAGGCGCTGGACAAGACCGGCGGCATCGCCGAGGACCTGACGTGGGAAATGTTCCGCGACACGCTGATCGAGCAGGCCGAGCAGGGCGTGGACTACTTCACGATCCACGCCGGCGTGCTGCTGCGCTACGTGCCGATGACGGCCGACCGCGTGACCGGCATCGTCTCGCGCGGTGGTTCGATCATGGCCAAGTGGTGTCTGGCGCATCACAAGGAAAACTTCCTGTACACGCACTTCGACGAGATCTGCGAAATCATGAAGGCGTACGACGTGTCGTTCAGCCTTGGTGATGGCCTGCGTCCGGGTTGCATCGCCGATTCGAACGACGACGCCCAGTTCGGCGAACTGCGCACGCTGGGCGAGCTGACGGCCAAGGCCTGGGAGCACGACGTCCAGGTCATGATCGAAGGCCCGGGCCACGTGCCGCTGCAGCGCATTCAGGCCAACATGGACGAGGAACTGAAGCACTGCTACGAAGCCCCGTTCTACACGCTGGGACCGCTGGTCACCGACATCGCGCCGGGCTACGACCACATCACCAGCGGCATCGGTGCCGCCAACATCGGCTGGATGGGCACGGCCATGCTGTGCTATGTCACGCCGAAGGAGCACCTGGGCTTGCCGGACAAGGAAGACGTCCGCGAGGGCATCATCACGTACAAGATTGCCGCCCATGCCGCCGACCTGGCCAAGGGCTGGCCCGGCGCTCAGCTGCGCGACAACGCGCTGTCCAAGGCGCGCTTCGAGTTCCGCTGGGAAGACCAGTTCAACCTTGGCCTCGATCCCGAGCGCGCGCGTTCGTTCCACGATGCCACGCTGCCGGCGGAAGGCGCGAAGATCGCTCACTTCTGCTCGATGTGCGGTCCGAAGTTCTGCTCGATGAAGATCACGCAGGAAGTGCGCGATTACGCGGCATCGCTGCCGGACGCGCAGAAAGGCATGGAAGAAAAGTCGATCGAGTTCGTGAAGTCCGGCGCGAAGATCTACTCGTAAGCCACAAACGTTGTCTTGCAGGACGGGCGGCGCTCCGCTGGGACGCCGCCCGGCAGTACCCGTAGCACGTAGTACCCAGAGTCCCGCGCGCGGCGCCCCCACGCGGCGCGGCGGTATTCACCCAACTGGAGGCCGGTCGGCGCAACTTCTTTGCCAACGCCGCCGGCATACAAGCCCATGACAGCAGTACAGTCCTTCGATGTCGCCATCCTCGGCGCCGGCCTGGCCGGGCGTTTATCCGCCTGGCAACTGGTGCGCGCGGGCGCCCGCGTGGCGCTGGTGGAGCGTGGCGGCCCCGATGGCAGCGGCTCCGCCGCGCATGTAGCCGCGGCCATGCTCGCGCCGCTGGCCGAATCGGCCATCGCCGAACGACGCATCGTCGATCTTGGCATCGCGAGCGTCGACCTGTGGCGCACCTGGATTCAGGAACTGCCCGAGCCCGTGTTCTTTCAGGAGGATGGCACGCTGGTGGTCTGGCACGCGCAAGACCGTAGCGAGGTGTCGCTGTTCACCGGCCGCATGCGCGCCGTGGCGCCTCCCGACCTGGTGCAGGCGCGCCTGCGCGCGCTCGACGGCAATGGCGTGGGACAACTGGAGCCAGCGCTGACCGGCCGCTTTCCACAGGGCCTGCTGCTGCAGGGTGAAGGACAGCTCGATAACCGTGGTGCCATGCGCGCGCTGCTTTCATGCGCCATCGAGGAAGGGTTGCATTGCGTCTGGGAAGCGGGCGAGATCGATGCCGCCGCGCTGCCCGCGCTAGGCATCCAGGCCGGCGTGGTGCTCGATTGCCGTGGCCTGGGCGCGCGCGCCGCGTGGACCGATGCCGGTGCGCAAGGCCAGACACTGCCGGGTTTGCGCGGCCTGCGCGGCGAGGTGGTGCGCGTGCATGCGCCGGACGTGAAGCTGCATCGCCCGGTGCGTCTGCTGCATCCGCGCTACCCGATCTACATCGCGCCGAAGCCGAATGACCTGTACGTGATCGGCGCTACCGAAATCGAAAGCGAGGACGACTCGCCGATGAGCGTGCGCTCGGCGCTGGAACTGCTCTCGGCGGCCCATTCGCTGCATCCCGCGTTCGGTGAGGCGCGCGTGCTGGAACTGAACGTGCAGCGCCGCCCGACACGCCCCGACCACCTGCCCGCAATCCGCGTGGACCAGCAATCGCGTGTGGTGCGCGTGAACGGCCTGTATCGGCACGGATGGCTGATCGCGCCGGCCGTGACCGAGGCCGCATGCCACGTGGTGCGCGCGATGCTGAACGGCGACCCCGCGGCGCACGCGGTACCCGCCGCGCTGCGCTGGCCCGGCATGATCGATGCCGTGCGGGAACCCGCCGAAAGTTCGCGTGACGCGCTGGCCGATTCCGGCGGCACGCTGCATTAACCAGAACACACCATGCAAATCCTGCTCAATGGCCAACCGCTGGAGCTGTCGGACGCCGCCACGCTGGCGGATGCCGTGACGGCAGCGGCCATCGCGCCGCCGTTCGCGGCCGCGGTGAACGGCCAGTTTGTCCCGCGTGCGGCGCATGCAGCCACCACGCTCAATGCAGGCGATCAGATTGACCTTGTGCAACCCGTAACGGGAGGCTAAGCACTGTTATGACATTCGAACCGACTGAAACGTTGCGCGATCCGTTCGTGCTCTACGGCGAATCCTTCAACTCGCGCCTGCTGCTGGGCACCGCGCGCTATCCGTCGCCTGCCACGCTGCAGGCAGCCGTGGAGGCATCGCGCCCGGCCATGATCACCGTGGCGCTGCGCCGCCAGACCGCCGTCGGCAGTGGTGACGGCCAGACGCTCGGTGGCGACACCTTCTGGCAGATGCTGCGCACGCTGGGCGTGCCGGTGCTGCCGAACACCGCCGGTTGCTTCACGGCTCAGGAAGTCATCAATACGGCGATGATGGCGCGCGAGGTATTCGAGACCGACTGGATCAAGCTGGAGCTGATCGGCGACGACTACACGCTGCAGCCCGATACGCTGAACCTGCCGGCCGTGGCCGAGACGCTGATCAAGGAAGGCTTCAAGGTGCTGCCGTACTGCACCGAGGACCTGGTGCTGTGCCGCCGCCTGCTCGACGTCGGCTGCCAGGCACTGATGCCGTGGGCCGCGCCGATCGGCACGGGCCGTGGCGCCGTGAATCCGCACGCCATGCGCACGCTGCGCGACCGCCTGCCCGATACGCCGCTGATCGTCGATGCCGGCCTGGGCCTCCCGTCGCATGCGGCGCAGGTGCTGGAATGGGGCTACGACGGCGTGCTGCTCAACACTGCCGTGGCTCAGGCCGCGTATCCGGTGAACATGGCGCGTGCGTTTGCGCTGGCCGTGGACGCCGGCCGTACCGCGTACCTGGCTGGCCCGATGCCCGAGCGCGAAGTGGCGCAGGCCAGCACGCCGGTGGTCGGCATGCCGTTCTGGCACGCCGAAGGCGCGGAGGACCGCGCATGACGCGACAAGGCGTTGCCGCGGCCATCGATGCCGCACTGTTCGACGATTTGCTCAAGCGTTACGCGGCGATGTTCGGACGCGACGAGACACCGTGGCAGGCATGGCCGCTGGCCAATGCGCCCGCCACGTTGAGCCGCCATGACGTGGTGTTGTTCGATGGCGAAGCCACGCCCGATGCGATCGACCGCGTGGTCGCCGCCAATGCGGTGCTGATCAAATCGGAGCGCGAAGGCGGCCGCTGGATCGACACCGTACGCTCGCCGATGGGCACCTGGGTGCTGGAGTCCCACGCCGAGGGTGACACCGCGCATTCGCCGGCCTTTGTGGCCGTCTTGTGCGCCGCGCTGTCGCTTCACTTCCCGGCGCATGACGCGCTGTGCATCGCGCGTGCCTGGCAGCCCGCCACCACGGCATGGCCGGCGGACTTCACGCGCTTTCCGCGTGTGCGGCATGCCGCGCTGGTGTCGCCCGACCAGCCGGTGCCGGCCTTTGCGCCGTGCCCGCCCGGGCTTGGCCTGTATGCCGTGATGCCCACCGCCGAATGGATCGAAAAGCTCGTGCCGCTCAAGGTGCCCACCGTGCAGCTGCGCTTCAAGTCCGATGACGCGGCCGCTGTGAAGGCTGAAGTGGTACGCGCAGCCAATGCCGCAAAGGGTTCGGCATCGCGCCTGTTCATCAACGACCACTGGCGCGTGGCCATCGATCACCACGCGGCCTGCGGCGGTGACAGCGGTATCTACGGCATCCACCTCGGACAGGAAGATCTGGACGAAGCGGATCTCGATGCCATTCGCGCGTCTGGCCTGCGCCTTGGCGTGTCGACGCACGGCTACGCGGAGATGCTGCGCGTGGCGGCGATCCGGCCCAGCTACCTGGCGCTCGGCGCGATCTTCCCGACCACGACCAAGATCATGCCGACCCAGCCGCAGGGCATGGGCCGCTTCCAGTCGTACGTGAAGCTGATGCAGCCGGTGATTCCGTCACTGGTGGGTATCGGCGGCGTGAACGCCGGCAACATGCGCGAAGTGCTCGATGTTGGCGTGGGCAGCGCGGCCGTGGTGCGGGCGATTACCGAGGCGGGTGACGTGCCGGCCGCCGTTGACGGGCTACACGCGCTGTTTGGCTGACCGCCGGCCGACGGCCGGGCAACTGCCGGGCAATTGAACGGTTTGACCATTTCCCGCCCCTCTCCCGCCTCCCGGGAGAGGGCGGCGCGATACCACCCCATTCAGTTTGGGCGCTAACCGGCCACCCCGCTAGCCACCCCGCGTTCAATCCGCATATCCTCTCTGTTCCAACGGAAAAAGGATCGAGGTTCCGCCATACGGAACCCGCACGAGAGGAAACAGCAGTGAACGAGATCATCCCCGCCGCACCCGGCACCCCCGACAAGCCCTATTTCGGTATCGAGATTCCGCTGATGCGCCTGCTGGGCCTGCAGCCGGTGCATATGGAGGAGGGCCTGTGCCGCACCCGCCTGCCGGCCAATCCGAATGTGGTGAACAGCCGTGGCGATGTGCACGGCGGCACGCTGATGGCGGTGCTCGACTTCACGCTGAGTGGCGCCGCGCGCTCGCATGCGCCGCTCGACGTGGGCGTGATCACGATCGACATGTCCACGCATTTCCTGGCCGCCGCGCGCGGCGAGCTGACGTTCGAGGCTCGCACCATGCGCCGTGGCAACAAGATCGCCTTCTGCGAAGGCGAGGCCCGCGACGCATCGGGCACGGTCTGCTGCGTGGCCCGCGCGTCGTTCAAGCTGGTGCAGCTGGTCGGCGGCAATTAAGCCTTGGGGCCTTCCGCAGGTCGATAGACCGCCAGAAATCTTGCGCGCTCGGTGATGCCATAGTCACCGGGCGCGTATTGCATCAGCCAGTCGCCGGGCTTGCCCGTCAGCACATCCCCGCCCGCCGACCGTTCGATCGCGAAGGCATCTGGCATTTCCTTCACCAGCACCGGCACGGGCTTGTTGCGATATGGCCCCGATTCGCCATGCGTCAGCGGCCCCTGCGCCACGTAGCGCGCATCGAACCGTTCGCGCGACACCACCCAGCGGTCGCCGGTGGCGCCGGTCACGATGGCGTCGGCGCGCTGATAGCGGTTCGGCCCCTCGCGGCTGATCAGTTCGCCCGGCTCGGCGGCGAACAACACCTGCACGGTTTCATCCTTGACGTACCAGCGCGCGGCGGGGTCGTCGCGCAGGTCGATATCCTTCAGTGTTTCCATGTCGGGTCAGCCCAGGGGGCGCGGGGCGAAGCTGTGATTGAGCGGGCCGTTGCCGGCACCGAAGCGTAGTTGCGCGCCGGCGGCAATGGCATGAGCCACGTAGTCGAGCGCGGTACCCACGGCATCTGGCAGCGCGTCGCCGCGAGCCAGTTGTGACGTGATGGCCGCGGCCAGCGTGCAGCCGGTGCCATGCAGGTTCGGGGTGTCGATGCGCGGATGCGTGAACACGCGCACGGTACCGTCGGCCAGCATCAGCAGGTCGTCCAGTCCCTTCGCGCCGGGGCCGTCGTCCTCCAGATGCCCGCCCTTGAGCAGCACGGCCTGGCAACCCATCGCCAGCAGCTCGGCCGCCGCAGCTTCCATTTCCGCGCGGCGCGTGATGCGGCGGCCGAGCAGGTACGACGCCTCGGGCAGATTGGGCGTGACCAGCATGGCGCGCGGAAACAGCAGCTTCACCATCGCCTGGCTCGTCGCGTCGTCGGACAGCGTGGCGCCGGAGGTGGAGATCATGACCGGGTCCACCACCAGCTTGCGGATGGCATGACGGTCCACCGCGCCGGCCACGGCCTCGACGATGGCGGCCGTGCCCAGCATGCCGGTCTTGGCCGCATCCACGCCGATATCGCTGGCTACGGCGTCGATCTGGGCGGCCACCATGTCCGCGGGAATGGCGTGCACGCCGGTGACACCGAGCGTGTTCTGGGCCGTGATGGCCGTGATCGCGCTCATGCCAAAGCAGCCGAGCGCGGCAAACGTCTTCAGGTCCGCCTGAATGCCGGCGCCGCCACCGGAGTCGGAGCCGGCGATGGTCAGGGTGCGGGGTGGCGTGGGGAGCATGTGCAGGGCGGGAACAGTCGGAAACAAAATAGCGGGAAAAAATCTGGCATTTCAGCCCGCCGCAGGAGAACAGGCACGCTACAATACCGCCACTCCGAGGAGCGTTGCAACGGATGCCTTGTCATCCGCCAGGCTCGGAATGTCTCAACGGCGCTCGCTGTTCCGTGGTTTTCGCACGGGGCGCGAGTCGACCTGTCTGCCCGTCATGTCCGTCATGGCCTTCATCGGAGGCCGCTGCATGGCGCGGTCTGAATACATCCTCTCGTCCCATGCGTGCCACTCTTACACCGGAGTGACTCATGAACGCTGTGACTGACCTGAAGCAGGATTACCTGATCGCCGACATCGGCCTGGCTGGCTGGGGCCGCAAGGAAATCGCCATCGCCGAAACCGAAATGCCGGGCCTGATGGCGATCCGTGACGAATTTGCCGCCGCGCAGCCGCTCAAGGGCGCGCGCATCGCCGGCTCGCTGCACATGACGATTCAGACCGCCGTGCTGATCGAAACGCTGAAGGCACTGGGCGCCGACGTGCGCTGGGCCTCGTGCAACATCTTCTCGACCCAGGACCACGCCGCCGCCGCCATCGCTGCATCGGGTACGCCGGTGTTCGCGTTCAAGGGCGAGTCGCTGAAGGAATACTGGGACTTCACGCACCGCATTTTCGACTGGGCCGACGGCGGCACGCCGAACATGATCCTGGACGACGGCGGTGACGCCACGCTGCTGCTGCACCTGGGCGCCCGTGCCGAAAAGGATGCGTCGCTCATCAGCAAGCCCACGAGCGAAGAAGAAACCTTCCTGTTCGCCGCGATCAAGGAAAAGCTGGCCAAGGACGCCACCTGGTACAGCCGTAACCTGGCCGCCATTCGTGGCGTGACCGAGGAAACCACCACGGGCGTGCACCGCCTGTATCAGATGGCACAGCGCGGCGAACTGAAGTTCCCGGCCATCAACGTGAACGATTCGGTCACCAAGAGCAAGTTCGACAATCTGTACGGCTGCCGTGAATCGCTGGTCGATGGCATCAAGCGCGCCACCGACGTGATGATCGCCGGCAAGATCGCCGTGGTTGCCGGCTACGGCGACGTGGGCAAGGGCAGCGCCCAGGCCCTGCGCGCGCTGTCGGCCCAGGTGTGGGTCACCGAAATCGACCCGATCTGCGCCCTGCAGGCCGCGATGGAAGGCTACCGCGTGGTGACGATGGACTACGCCGCCGAGCACGGCGACATCTTCGTGACCTGCACCGGCAACTACCACGTGATCACGCACGACCACATGGCCAAGATGAAGGACCAGGCCATCGTCTGCAACATCGGCCACTTCGACAACGAAATCGACATCGCGTCGATCGAGAAGTACGAATGGGACGAGATCAAGCCGCAGGTTGACCACGTCAAGTTCCCGGACGGCAAGAAGATCATCATCCTGGCCAAGGGCCGCCTGGTGAACCTGGGCTGCGCCACGGGCCACCCGTCGTACGTGATGAGCAGCTCGTTCGCCAACCAGACGATCGCGCAGATCGAACTGTGGGCCGAGCGTGACAGCGGCAAGTACCCGGTTGGCGTGTACACGCTGCCGAAGCACCTGGACGAAAAGGTGGCGCGCCTGCAGCTGAGGAAGCTGAACGCGCAACTGACCCAGTTGACCGAGCAGCAGGCGGCCTACATCGGCGTGAAGAAGGAAGGCCCGTACAAGGCCGACCACTACCGCTATTGATGCACCGCTACTGATCCCTCTCGGATATTTCCCCGTGGCTTTGTCCCACTCCCGCGCGGGAGTGGGACGGGGGAGAGGGTGTTGAGCCGGCCGCGCGCGCCTGGCCTTGCCAGGTTGCGCGCGGCATCGATGTCATCCAAACAAGAAGAAGGAGTTTCCAATGCGACTGTTGGCCGTGTGGATTATCAACGCCGCTTCATTGTTTCTGGTGAGCTACCTGCTCAGCGGTATCGAACTCGGGGGCTTTGGCTCCGCGATGGTCGCGGCGCTGGTGCTGGGCCTGGTCAATACGCTGATCCGGCCGATCCTGGTGATCCTGACGTTGCCGGTCACGCTGCTGACGCTGGGCCTGTTCATCTTCGTCATCAACGCGCTGCTGTTCCTGTTTGTCGGCAATCTCCTGCAGGGGTTCGTCGTGCAGGGATTTGGCGCTGCGCTGCTTGGGTCCATCCTCTATAGCGTGATTTCGACGATTCTTGCCAGCGTGTTGCTGGGAGAGCGCAACTAAGCGCGAATGACTTTTACGGGGCGCCGCCGCGCGGCGTGCCAACCATGACTGATCGCTACTACAGCTTCGAATTCTTCCCGCCCAAGACGGCGGAAGGCGCCGAGAAACTGCGCAACACGCGCGCGCAGCTGGCGCCGCTGCAGCCGAAGTACATTTCGGTAACGTTCGGTGCCGGCGGCACCACGCAGCAGGGCACGCTGGACGCCGTGCTGGAAATCCAGCGCGAAGGCATCGAGGCCGCGCCGCACCTGTCGTGCGTGGGGTCCTCGCGCGAGAGCATTCGCAATATCCTGAAGACGTATCGTGACAACGGCATCCGCCATATCGTCGCGCTGCGCGGCGATATGCCGTCGGGCATGGGGGAAATCGGCGAGTTCCGCTACGCCAATGAACTGGTGGAGTTCATCCGCGCGGAAACCGGTGACTGGTTCAATATCGAAGTGGCGGCCTACCCCGAATACCATCCGCAGGCCCGCTCGCCACGCCACGACCTCGATAACTTCGTACGCAAGGTGAAGGCCGGCGCAAACTCGGCCATCACGCAGTATTTCTTCAACGCCGACGCTTACTTCCGCTTTGTCGACGACGTGCGCGCGATGGGCGTCGAGGTGCCCATCGTGCCGGGCATCATGCCGATCACGAACCATTCGCAGCTGATGCGCTTTTCCGAGATGTGCGGGGCGGAAGTGCCGCGCTGGGTGGCAAAGCGGCTTGAATCGTTTGGCGACGACAAGGAATCGATCCGCGCGTTCGGTCTGGACGTGGTGACCGGCCTGTGCGAACGCCTGCTCGAAGCCGGCGTGCCGGGCCTGCATTTCTACACGCTGAACACGGCGTCGGCCACCAAGGCGATCTGGCAACGCCTGAAGCTGTAAAAGAGAACGTAAAGGTACGATGCCCGCCGCGCGCCGCCCCGATCCTTTCATCGAGCATCTGCTTGAACTGATGGGGCCGCTGGCGGCCGGCATTGGCCCGGTGACGGCCAAGCGAATGTTTGGCGGGCACGGGTTGTTCTATGACGGCCTGATGTTCGCGCTGGTCAGCGGCGGACAGTGTTACCTGAAAGCGGATGACATCACCTTGCCCCGGTTTGCGGCCGAAGGCAGCGAGCCATTCCGCTACCAGTCCGCGCGGCGCGAAGTGACGATGCGTCACTACCTGAGTCTGCCGGCAGCCTGCCTGGAGTCGCCGGGCGCGATGACGCCGTGGGCGCGCATGGCCGTGGAAGCCGCGCTGCGGCTGGGCAACGCGAAGTAAGCGCGGTCCGGCGCCTTTCACTGGCGCGCGCGATGGTGGCATACTCGCCCGCATGGTCACCGCCACCTTCCGTTTCTACGAGGAACTGAACGACTTTCTGGCGCCATCGCAGCGCCGCCGGGACCTGTCGTGCCCCTGCGCGCGGGCTTCCACCGTCAAGCACATGATCGAGTCGCTGGGTGTGCCGCACACCGAGGTGGAGCTGATCCTCGTGAATGGCGAATCGGCACCATTCGCCCGTATCGTTGCGGACGGTGACCGCGTCGCCGTCTATCCGAAATTCGAATCGCTCGATATCACGCCGCTGCTACGTGTGCGTGAGCACCCGCTGCGACACATCCGGTTTATCGCCGACGCCCATCTTGGCGGCCTGGCCCATCTGCTGCGCATGACCGGATTCGACACGCTCTATGACAATCATTTCGAAGACAGCGAGATCGCGCGCATTGCGGCTGACGAACATCGGATCGTGCTGACGCGCGATCGGGAGCTGCTCAAGCGGCGCGAGATCACGCACGGGTGCTATGTGCGCGCGCTCAAATCGTCGCTGCAGGCCCGCGAGATATTTGCGCGGCTGGATCTGGCGCGAAACGCGAGGCCATTTTCGCTATGCCTCGACTGCAACGTGCCGCTGCACCGGATAGACAAGGCCGATGCGGCCGGCCGCGTGCCCGATGGCGTGTTCGAACGCCATGAACGATTCGTTACCTGCCCGCATTGCCGCCGGGTGTTCTGGGAAGGCTCGCACTGGAAGCGGATGCGCGAGCTGGTGGATGCGCTGACGCGCGGCCCGGAAACATCGCCGGACTGCGCGCCAGGCTGACTGGGGGACGGCTAGTTGAAGCGGTGCTCGACCAGCACCAGGCTTTCGTCCATACGGTCGTACCGATGGATGAACGTGGCATCGAAACGAACCACCCGCTTCAGTTCCGGCGCATACCAGACCGTGATTTTGTACGGTACGTGCACCAGACTGCCTGTTGCGCCGGCAGCGTAGAACGAACGCAGCATGCCGCCCTCGTAGGCGATACGCAACGCGCGGACCTCGCTGGTGCCGACGCGGACCGAAGTTTCGCCCATCACGCGGCCGTTCAGCTCCGTCTTGGCGTCGCTGCCCGGTGCACGGTAGCTGTATTTCCAGCTCATGCCGACGCGCGGATCGGCGGGTACCCAACCGCCCGGCGGGCTGATGCTGTCGAATTCGCCGCCGATGGCCGTGCCGATCTTCTGCAGGCGGCCGTCCCGCGACTCCACGCGCGCGCCCTGGTTGAAGGTGACCTTGTCCCCGTCGATCCCGTCCACGCGATAGACGACCTCACGCTTGAGGCCGGTCAGGCGGTCGGTCAGCTCGTAGCGCCAGGTTTCGCCAACACGCGGCGATTCGCCCGGCACAGCGGCGGCGGCCGGCGCTGCCGCGGCGGTGGCTACCGTTGGGGCGGTGGCGGGCGCCGGAGCCGGCTTGTAGTTGGCCAGCGCGCTCGCGCTGCGTGCCTGAGCCGTGGCGAGCCACGCGGAAGGCAGGGCGCTGGTCAGGGTTTCGCCCTGCGCGGCACGTGTCAGCACGCCAACCAGTCGTCCGCTGTCATCGAACAGGCCGCCGCCGCTCATGCCGGCAGCGGGTGCAATCGATGCCTGGATGCGGTCGAGTCCGCCGTCGGCGCCCGCGCGCAGGCCGGCTACCGTGCCCTGGCTCATCGACACCCGGCCTTCATCGTTGGCGACGGCCGAGAACACGCGCTGTCCGAACGCGGGCGCACCGGCGGCAATGGCCACGGGCGGCGCGTTGAAATTGGCCACCTTGAGCAGGCAGATATCGCGTTCGACGTCGGGCGCTTCAAGCGTCGCGCCGTAGCTGACATTGTCGCGCTGGATCATCACAGTCTTGGCGCCAGTCAGCAGGTGGCAGGCCGTGACGAGCTGGCCTGGCCCGGTGACCACGGCGGACCCTGTGGCAAGCGGTGCGCGTTGCGGGCCGAGTGTCATCACGGTGTAGACGCTGGGAGACACCCTGGCCAGCATCTGGGAGGCGTCCAGTGCCAGGGCGGAAGCAGGCGACAAGGCGTACACGGCGAGCAGACCCGTGGCTGCCGCGAAGGTTGTGTTGCGCATGGTGTTTTTTGTTCTTTTGATCGCGCCGTGGTGTGGCGTCTGTTGTTGTGATCCCGGCGTACCCGGCCGTCCAGTTCCGGGAGCTTACAACACCCCTTTCTCCGTCACCAACCAGTCCATCGGCAGGTCGTGCATTTGCGCAACAAGCGGAATCTGGCAGGCGCTGAAGCCGATGCCGATGGCCACCGCCGTCGCGCCCTGACCGGCAAGGGCCGCCAGGGTGCGGTCATAGAAGCCGCCCCCATAACCCAGGCGGAACTTGTCGGCGCTGAAACCGACACAGGGAATGAGTAGCGCGTCGGGCGTTACGGCATCTGTGCCGTCAGGGACTGGAATGCCGTAGTGGCCGGCACGCATCGCCGTGTCAGGGGTCCAGAAATGGAAGTCGAGCGGCGTACCCGGCGCCGTGACGACTGGCAGGGCCGCCACACGGCCCGGCATGCCCGCAAGCCACCGGGCCACCGCGGCGCGGGCATCGAACTCCTGCTGGATCGGCCAGTAGAACCCGAGCCGGCGCACGCCCAGGCGCTCCAGCAATGGGCCAAGGGCGTCGTCGATGCATGCATCGGAGGCGGCGCGGTCGGGCAGGGCGGCACGCAGCGCGAGCAGTTCGCGCCGCAGTGCGCGCCGGTCGGTGCCGGCTGGGAATTGGCGGGCGTCCGGGCCGTTGTCCGGGGCTTGGGTCGGGGGCATGGCGTGCAATAATGGCCAGCGAACAGACATTCAAAGACTAACGAACACAGCGTGCCCGTCTACGATATGGGCACGCGCGAACACATAAGGGATAGCAAAGCATGCCGAAGGGAGTATATCTGCGCCGCGCGGGCCGCATTGCATGGCTGGCATTCGCAGGCGCATTGCTGGCCACGCCGGCGCTGGCCCAGAAGAAGCCGGCGCCTTCGCGCCCGGCGCCGCAGCAGCCGGCCGCGCAGACCGTTATTCCGTCCAACCCGGACGATGCCTTCGTGGCCCTGCGCGAAGCGGCCCGCAAGAACGACGCGGACCGCGCCGCCGCTATCTCGGCCACGCTGGTCGACTACCCGATTCCGTCGTACGTCGAGTATTTCCGCATCAAGCCGCAGATGTTCGACACCGGCGGCCAGGCGCGCATCGATGCGCCCGACGCCGAAGTTGCCGCCTTCCTGCAGCGCTACCAGGGCGAGGCCATTGCCGACCGTATGCGTAACGACTGGCTGCTGGTGCTGGGCAAGAAGCGCGACTGGGCCAATTTCGACATCCAGTATCCGCAGTTCGTATTGAAGGACGACACGCAGGTGGAGTGCTACGCACTGCTGTCGAAGGCACTGAAGGGCCAGAACGTGGCCGCCGAGGCGCGCGCCACGCTGGTGGACCCGCGCTACTACGGCGACGGCTGCGTGGACCTGGTCGGTTACCTGGCGCAGAGCCAGCAGATTCAGCGCAGCGACGTGGCGTTTCAGGCGCGTCAGGCCCTGGAGCAGAACTACACGACGCTGGCTGGCAAGATTGCCGCCACCGTGCCCGATTCCCGCGTGGACGGCGATTCGCTGGCTACCGTGGTCAAGATGGCCCGCAACGACCCGGCGCAGGCCGCGACCTACCTTGGCACGATCGTCGGCACGCTTTCGCGCGACGAACAGGGCGCCGCGTGGGGTGTGGTCGGCCAGTTCGCCGCCAAGAAGCTGATGCCGGAAGCGGCGCAGTATTACCGCCGCCAGATGGACCTCGGCGGTAACCAATGGCTGTCCGATGAGTCGCAGGAATGGCGTGTGCGCGCCGCGCTGCGTCTGGGCGACTGGAAGCAGGTACGCCAGTCGATCGAACTGATGCGCGCCGAGCTGCGCGCCAAGGACCCGGCCTGGACGTACTGGTACGGCCGCGCGCTCAAGGCCGATGGCCGCACCGCCGATGCGCAGGCGCAATTCCAGTCGATCTCCGGCCAGTTCAATTTCTACGGCCAGCTGGCCAGCGAGGAACTGGGCAACCGTATTGCGCTGCCGGCGCGTACCGCGATCAGCGACGCCGAAGCCATGTCCATGCGCACGCGCCCCGGGTTTGTGCGGGCGCAGAAGTTCTACGACCTGAACCTGCGTTTCGAGGGCAACCGCGAGTGGAACTGGGAATTGCGTGGCATGACCGACCGCGAGCTGCTGGCGGCGGCGGAATATGCGCGCAAGGCCGAGCTGCTGGACCGCACCGTCAACACGTCGGACCGTACGAAGGCCGAACATGATTTCGCACAGCGCTTCCCGATGCCGTATCGCGACATCATGCAGCGTGCCACCGATGATGTGGGCCTGGACATGGCATGGGCCTACGGCCTGATCCGTCAGGAATCGCGCTTCATCATGAACGCGCGCTCGTCGGCGGGCGCGCATGGACTGATGCAGGTGATGCCGGCCACGGCCAAGTACGTGGCCAAGAAGATCGGTATGACGGACTTCTCGCCGTCGATGATGAGCGATCCGAACATCAATATCCTGCTCGGCACAAATTACATGAGCATGGTGCTGACGGATCTCGATAGTTCATGGACGCTGGCCTCGGCAGGCTACAACGCCGGCCCGGGACGCCCGAAATCGTGGCGTTCGAGCCTGTCGCGGCCCGTGGAAGGCGCGATCTTTGCAGAGACGATTCCGTTCACGGAAACGCGAACGTATGTCAAGAATGTGCTTTCCAACGCTACGTACTATGCTGCATTGATGAGTGGCCGACCCCAGTCGCTGAAAGACCGGCTTGGGGTGGTCGCGCCGTCCTCGGTCACGACGACCAGCCTGCCCTGACCCTGCATCGGGACGGGGCGGCGGCTCCGTGACTGTCGGCACGCCTGCATCAACGCAAGCGTCACACGAAACGTCACGGAGCCCACCATGAAGACCAGCAACGTCCTTGTCGTCGGGGGTGCCGGTTTCATCGGCAGCCACCTCGTGTCCCGCCTGGCCGGCGCGGCGTCCGCCTCCGGCGCGCCGCTCGATCCGGCTTCCAATCCCGATAGTCCCATCGCGCCCGACCGCATCGTGGTCGGCTCGCGCAGCGTCGAGCATGCCCAGCACCTGCTGCTGCTGCCGCGCGTGGAAGTGGCCGAGCTGGGACTGGCCGATTCGGCCTCTCTCGATGATGCGATCGGCCCGCTGGGTGTCGACGGCATCGTCGTCAACCTGGTTGGCATCCTGCACGGCGACCGCGCCGACCCGTACGGGCCGCAGTTCGCCGCCGCGCATGTCGACCTGCCGCGCCAGATCGTCGAGGCCTGCAATCGCACCGGCGTTCGGCGCCTGATCCATATGAGCGCGCTTGGCGCGGACACGCATGGTCCGTCGATGTACCTGCGCAGCAAGGGCGAGGGCGAACGCATCGTCCGCGACAGCGGGCTGGACTGGACGATCTTCCGCCCGTCCGTGGTGTTTGGCCCCGACGACCACTTCCTGAACCTGTTCGCCCAGTTGCAGCAGATGGCCCCGGTGGTGCCGTTGGCCTGCGCCCATGCGCGCTTTCAGCCCGTGTTCGTCATGGACGTCGTGCAGGCATTCGTCAACGCGATGGTGAACGGCACGACGGTTGGCCAGGCCTATGAGCTGGGTGGCCCCCAGGTGTACACGCTGGAGGAACTGGTGAAGTTTGCCGGCCGCGCATCGGGCCATCCACGGCCCATCATCGCGCTACCCGATGCGTTGGCGCGCATGCAGGCCGCGGTGCTCGAACATATGCCCGGCGGCACGGTGCTGTCGCGCGACAACCTCGACTCGATGCGCCTGGACAACGTGCTGGGGCAGCCGATGGCGGACGAGCTGGGCGTGCATCCGGTGAGCCTGGAAGCGGTGATGACCGACGTGCTGGCCGGCCGCAACCGCGACGCATTCCTGCAGTCGATGCGCGGCAGCGTGCATCGCTGACCCACCTGGCGCGCGTGGCCGATGTGACTTGTGCTCACAGGCTTGCGAGCGCAATTCATTTGGAGGCCGCGCGCCGCGCCGATAGAATGTCTGGTTCAGGACGCACGGCCGCGTGCCGGCGCCCGCTTTTCCCGTTTCCGCCCCCAAGGAATTCACGATGAAGCTCGTCATCGGCAACAAGAACTACTCTTCCTGGTCGCTGCGTCCGTGGCTGCTGTTGCGCCATGCGGGCATCGACTTCGAGGAAATTTCGCTGCGGCTGTTCACGAAGGAATTTAACGCCGAGATCGCGCGCTACTCGCCGGCCGGCAAGGTGCCGGCGCTGATCGATGGCGGCGTCACCGTATGGGATTCCCTGTCGATCTCGGAATACGTGGCCGAGCGCTTTCCGCAGAAGCAACTGTGGCCGGCGGACGCCGCGGACCGCGCCTGGGCGCGTTCGGTCTGCGCCGAGATGCATTCGGGATTCGGCAACGTGCGCAGCCAGATGCCGATGAATGCCACCGCCGTGCTGCCGGGCCTCGGCTGGAACGTGGCGGTCCAGCAGGATATCGACCGCATTGCCGCGATCTGGACCGACCTGCGCGCGCGTCACGGTGCCAAGGGACCGTTCCTGTTTGGCACGTTCACCATTGCCGACGCATTCTATGCGCCGGTGGTGAGCCGCTTTGCCACGTACGGCGTGCATCTGCCCGAGGCAGCAAAGGCATACGCCGATTTCATTCTGGCCTTGCCGGCCATGCAGGAGTGGGTGGCGGCGGCCCGCGAGGAACGCGACTTCGTGCCGGCCGACGAACCGTACCGCCTGCAGCCTGAACGGGCCGACGCCATTATCGTCACGGGATGACCATGCAGGTGTACGCCGTCGGCGGGGCTATCCGCGACCAACTGCTGGGCAAGCCCAGCCAGGACCGCGACTACGTGGTGGTGGGGGCCACGCCGGCCGAGCTGGAGGCCGCCGGCTACAAGCCGGTGGGCAAGGATTTTCCGGTCTTTCTGCATCCACAAACGAAGGCCGAGTACGCGCTGGCGCGAACGGAGCGCAAGACGGCCGTCGGCTACAAGGGGTTTGCGTTCTATACCGGCCCCGACGTCACGCTCGAAGACGACCTTGTGCGGCGTGATCTGACCATCAACGCGATGGCGCAGGCCGTGGACGCCGACGACAACCTGGTTGGCCCGATCATCGATCCGTACGGCGGCCGGCAGGACCTGCAGGCGCGGTTGTTCCGCCATGTGTCGGACGCGTTTGCCGAAGACCCGGTTCGTATCCTGCGCGCGGCGCGCTTTGCGGCGCGTTTTCATGAATTCACGGTGGCGCCCGAGACCGTCGCGCTGATGCGCCGGATGGTGGAAATGGGCGAGGTCGATGCGCTGGTGCCCGAGCGCGTATGGCAGGAACTGGCGCGCGGCCTGATGGAGGCGAAACCGTCGCGCATGTTCGATGTGCTGCGCGAATGCGGCGCGCTGGCGCGGCTGATGCCGGAGCTCGATCGCCTGTGGGGGGTGCCGCAGCGTGCCGACCATCATCCCGAGGTCGATACTGGCGTGCACGTGATGATGGTGGTCGATTACGCGGCGCGGCGCGGCTTTTCATTGCCGGTGCGGTTTGCGGCGTTGACGCATGACCTGGGCAAGGGCACCACGCCCGACGATGTGCTGCCGCGCCATATTGGCCACGAGCAACGCAGCGTCGACCTGCTTGAGGATGTCTGCAAACGGCTGCGCGTGCCCAACGATTGCCGCGAGCTGGCAATGCTGGTGGCGCGCGAGCACGGCAATATCCATCGCTCGAACGAGTTCGGCGCGGCGGCGCTGACGCGGCTGGTGGAGCGCTGCGACGCCCTGCGCAAGCCTGATCGCTTTGCCGAGGCGCTGCAGGCATGCGAAGCCGATGCGCGCGGCCGGCTGGGCTTCGAGGATCGCCAGTATCCGCAGACGCAACGGCTGACGGATGTGCGCGAAGCGGCGGCATCGATAGATGCCGGTGCGATTGCGAAGGCGTGCGAGGACCGGGTCGAGCTGATCAAGGACCGGGTTCACCAGGCGCGCGTGGCGGCGGTGGCGGAAAGGCTGGGGCTGTCGGACTAGACGCGCCGGCCCTCTCCCCCGGCCCCTCTCCCGCAAGCGGGAGAGGGGAGCAAACCGCGGGGGATTTCAATCGCAGGGGCACGTCCCCGGCCCGCTAAGCGGGCGAGAGAGCTGGCCACGGGTTCTTCAAATTGCGGGGGCACGTCCCCTCTCCCGCGTGCGGGAGAGGGTTAGGGAGAGGGCGGGCGCATCAATCCCTACAGCACTTTCCCAATCACCAACGCCACCAGCGACAGCAATATCGTCGACGCAAACGGCAGCACGTATTCACGGCCGAACAGCCGGAATCGCACGTCGCCCGGCAGGCGTCCCAGGCCGATCTTCTGCAGCCACGGCAGCGCCGCCGACAGCACGATCACGCAGAGGAAGATAGTGAGGGTCCAGCGCAGCATGATGTCGAATCAGAGCGAGTAAGCGCGGTCGCCGCGAGCAAATCCGGCCAGCGGTAGCGCATTGTCGAGATCGCGCGTCAACGCGATGACCTTGAACAGCTCGCCCATTTCCGCTTCGCTGAGCAGCTTCTGCACGGCATTGGCCTGTGGCAGAAAGCTGCGCGCGTCGGACGGGTCCAGCGACATCATCAGTTCCGTGATGCCGGCGTTCATCAGAAAACGTGCCTGAGAGGCAAAGCCCGCCACGCTCAGGCCGGCGTCCACAGCGGCCTCGGCAATGCCACTGAAGTTCACATGGGCCGTGATGTCCTGCAGGCCCGGATACAGGAACGGATCGGGGTGCGCATGATGCCGGTAGTGGCACATCAGCGTGCCGCCGACGCGCTGTGGATGGTAGTACTCCGACGCCGGAAAGCCGTAATCGATGAAGAACGCCGCGCCACGCTTCAGCAGGGCGCCCACGGCGCGCGTGAAACCCTCGGCTTCGGCGTGGGTTTCGGTGACCACGTCGTGGTCGCCGGGGACGTCATGCAACTGCGCCGGCACCGCGGCCGGGTCGAGCGGCCGGTCTTCGAATGCGAATCCATCGCCCTGCCGTACCACGCCGCGCTCGTGCCAGCGGCCGCCAACGCGGGAGAACAGCCGCACCGGCATGGCATCGAGCACCTCGTTGCCGACGATCACGCCCGTGAAAGCGTCGGGCAGCGCATCGAGCCATTGCACGCGGCTGGCCAGGTGCGGCGCGCGCCGGGCCAGCGTTTCCTGCTGCCGTGCACGCAACTCGCCGGACAGTTCGACGATGCTGTAGGTTTCCGGCAGCGCGGCTTCAGATTCCAGTGCCAGCAGCAGGTCGGACGCCAGGCGGCCGGTGCCGGCGCCGAATTCCATCACATGCGGCAGGGACATGCCCAGCAGCGGTGCGAACTGGCGTGCCAGCGTGCGTGCGAAGAACGGGGTCAACTCGGGGGCGGTGATGAAGTCGCTGCCGTCGTCGGCACTGCGTCCAAACTTGGCGGCGCCGCCGCTGTAGTAGCCCAGACGCGGGGCATAGAGCGCGAGCGACATATAGCGGTCGAACCCGATCCAGCCACCGGATGCCGCGATGGCGTCGCCGATGACGGTGGAAAGGGCGGTCGACGCGTCAAGCGCATCCGCGGAGGGAAGGGGTAGACTAGCGACTTTCTGCATACCGCGAATTGTAGCAATGCCAGATTCCAAGACTCAGGGCGCCGTTGGCGCCCAATCGCGCGGCGTGGCGCTGGTCACCGGCGCGGCGCGCCGCCTGGGCCGTGCCATCGCGCTGGAGCTAGCCGTGCAAGGCTGGGACGTAGCCGTCCACTGCAACCGCTCGCGCGATGAAGCCGAAGCGTTGGCCACGCAGATCCGTGGGCTGGGCCGCCGGGCCGCCGTGCTGCAGGCCGACCTGGCCGACGAAGCCGCCACGGGCAGGCTGATTGCCAGCTGTGTCGCCGAACTCGGCGTGCCGACGTGCCTGGTCAACAATGCATCGCTGTTCCAGTACGACGTGGCCACGAGCTTTTCATACGCGTCGCTCGACACCCATATGCGCACGAACGTGGCGGCGCCGCTGCTGCTGGCGCGTGAGATGCACAAGGCGCTTGGCGCCGACGGCAACGATACCGAGCAGCGTGGCGTGGTGATCAACCTGCTCGACCAGAAGCTGAACAACCTGAACCCGGACTTCCTGTCGTACACGCTGTCGAAGGCCGCGCTGCAGACCGCCACGGTGCAACTGGCGCAGGCCCTGGCGCCGCGCCTGCGCGTGGTGGGCGTGGCACCGGGCATCACGCTGGTGTCGGGCGATCAGTCGGACCCGGGCTTCGTGCGTGCCCACGGGATGACGCCGCTCGGCAAGTCGAGCACGCCCGACGATATCGCCCAGGCCGTTGCCTATCTGGCGCTGGCGCGCGCCGTGACCGGCTCCACGCTGTACGTCGACGGTGGCCAGCACCTGATGCCGCTGGCCCGCGACGTGATGTTCCTGACTGAATGACGCTGTATCTTGATTGACCCTGCCATGACTTTTGCCGCCCTTTCCCATCCCAGCCTGCAAGACTGCCGTCGCATGTTCCTGCGCAACTATGAAGTGCAGATCAACATCGGCGTGCACGAATTCGAGAAGAAGGGCGAACAGCGCGTGCTGGTGAACATCGACCTGTTCGTGTCGCTGGCGGAAACCACACCGCAGGCCGACAAGCTCGAGGAAGTGGTCGACTACGACTTCATGCGCAACACGGTGGCGGCCCGCATGGCCCAGGGGCACATCCACCTGCAGGAAACGCTGTGCGACGATGTGGCTCGCGCCATGCTGCTGCATCCGAAGGTGCGTGCCGTGCGCGTGTCGACCGAAAAACCCGACGTCTACCCGGACTGCGAATCGGTCGGCGTCGAGGTGTTCCACATCAAGCAGGGCTGACGACGGCTGGGACGGGGCAGCGCACCGGGCGAGCCGGTCCAGTAGAATATCGCCCCGTCAATTCCGGCATTTCTTTCGGGCGAATGGCCATTATTCAGCGCCGCGCCCGTTACAGGTACGTCTTATGAGTCACTCGGCTAACTTCTATCGCCTTGAAACCCGTCTGCAGTCGCTGACCGGCAAGGCCATTGGCGACTTCGGCATGATCGAGGACGGTGACACCGTCATGGTCTGCATGAGCGGCGGCAAGGACTCGTACACGATGCTGTCGGTCCTGACGGCGTTGCAGAAGCGGGCACCCATCCAGTTCAAGCTGATTGCGATGAACCTGGACCAAAAGCAACCCGGCTTCCCGGAACACATCCTGCCCGAGTACCTGAAGTCGCTGGGCGTGGAATATGTGATCGTCGAGGCGGACACGTATTCGATCGTCAAGGAGAAGGTGCCCGAGGGCAAGACCACGTGCTCGCTGTGCTCGCGCCTGCGCCGCGGCGTGATCTACCGGACGGCCAAGGAACTGGGCGCGAACAAGATTGCGCTGGGCCACCACCGCGACGACATCGTCAACACGTTCTTCCTGAACATGTTCTTCGGCGGCAAGATGAAGGCGATGCCGCCCAAGCTGGCCACGGACGACGGCCAGCACATCGTGATCCGGCCGCTGGCGTACTGCCCGGAAAAGGACATCGCGTCATACGCGCGCGCAATGGAATTCCCGATCATCCCGTGCAACCTGTGCGGCTCGCAGGAAAACCTGCAGCGCAAGCGTGTGAACGAGATGATCCAGCAATGGGAGCGCGAGCACCCCGGACGTATCGACAATATCTTCGCGTCGCTGCGCAATGTCGTGCCGTCGCACCTGGCCGATACCGATCTGTTCCCGTTCACGGGCCTGGCCACCGGGCTGGCCAAGGTCGACGAGGCGTCGCTGTTCGGAGAGACCACCTACAGCCAGCAGGCGCTTCAGTTCACCGGGAACGTCGAGCCGAACCGCATGGAATTCGTGCGCTTCGACAAGATCCAGAAGGCTGCCGAGCCTTCCGGGCCGGCATCCCAGCCGGCAGCCTGACTCTCAGCCTGACCGGCTGGCCGCCGTTGGCGCGGGCTACTTGGCGGCCTGCGCCGATTCGCCGCCTCCGCGCATCAGCGACCGCGTATCGTCGATCCAGCCTTCGAACCGTTTCACCGCGTGGGCCTTCTGCTCGGGCGTGGTCATGTTGGCGATCTTGACGGTCAGGTCCACGCCGGCGGAAGTGCTGCGCTGCTCGCCCGTCGAGGGCCGCTGCCAGTGATCCGCATATCTGCGCAGCATCTCTTCAACCTGGGCTTTGGGTGGGTGGTTCGTGGAGGCCTCGCGCGCAATGCCCACCCACTCCTGCTGCCGCTTCACGCGCTCCGCGTAGCGTGCCTCGGCGCCCTGCATGTACGGCCCCATCGAGGCGCGGATGTCGTCCCGCTGTTTGTCGGAGAACCGGCCATAGACCAGCTTGGAGTAGTCCATGATCTTGTCGAACCGCGCCTCGGTGCGTGCTTCGGGGTCCGGTTTCAGGAAGTCCTTGCGGTACTTGGCGTTGCTTTCCGCAAACTTGGACTCCATGCGCTTGATCTGGTCCGGAGTCAGCGTCAGTAACAGGTCGGCCAGGTCGGGAATCGTGTTCTCGAACGCCTGCCGACCCAGCCGGTTGGTGTCCTGCTGGACCTGCCGGATCATCGTGGCATCCACCGGGCCGGAAACTTCCCCCTTCACGCGGGTCAGGACTTTCTCAATTTCGGGCAACTGGGCCCGCCGGTGCCAGCTGAAGAAGCGTGCGATCGCCTCCTTGGTGGGCGGCTCTTGCTCGTCCGATACATCGACATAGCGATCCACCCACCAGTAGGCCAGGCGGTCGCCCTGCTGGTAGCCCATTTTCATGGCGTTGCATCCGGCCAACGCCGCAATCATGGTAATTGCTGCAAACCATGCAAAAACGCCGCGTGTCGAAATGTGAACAACCGTAACACCAAGTGATCGACCCGGTGCGGCGCAAGCCCGCGTGCTAGAATCGGCGCGCATGTTTCCGGGGCCGGTCAATCGCCCGCCAGCCCAGTCCTGGCAACGGTTCAGCCATATCGGCCACAGTGCTCCCAGGCTCGGATTCTTCAGCTTTTTCTCAGACACACTCACTTAGGAACCTCCTTGTGAATATCGTCATTCTTGCCGCGGGCATGGGCAAGCGCATGAATTCCGCGCTGCCCAAGGTACTGCACCCGGTTGCCGGCCAGCCCATGCTGGCCCATGTGCTCGATACGGCTCGCACGCTCGCGCCGTCGCGGATGGTCGTCGTGGTCGGCCACGGCGCCGACCACGTGCGCCAGGCCGTGGCTGCCGACGATGTTGCCTTTGCCGAGCAGGCGCAGCAACTGGGCACCGGCCACGCCGTGATGCAGGCCCTGCCGTTGCTCGATGACGCTCAGCCGACCCTGGTGCTCTATGGCGATGTGCCGCTGACGTCGGCCGCCACGCTGAAGCACCTGGTGCAGGCCGCCGGCAGCGGACGCCTGGGCGTGCTGACCGTCGAAATGCCCGATCCCACCGGCTATGGCCGCATCGTGCGCGACGCCGCCGGCAATATCGTACGCATCGTCGAGCAGAAGGATGCCAACGATGAAGAACGCGCGATCCGCGAGATCAACACTGGCATTATCGTCTGCCCGACCGGCCATCTGCGCCGCTGGCTGTCCACGCTGCGCAACGACAACGCGCAAGGCGAGTACTACCTGACCGACACCATCGAGCGCGCCGCCACGGACGGCGTGGAAGTGGTGTCGTCCCGGCCCGCCGAGCTGTGGGAGACGCTGGGCGTCAACAGCAAGGTCCAGCTGGCCGAAATCGAGCGCATCCATCAGCGCAACATCGCCCAGCGCCTGCTTGAAGCGGGCGTCACGCTGCTCGATCCCGCGCGCATCGACGTGCGCGGCCAGCTTACCTGTGGCCGGGACGTGACCATCGACGTCGGCTGCGTGTTCGAAGGCCGCGTGCACCTGGAAGATGGCGTGCATATCGGTGCGCACTGCGTGATCCGTAATACCACCGTGGGCGCCGGCGCGCGCGTGCAACCGTTCTGCCATTGCGAGGAAGCAAAGATCGGGCCGGACGGCCGCATCGGTCCCTACGCGCGGCTGCGGCCTGGCACCGAACTGGGCCAGGATGTGCACATCGGCAACTTCGTCGAAGTAAAGAACAGCCAGATCGCCGATCACAGCAAGGCCAACCACTTGGCCTATGTGGGCGATACAACGGTCGGCCAGCGCGTGAACATTGGGGCGGGTACGATTACCTGCAACTATGACGGCGTGAACAAGCATCGCACGATCATCGAGGATGACGTCTTCATCGGTTCCGATACACAGCTGGTGGCGCCAGTCACGGTGCGCCGCGGTGCCACGATCGGCGCCGGCACCACGCTGACCAAGGAAGCACCGTCCGACAAGCTCACGCTGTCGCGCGCAAAGCAGATGACGATCGACGCTTGGCAGCGTCCGGTCAAGCAACCGAAAAAATAAAGGGGGTTTAGCTATGTGTGGCATCGTCGGCGCGGTTTCGCACCGCAATATCGTTCCCGTCCTGGTCGAAGGGCTGCGTCGCCTGGAGTACCGCGGCTATGACTCGTGCGGCGTGGCCGTGGTGCGCGACGCCATCCTGGAGCGCGCCCGTACCGTTTCGCGCGTGGCGGACCTGGACACGCAGACGCAATCGTCGGGTCTGGGCGGCAACCTGGGCATCGCGCATACCCGCTGGGCCACGCACGGCAAGCCCGACACGGTCAACGCCCACCCGCACTTTTCGGACGAGACCATCGCGCTGGTGCACAACGGCATCATCGAAAACTACGAGCCGCTGCGCGACGAACTGCGCGCCGTTGGCTACGGTTTCGAGTCGCAGACCGATACCGAAGTGGTGGCCCACCTGATCCACCAGGCCTATACGTATCCGAGCAGCGCCACGCGTGGCGACCTGTTCGGCTCCGTGCGCGTCGTGACCAAGCGCCTGCATGGCGCCTATGCGATTGCCGTGGTGGCCAAGGACCAGCCCGACGTGGTGGTCGGCGCGCGCGCCGGATCGCCGCTGGTGGTGGCGTTGGGCACCGACGAGTCGTTCCTGGCGTCGGACGCGCTGGCCGTGGCCGGCACCGCCAATCGCATCATCTATCTGGAAGAGGGCGACGTCGTGGAACTGACGCGCGCCGGTGCCACCATCCGCGACGTCAACGACGTCGAGGTGAAGCGTGAAGAGCGCGTGGTGGAAGCGCATGCCGCCGCCGTGGAGCTGGGACCGTACCGCCACTTCATGCAGAAGGAAATCTTCGAGCAGCCGCGCGCACTGGGCGACACGCTGGAAGGTATCGCCGCCATTTCGCCGGAGCTGTTCGGTCCCACCGCCGGGCAGGTATTTGCCGGCATCGACAGCATCCTGATCCTGGCCTGCGGCACGAGCTACTACTCGGGCTGCACGGCCAAGTACTGGCTGGAGTCGGTGGCCAAGATCCCGACCCAGGTGGAAGTGGCAAGCGAGTACCGCTACCGCGACACCGTGCCGAATCCGCGCGCGCTGGTGGTGGTGATCTCGCAATCGGGCGAGACGGCCGACACGATGGCTGCGCTGCGCCATGCGCGCTCGCTGGGTCATACCCATACGCTGGCCGTCTGCAACGTGGCGACGAGCGCGATGGTGCGTGAAACCGAGCTGCGCTTCCTGACGCGGGCCGGAACCGAAATCGGCGTGGCGTCGACCAAGGCATTCACGACGCAGCTGGCCGCGCTGTACATGCTGACGCTGGCACTGGCCAAGGTGCGTGGTCACCTGACCGAGCAGCAGGAAGCCGACGCCCTGACCAACCTGCGCCACCTGCCCGCCGCGCTGCATGGCGTGCTGGCGCTGGAGCCGCAGATCATCGCCTGGTCGGAAGATTTCGCGCGCCGAGAAAACGCGCTGTTCCTGGGCCGCGGGCTGCACTACCCGATCGCGCTGGAAGGCGCGCTCAAGCTCAAGGAAATCTCGTACATCCACGCCGAGGCGTATCCGGCTGGCGAGCTGAAGCACGGCCCGCTGGCGCTGGTGACCGAAGCCATGCCGGTGGTGACGGTGGCGCCGAACGACGCGCTGCTGGAAAAACTGAAGTCGAACATCCAGGAAGTGCGCGCTCGCGGCGGCCGTCTGTACGTGTTTGCCGATGCCGACACGCATATCCAGTCGTCCGACGGCATCCAGGTAATCCGCATGCCCGAGCACTACGGCGCGCTTTCGCCAATCCTGCACGTGGTGCCGCTGCAACTGCTGGCGTACCACACGGCCTGCGCACGTGGCACGGACGTGGACAAGCCGCGCAACCTGGCGAAGTCGGTGACGGTGGAGTAAGGACCGGAGCCGCGGGGTTTGAGACCGCACAGACCGCATAAAGGCCGCCTTCGGGCGGCCTTTTTCATATCTATCCAACCGCCGTGCGCGTACTGCCCGGCACGGTGGCTCTGTTCTACGAACGCAGGACTGCCGCCGTGGTGGCCTGATCCTCGATCCATCGCAGCGATTGCAGCCCGTTACGCGCCACCGGCAGCGGTGGCGTCACGCGGAACACGTCGTTGAAGATTTCCAGCGACAGCGGGCCCGTGTAGCCGGTGCGCAGCACCGCGCGAGCGAAGTCGGCGACGGCCAGATCGCCCTGGCCGGGGAAGTTGCGGTGATGGCGGCTCCAGGACAGCACGTCCAGCGCCAGGCGCGGTGCATCGGCAAGCTGGACGAAGAACAGCCGGTCGGCGGGAATCGTGTCGAGGCCACGCAGCGAGTCTTCCACCGATTCGCCTTGTGAAGCGCCTAGCGCGAGCGTGTGAAAGCTGTCGACGATCAGACCCAACGCGGGATGGTTGGCACGCTGCACGATGTCCCAGGCCTGGCGCCAGTGCCTGACGTGGCGCCCCCACGCCAGCGCCTCATATCCAATGCGCAGCCCGCGTTGCGACGCCGCTTCGGCCATCCGCCACAGGTCGGCGGCCGCGCGTTGCGGGTCGTCGATCGCGGAGTCCTGGACGTTGCTGCAGACCAGGACCAGATCGGTGCCAAGCGCCTCCATCTCGTCGAATGCCTGCGCGGCGCGGGCCATTTGGCCGGCGAACTGGTCCGCCGGCATGGCTTCGAAATCGCGGAACGGCTGGTAGATCACGATATCGAGGCCGAGACTCGCGGCCAGCCTGCGCACATCGGCGGCACTGCCTTCAAAGTCCTGCAGGTCCTTGGCGAAGATTTCCACGCCGTCGAATCCTGCCGCCGCCGCTGCCTCCAGCTTCTGCGGCAGTGAGCCGGAAAGCGACACCGTGGCAATCGAGGTGGCGTGAGGGCGGATGGCTGGCATGGCATGGGTCCGGGAGAAGCGATACGGCTAGGTTAGGATCGGGCGTTCGGCCCAACAACCACTATTCGCCCTCCAGCGTGCGACAATCGCGCCATCTGGATCGACTGCCGCGCGGGTCGCGGGTTTACCCTATGACGGACGACAAGCTGAATCGCCGGGACTGGATCGCCGGTCTCGAAAAAGGACTGGCCATCCTGGAGGCGTTCGACAACGACCATCCCCGGCTGACTCCCACGCAAGCCGCGCAATTGACGGGGCTGACCCGCACGGCGGCGCGGCGTTATCTGCTGACGCTGGAACACCTTGGCTATACGACCAGCGAAGGCACGCTGTTCAGCCTGACGCCGCGCGTGCTGAAGGTGGGCTGGTCGTACTTCGACTCCGCACGGCTGCCGCGCGCCGTCCAGCCGTTTCTGCAGCAGATCACGGCGGCGGTGGGCGAAGCGGCCTACCTGAGCGTGCTCGACGACTGGGAACTGGTCTTCATTTCGCGCACCAGCACCAGCCGGGTCATGAGCACGGGCTTTGTGCTGGGCGCGCGCGTGCCTGCACCGCTGGCGTCGGCGGGCGTCATGATGCTGGCCTCGTTGCCGGAGGAAAACGTACGCGACTGGCTCGAAACCGTCGTGCTGACGCCCTATACGCCGTACACGATCCTGCAGCGGGACCGCTTGCTGCAGGAGGTCCGGAAGGCCGGCGCGCAGGGATATGCCGTGGTGGAGCAGCAGTTGCAGATTGGCGTGCGCGGCGTGGCTGTGCCGTTGCGCGACCGGCATGGGCGTGTCATCGGCGCGCTGTCGGTCAATATGCAGATCGCCGACGAGACCGCGGAACAGGCACTGGGCCGTGTGCTGCACGTGCTGCAGGACACGGCTCTGTCGATCATGCGGGTGCTATAGGGCAAGGCCCGCCCACGTGTTGTCGATATCGGGCGGGTTGCGAAAGGCGGGGCAAAGTGGCGGCGATGCGCCACGGCGATGGCCGCGCGAAGCGCGGCCAGGGTGATCAGAACTTGTGCCGCACGCCCGCCATCACGCCCAGGCGCGTGCCGTTGCCGTAGGTGTTGCCGCTATTGGCGAAGTTCGGCGAGCTGTTCAAGGCGATCCACTGTCCTTGCAGATGTGTGTAGTCGACCTCGACATAGACGTCGGTGCGCTTGCTGAACGCGTAGTCGAGCATGCCAGCCGTGGTCAGCCGCTTGCCCCCTTGTCCGGCATGGCGGAGCCAGTCGTATTGCAGCGTGCCGATAAAGCTCAGCGCGTCGGTAATCGAATAGCGGGTGCCGATATAGCCGACGTTGTTGCGATAGTCGGCCACGTCGAGCCGGTTGTTCGTATAGCCGAGGTAGTACTGCGCCCGCGACGCCTTGTAGGTGCCACCGACGCCCCATACGGTCTGCTTGCTGGCCTGCGCGGCGGGCACCGCGCCGAAGAAGGCCGAGGTCACGTTCTGGGTCTGCTGGTAGACCGCGCCCACTTCCCACGGTCCCCGGCTGTAGACCACGGAGCCCGCCGCCGCCGAGCTGGCCTTCATGCTGCCGGGCACTTCGCCGAACGTGTAGGCGGCCGCCAGTTGCAGGCCACCGAAGCTCTTGATGTACTTGAGGGTGTTGTCGTAGCGCAGGCCGGTATAGTTGCCGCCCTGGTATCCGACGATCGAATTGTTGGCGAAGGCCATCGCTTCATACGATGACAGCACTTCATGGGCCAGTGTGTATTGCCGGCCCAGCGCGAGCTTGCCGTAGTCGCCATCGAAGCCCACCACGGCGGTGCGGCCGAACAACCGGCCGCCTTGCTGGCTGGTGCCCACTTCCGGGTTGAAGCCGGATTCGAGGATGAACCAGGCCTTGAGATTGTTGCCCAGGTCCTCGGTGCCGCGTATGCCCCAGCGGCTACCCGTCAGTACGCCGTCGGTCATCTGCACCTTGCCGTGGCCGGCTGCATCTTCGTTCGTGCTGTAGCGGATCGTGGTGTCGAGCAGGCCGTACAGCGTGACACCGCCGGTCGTCTGGGCGAGCGCCCCCGCACTGCCCGCGCCGAACGCGAGCAGCGTCATCAGTTGCTTCTTCATGTGGATTCCCTGTGGGTGTGTTTCCGGACTGGTGACGAAAGGCGGCGGTTATTCCGCCGGAACCTCCCGCGGGGCCATCAGGAACATCCAGGTCAGCGCGATGAAGTACGCGCAGGGAATCATCGTGAACAGCACGGCGTAGTTGTTGTGCGTGGTCGTCAGTACGTAGCCGACGAGCTGCGTCATGAACATGCCGCCGATCGCGCCTATCATGCCGCCAAAGCCGAACACGGAGCTGATCACGTGCTTGGGCGTGTAGTCCATCACCATGCTCCAGATATTGGCGGTCCAGGCCTGGTGCGCGCCGATTGCCACGGAAATGGCGGCAACGGCCATCCACAGGCTGCTGGCACCCGCCGCGAAGACGATCGAGGCGATACACGCGGCGAAGATCAGCATCGACAGCAGGCGTGCCTTCACGGCTTGCATGCCACGGCTGATCAGCCAGGACGACAGTGCGCCGCCGCCGACGCTGCCGACATCGGCCGACAGGTAGATCACGATCAGCGGGATGCCCATCTGCGTCACGCTGATGCCAAGCTGGTACTGCTGATTCAGGAAGGGCGGCAGCCAGTACAGGTAGAACCAGAATACCGGCGTGGTAATCGCGTAAGCCAGTGCAAAGGCCCAGGTGCCGCGCATGCGCAGGATGCGCGAATACGGAATGCGCTGCGGCGCCGGCTCGACGTCCTTGGTCACATACGCCAGTTCGGTGGCGCTGACGGTCGGATGCTGGTCGGGGTTCGCATACTTGAGCCACCAGATCACCAGCCAGATGGCGCCGAGCGACCCCACGACCAGGAACGCGGCCTGCCAGCCCCAAGCCTGCAGGATCAGCGGCAGCATCACCGGCGTGATCATCGCGCCGACGTTGGTGCCGGCGTTGAAGATGCCGGTTGCCATCGCGCGCTCTCCAGCCGGAAACCACATGCGCGTGGTCTTGACGCAGGCCGGATAGTTGGCGGCCTCGGTCAGTCCCAGGAAGAACCGGCAGATCATGAAGCCCACCGCGCTGGCCGCGAGGGCGTGCGCGCCGCAGGCGATGCTCCATAGCAACACGGCCAGCGCGAACGCGCGCTTGACGCCCACCATGTCGATGAATCGGCCTTGCAGTGCAAAGCCGATCGCATAGCCCACCTGGAACCAGAAGTTGATATTCGCGTAGTCCTGCGCCGTCCAGGACATTGCCTTGGCCAGTACCGGCTGCAGCACGCCCAGCGCGGCGCGGTCGATGTAGTTCAGCGTGGTGGCAAAGAACACCAGGGCCAGCATGCCCCAGCGAACCTTGCCGATGGCCAGGCATGAACGGATCTTGCCCAGCATGGAGCCGTCGAGGGCCGGGGGCGCGGCCAGCGGCTTGTGAATGGTTGTCATCTGTCTGTCTCCACCGGTGATCGGTTGATGTATGTGTAAGGACTTGCGCGCCGTGTCGTCAGTAGCGGATCTCGGCGACCTCTCGCAGTGCGTCTGGCGTGGCCGTGCCAAAGCCGAAGAATTCCAGATAGGCCGGGATCATTTCGAACAGCATGTCGGTGCCAACCTGCACCTTGCAGCCGCGCGCTGCCGCGGCCGTGAGGAACGGCGTGTATTCGGACTTCATCACGACCTCGCCGACCATCGCGCCGGGCGAGATGCGCGAAACATCGAACGGCAGCGGATCTCCGGGCTGCATGCCAAGCGGCGTGGCGTTGACCACCACGTCGTAGCCGTGCGGGTCGTTGACGCCGGTTACCACGCGCAGCGCGGGGTAGTGGGCGAGCAGGCGGTCTCGCAGGCCGCCTGCCGTGGTGTCGCGCGTGTCATAGAGCGCCAGCTCCGCCACGCCCGCAGCGGCCAGCGACGCCGCAATGGCCGAGCCGACACCACCGCAGCCGGACACGATCGCGCGGGCACCGTCCAACTGGCAGCCCTTGCGGCGGATGCCGTTGACGAAGCCGGCCCCGTCGAACTGATCGCCCTCCAGCTTGCCGTCCTGGCGCAGCCGCACGGCGTTGCATGCACCCGCGATGCGCGCCGTCGGCGTCAGGTCGTCGACCAGTTCCACCGTGGTCACCTTGTGCGGCATCGTCACCAGCGCGCCACGGATGTTGGTCAGGCGGAACAGCGTGCGGAAGAACGCCGGATAGTCCTCTGCCTGAACGCCCATCGGTACCACTACGGCGTTGATCCCCTGCTTCTGGAACCAGGGGTTGTAGATCATCGGCGCCTTGAACGATTCGGTCGGATAACCGATGTGCGCGATGAGAAGCGTCTTGCCATTGATCATGAGCGTATGGGGGCGTCAGTCGTCGGAGTTGTCTTGGCGGCGGCCTGGATGCGGACACCCGGCGGCCTTGTCATGCCGTAACAGTAGATCGCTCCAGTGGGGCAGGCCAAGCGTTGGATACTGCGCTTTGCGCGATAAATGAACGCAAGTGGGCGATCAATGTCCGGAGCGCGGGTTTTCACGGAGAGGTTGCCAATCGGCGGCGGGGGCATGATCCCGATGCCCCCACTCGCACAGGAACGACGATGACTGATGCCACCGCCCCTGCCTCCGCCACAGCCTTCGCGCCCGACACGGATGGCTTCGCGCCTTGGGACAATCCGCTGGGCATTCAGGGCTACGAATTCATCGAATTTGCCTCGCCGGACCCGGCGCAGCTTGGCCGGACCTTCGAGCGGTTTGGCTTTTCCGCAATCGCGCAGCACCGCCACAAGGCCGTGCGGCTGTACCGGCAGGGCGAGATGAATTTCATCGTCGATGCGGAGCCGGATTCGTTCGCGGTGCGCTATGCGTCGGAGTACGGCTTGTCGATCTGCGCCATCGGGCTGCGCGTGCAAGACGCCGCCACTGCCTATGCGCGCGCCGTGGACGCCGGGGCATGGCCGTTCGAGGGTGGCACCGTGGGACCGATGGAGCTGAATATCCCGGCCATCCAGGGCATCGGCCAGTCCCTGATCTATTTTGTGGATCGCTGGCGCGGCAAGGAGGGCCAGCCCGGTGACGTGGGCGATATCTCGATCTACGACGTCGACTTTCGGCCATTGCCTGCAACCGGGCGCGTGCCCGATGCGGGATTGCTGCGCGTGGACCATCTCGCCCAGGCCGTCGATGCCGGGCATCTCGACGAATGGATGGAGTTCTATCGGCGCGTGTTGGGATTCCGCGAGATCCACGAGGTTAATCCGCAATGGCAACTGGCCGGCGATTCGCGCGTGCTGTTGTCGCCGTGCGGCCGCATCCGGATTCCGCTGTACGAGAAAGGCACTGTGCGCCACGACCAGATGCGTCACTACCTGTCGGACGCGCACGGCGAGGGCATCCAGCATATCGCCCTGGCCACGGACGATCTGGTGGCAAGTGCCGCCATGCTGGCCCGCAACGGCGTCTCTTTCGTCGAGCCGCCAGCCGGCTACTACGCATCGATCGACGCGCGGCTGCCGGGGCATGGGCTTGATCTCGATGCGTTGCGCCGCTACGGCATCCTGGTGGATGGGGCGGTGCGCGCCGATGGTGGCCAGGAGCGATTCCTGCAGGCATTCGCAAAGAGCGAGGCCGGCGAGTTCCACTTCGAAATCGTCCGGCGCGAGGGGCACCACGGGTTTGGCGAGGGCAATCTGCCGGTGCTGGAAGCGTTATATCGCGGCTGACGGGATGATGGCGCGACAGCGCCGCTAATCCCTCGCCGCAGGCCCGCTGGCCTACCTGCCGGTAACCCCTACGCGGATGGCGGATTGCATTTCGCGGTATCCTTGCCGGCATGCCGCGTTCGCGCCTCTCCCAATCGGCGCTCCGTGGCGCGCCTGCCCCGTACCTGCATCATGCCGCGCGGGCCCCAGGTGCTTCCAGCGAACATCAATATGAAAGACCTAGAAAGTGAGCTGATCGGCTCCGCCCGGCTGCCGACCCGCTATGGCCAATTTACCGCCCATGCCTTCCAGGGCGTGGATACGGGCACCGAGCACCTGGCGCTCTCGATCGGCGATATCTCCGGCGAAGACGTGTTGCTGCGCCTGCATTCCGAATGCCTGACCGGTGACGTGTTCGGCTCCTGCCGCTGTGACTGCGGCGAGCAGCTGGACCTGGCCATGAAGAAGATCGCGGAAGAAGGCCGTGGCGTTCTGCTGTATCTGCGTGGCCACGAAGGCCGCGGCATCGGGCTGTCGAACAAGATCCGCGCGTACGCGCTGCAGGATGGCGGACTCGATACCGTCGATGCCAATCTCGCGCTCGGACAAGCCATCGATTCGCGGACCTATGCGTTCGCCGCCGATTTCCTGCGCCAGTGGGGCGTCACGTCGGTTCGCCTGATGAGCAACAATCCCGTCAAGATCAAGGCGCTGGAAGACGCCGGCATCAAGGTGACGGAACAGATGCGTCACATCGTGCCCGCCAATTCGGAAAACGAGAAATATCTGGCGACCAAGCGGTCCCGCATGGGTCACCTGCTGGATTGATGCGCCACGCTTCTGGCCTGTAGGCATAGACCGACAGCGCCTTGCGAGCCGCCCCGACATCCTGTGCGGGGACGCTCCTCTATCTTGGAATCAAGGGCCGCGCGGCCATGCAGGACGCGCGGAGTGTTCCATTCGCGCATTGCGCGGCGCGCGTCACGCGCGCGACTGAGATGAGGAGTCCGTCATGGCTGACAACAACGTGTCCGTACTCAATGACCTGATCGAAGTTTCCTGCGACGGCGAACAAGGTTTTCGCAAGGCAGCCGAAGATGCCAAGAATCCGGAACTGAAGACGCTGTTTTCCAGCCGCGCCACTGAAATCAGCGCCTCCGTGCGCGAGCTGCAAAGTCAGGTAACGGCCCTGGGTGGCAAGCCGGAAGATCACGGCAGCGTGGCCGGCGCACTGCATCGCGGCTGGGTCAGCTTGCGATCCGCCGTAACGGACCGCACCGACCTTGCGATCCTTGAAGAGACCGAGAAGGGCGAGGACGTCGCCAAGAAAAAATATGCCGATGCGCTGCAGGAAACGGATCTCAGTTTCGATATCCGCGCCCTGATCGAGCGTCAGTATCAAGGCGTGCTGCGTAATCACGACCTGATCCGGGACTTGCGTAACCGCTATCGCGCAAGCGGCGAATGATTCCATCGATTCAGGTAAAAGCGCCTCTTTTGCGAGGCGCTTTTTATTTTGTCTGAATCGGAATCAGTATCACTCGCATAATCTCACCTATGACGCATCGCGTTGGCTGGAAAGCCGCGCCGGGCTTGAACTTCCGGTTTTGAGAATTACCATGAAAAACATCGCCGGGGATTTTTGAGGACTGCTGTCATGAAGACTGACAAGAAGGTAATTCAGTTGTTGAATGGCCAGCTCAAGCACGAGCTAACCGCGATCAATCAGTATTTCCTGCATGCCCGGATGTATCGCCATTGGGGGCTTACTGCATTGGGCAAGCATGAGTATGAAGAGTCGATCGAGGAAATGAAGCATGCGGACCGCCTGATAGAACGTATCCTCATGCTCGATGGCCTGCCCAACCTGCAGGACCTGGACAAGCTGATGATCGGCGAGAACACCGAGGAAATGCTCGGCTGCGATCTCAAGCTCGAACAGGTGTCGCAGGCGAGCCTCAAGGAAGCGATCAAGTACTTCGAATCCGTAAGCGACTACGTATCGCGTGACATCGTCACCGACATCCTCGACGACACCGAAAACCACATCGACTGGCTGCAGACGCAACTGGAGCTGGTGAGCAAGGTCGGCCTGCAGAACTATCTGCAATCGGCAATGGGCAGCCAGGAAGAGTAGCGCTTCAAGCGCGGCCGCGTCGCTGCTGCCTGGCGGGAAAGTCCTCACTCTGCAGATTTTTTCCACTTCGGCTACACTGCGCCCCGCACCACAGAACGGCTCACCTGGGCCGTCTTCCCGGGGCGGGGTGGCAGAGTGGTTATGCGACGGCCTGCAAAGCCGTTTACGACGGTTCGATTCCGTATCCCCGCCTCCATTTCCCTTGGTTCGACGCATCCGAACCCTCCGCTTCATTCCCCTGTTTCCGGTCCGCGTTTTGCGCGCGCATTTTCTTCACGAAACTTGCCGATACTGACGTGCAGAGCTGGCGCATTTCATGCTCCGAATTCGGTCATGCATGGCACCCGTCGCATTCGGTGATTCCCCTCTGGAATCCCGGGCGCGATTGCGATACTGTGGGGCGCTCGCGCACCAAACGTCAGCATTTCACCGCTCTCTTGGCGCGCGCGTTGTCGTACGACTACCGGTAATGTTTGTCCGGTAATCCGCGCACCAGGTATCACCATGCAGGGCTTCCATGGCGTATCCGTCGCAACGTGATGAGAGAAACAGAGGCTCCAAATGATTAAAGACATGCGAATCCGGATGGCACAGCCAACGGATGCGCCCGCCATCGGGGCCGTTCTTGAGCGGTGCGGCCTCCCGGTGGACGATCTGGCACGGCTGGTTGGTGAGTTTCATGTGGCGATTATCGAATCGCAACTGGTGGGCTGCGCATGCGCCGAGTTGTTCGGCGACACGGCGATCGTCCGCTCGGTGGCCGTCCTGCGCGAATGGCGCGACCAGGGCGTGGCCAGCCATCTCGTGAACGCGGTGATGATGCGCGCGCGCGCCAACGGCAGCCGTCGCGCGGTATTGCTGACCTCCACGTGTCCGAGCTATTTCGCTCGCTATGGTTTCTCGCTGGTTCACGCATCGAAGCTGCCGCGCGAGGTGCTTGAGAGCCAGGAGTTTCAGCGTTTGCGCGATACCAGCGCGTTATGCATGAGCGCCGAACTCATTTGAGCGCCGGCAGGGATTCGCAAAAGCGTCAATAATCGGGTCTTCACTTTTTGCCAGCACATTGAGGAGACCCCCCATGCCGACGACCGTCCGCGCCATCCGCCTCCACGAATTCGGTTCGCCGCAGGTCATGCGGATGGAACAGGTAACGTTGCCCGAGCCGGCTCCCGGCGAGGCGCGCGTGAGGCATACCGCGATCGGCTTCAACTTCATCGATATCTACCAGCGTCGCGGCACGTATCCGCTGCCGGCCGGTACCGGCCTGGGCTTTGAAGCCGCCGGTGTCGTGGAGGCCGTGGGGGATGGCGTCACCGATGTTGCCGTGGGGGATCGCATCGCCTATATGAACGCGGGGCTGGGGGCCTATTCGGAAGGCCGCAACGTGGCCGTCGACAAGCTCGTCAAGCTGCCAGACAACGTGAGCGACGAGCAGGCCGCGGCAACCATCTTCAAGGGCATGACCGCGCAGTACCTGGTGCGGCATACCCACGCGGTCAAGCCCGGCGATACGGTGCTGGTGCATGCCGCCGCCGGCGGGGTAGGGCAGATTCTCAGTGGCTGGGCCAAGGCGCTGGGCGCGCGCGTGATCGGCACGGCCGGTTCGGCGGCCAAATGCGAACGCGCGAAGGCGGCCGGTTGCGATATCGCCATCGACTACAGCCACGGCGACTGGGTCAAGCAGGTGCGCGATGCCACCGACGGGCGCGGCGTGACCGTGGTCTACGACGCCGTGGGCAAGGACACGTTCCTGGGCTCGCTCGATTGCGCGCAGACCTTCGGCATGGTGGTGCTGTACGGCGGTGCATCGGGTCCGGCACCGGCCATCGAGCCCGAACTGCTCAACAAGAAGGGTTGCCTGTTCCTGACGCGGCCCTCGGTGTTTCCGCACAACGCGGATACCGCGCGCTTCCGTGCCAACGCGAAGGACCTGTTCGACGCCATCGCGGCCGGCCATGTGAAGGTCGATATCGGCGCGCGCTTTCCGCTGGCCGATGTGGCACACGCCCATGAGGCGGCGGAGCGCCGCGAAACCACCGGCGCGATCCTGCTGCTGCCCTGAGCCACGGGGCTTCGGGATTCGGCGCTACCAGCCGTGATGGTCGGCCGACGTGTCGTAGCGGCCGAAGCGGTCGGCCATGAAATCGACGAACGCGCGCACGCGGGCGGACAGCTTGTCGCGCGACAGGTAGACCGCGTAGATGTCCGCCGGTGGCGCCGACCATTCGGGCAGCACCTGTTTGAGCCGTCCGGAGCGCAACAGTGGCGCCACCTCCCATTCGGACCGTAGCAAAATGCCGTGCCCCTGCAGCGCCCAGTTCACCGCGACTTCGCCGTCGTTGGTCGCCGCGGGACCGCGCACCTTGACCGTCTCCTGACGTCCCGACGCAAGCAGGTGCCAGGTGCCGTAGGCCGTCTCGCTTTCACGGATCACGATGCAGCGATGCTGCTGCAGCGCGCGCGGCGACGCCGGCTCGCCGTGGCGTGCCAGGTAGGCGGGCGCCGCGCACAGAATCCGGCTGTTGGGGGCGAGCTTGCGCGCGTTGAGCCGCGCGTCCGGCAAGTCGCCAATCAGGATGCCGATGTCGAAACCTTCCTCGGCAAGGTTCAGGGCGCGGTCGGTCAACTGCAGCTGGACTTCGACATCGGGATAGGCCAGCAGAAAATCGCCAACGGCCGGTGCCAGGTGCCGGCGTCCGAAACCCAGCGTGGCATTGACGCGCAACAGGCCGCGCGGCGCCACGCGGCTGCCGCCCAGCCCCTGTTCCAGTTCTTCCAGTTCGGCCAGGATGCGCCCGCCCTGTGCCAGGTAAGCCTCGCCCTCGGGTGTGACCGATAACCGGCGCGTGGTGCGATTGAGCAGCCGCACGCCGAGCCGCGCTTCCAGCGACGCCAGACGTTTGCTGGCCGCCGACGGCGTCAGGCCCAGCTGCTGGGCGGCCCCGGCCAGGCTGCCACGCTTGACCAGCAGGATGAAGAAGGCGAGATCGGAAAAGGCGTCCATGACGGGGATCGTGCGGATGCGGGTCCGTATCCGGGGATACGACTCCTGAATCCAGCGCACGAATGAAGTGCAATCCGCGAAATTATAGCGATGGATTCCGCGATTAGACTGCCGTCAGACCGATTCACCACCCCACAGGCAGGCAACATGGCCGGACGAACGCTGTATCGCAAGCTCGTGGAGTCGCACACAGTCGTCACGCTCGACGCGGACAACGTGCTCCTCTACGCGGATCTGCACATCATGAACGAGTACACCAGCCCGCAGGCATTCGCCGGTCTGGCGGAGCACGGCCGCAAGGTGCCCACGCCGGGGCAGCAGTTGGCGGTGGTGGACCACATCATTCCCACGCACGCCGAATCGCCGCGCGTGATCCAGGACCCCGCATCGGCGCTGCAGGCGCGCAACCTGAAGCGCAACTGCGATATCCACGGCATTCCCCTGTTCGATACCAATGACCCGCTGCAGGGCATCGAGCACGTGATCACCCCGGAGCACGGCATGATCCGCCCCGGCATGGTCGTGCTGTGCGGCGACAGCCATACCACCACGTACGGAGCATTCGGCGCGCTCGGGTTTGGCATCGGAACGTCCGAGGTCGAGCACGTGCTGGCGACGCAGACGCTGGTCTACCGGCTGGCGCGCGACATGCGCATCCGCGTGGATGGCCTGCTGCCGGCGGGCACCACGTCGAAGGACCTGATTCTCCACATCATTTCGCGCATCAGCGCGCAGGGTGCGCGGGGCTATGTGGTCGAGTTCACGGGGAGCGCCATCCGTGCCCTGTCGATGGAGGCGCGCATGACCCTGTGCAACATGACGGTCGAAGCCGGCGCGCGTGGCGCGTTGATCGCGCCCGATGCCACGTCGATCGGGTACGTACTCGCGCGCGCCAACGACATCGACACCGAAATGGCGCAGCGCGCGCGGGCAGCCTGGGCGGAGCTGGTATCCGATGCCGACGCGGCCTTCGATACCGAACTGGCTTTCGATGCCTCGGTCGTCGAACCGTATGTGACATGGGGCACCAGCCCCGACCAGGCGATTCCGGTCAGTGCCGCGATACCGCAGCCGGCCGATGCGGCCGACGCCATCGCGCGCGCATCGGCCGAGCGGGCGCTCGACTATATCGGGCTGACGCCGGGCAGCCATTTGCAGGGCCTGCCGGTGCAGCGGGTGTTTATTGGCTCGTGCACCAACGGCCGCATCGAAGACCTGCGCGCCGTGGCGGATGTGGTGCGCGGCCACAAGGTGGCGGCCGGCGTGCGGGCGATGGTGGTGCCGGGTTCCGGTGCCGTGCGCGAACAGGCCGAAGCCGAGGGCATTGCCGCGCTGCTGCGCGAAGCGGGCTTCGAATGGCGCAAGCCGGGTTGTTCCATGTGTCTGGCGATGAACGATGACGTGCTGGCGCCGGGCGAGCGCTGCGCGTCGACGACCAACCGCAATTTCGAAGGCCGCCAGGGGCGTGCCGGGCGCACGCACCTGATGAGTCCGGCGATGGCCGCCGCCGCCGCCATCACCGGCTGCATTACCGACGTGCGCCAGCTTGGCCAATCCCGCTGATCCGGAGACCGATATGTCCGAATTCACGCTGATCGAAGGCACCGGCGCGCCGCTGCCGCTGCCCAACCTCGATACCGACCAGATCATGCCGAAGCAGTTCCTGCGGGGCATCGACAAGGCCGGGCTGGACCGTGGCCTGCTCTACGACATGCGCTTTGACGAACAAGGCACGCCGCGCGCGGACTTCGTGCTGAACCAGCCCGCCTGGCGCGACACCCGCGTGCTGGTGGCCGGCCCGAACTTCGGCTGCGGCTCCAGCCGGGAGCATGCGGTGTGGGGCCTGCAGCAATACGGCATCCGGGCCGTCATCGCGCCGAGCTTCGGCGAGATCTTCTATTCGAACGCGATGAACAACCGCCTGCTGCTGGTGATGCTGCCGCAGGCGGACGTCGACTTCCTGACGCAGGCGGTGAGCAATCCCGTGGCGCCGGCCTCGATCCGCATCGATCTCGATACGATGACCGTGCGCACGGCGGACTTTTCAGCGCGGTTATCGATGTCGGACCGTCACCTCGACATGTTCCGGCGCGGCCTGGACATCATCGGCATGTCATTGACCCATGCCGATGCCATCGCCGACTTCGCCAGCCGTCATCATGCAGCCAGCCCCTGGCTGCGCGACGTGGCCGCAACTACCATGACACGGCTGGCAACACAGGGAGACAACTGATGTTCGAAGGTTTCGAGACGCATCGCATCGTCCACGACGAGGTGCCGATCCATGCCGTGGTGGGCGGGAACGGCCCGCCGCTGTTGCTGCTGCACGGTCATCCGCAGACGCACGTGATCTGGCACAAGGTGGCGGGCGAACTGGCGCGCCACTTCACCGTGGTGGCAACCGACCTCCGCGGCTATGGCGACAGCGGCAAGCCGGCCGGTCTGCCCGACCACAGCAACTACAGCAAGCGGGCGATGGCGGCGGATCAACTGGCGGTGATGCGCCAGCTTGGCTTCGAGCGGTTTCGCGTGCTGGCGCACGACCGGGGCGCGCGCGTGGCGCACCGGCTCGCGGTCGATCATCCGCAGGCCGTGGAAAAGCTGGTCACGCTCGACATCGCCCCCACGCTGGCCATGTACGCGCAGACCAATGAAGCGTTCGCGCGCGCCTACTACCACTGGTTCTTCCTGATTCGTCCGGCGCCGTTCCCGGAGACGCTGATCGAAGCCGACCCGGCGTTGTACCTGCGCCAGACGATGGGCAGCCGCAGCGCCGGCCTGACGCCGTTCACCGAGGCGGCGCTGTCCGAATACCTGCGCTGCCTGCGGTTGCCGGGCGCGGCGCATGGCTTGTGCGAAGACTATCGCGCCAGCGCGGGCATCGATCTGGAGCACGATCGCGCCGATATCGAGGCCGGCCGGATGGTCGAGTGCGAGATGCTGGCGTTGTGGGGCGCCAACGGTGCGGTTGGAAATTGTTTCCAGCCGCTCGACGAGTGGCGCAAGGTTGCGCGTCGCGTTCAAGGCCATGCACTGCCGTGTGGCCACTACATCGCCGAGGAAATTCCGGAGCAACTACTGGCCGAAGTCCTGCCGTTCCTGCGCGGCTGACCGCTGGCAAGTCCCTGATATTGCAGATGTTTCCGCCGCAGCCGCCTTCGCGCGGCTGTGCGCCTCAGTCTCCTCCCGGCAAGCCCGCCCCGCGCGCGGCCGTGCAGTGGTCCGGACGCCGCGTGGCCTCCGATCACATATCGCACCGCAACGTCTTCAATTTCTTTGATCCGTCTGTTTAACGGTCCGTCTGCAGGGTTGCTCGCGTGCTGGCATCATCCAGAACTGGACGAATTCTGATGAATCTATTTGTGGCTTAAGCGGACAGCCACGGATGCTCGATACATGCATTCATGAATGTATGTATAATGCGTCGCAAAAATTCCATCAGAAACCGTCCTTTGCCGTTAATTCCCACAATGACGTACCGATTTATTGCAAGCTGCCTCGCTGTCTGGCTCGGGATCTGTGTTGCCGCGAGTTGGGTGGTGGAGCGGCTCTGGGCCTGACCCGTCCGGAGCGCCAAGGTGCTTCGGCGGGTTTGGCAGTCGATCCCGTCTAGTTGCCGAGCCACTCTCTTCGATGCCTTCTTTCATGAAGTCAGAACAACAAGAACGTCGCATGCACCTTGCCAAATCCCCCCGAACCCTGTTTGTCGTCCGTGCGCTGGCTGTCGGCGCGATGGTTGCTGGTGCCAGTTCGGCCGCCAGCGCCGAAGAGCTGGTCGGCTGGAGCCATCCGGCCGTCCACGTTGCCGTTGGCCGCGATACGAGCCATGACGTCAACAAGTACGAAGTCGGCCTGAACTTCAACACCCCGATCCAGTACGGTAATCCGCAGGGCTGGCTGTTCCGCCTGCAGGCGGAATTCAACGTGGCTGGATGGGACGCGCGTGGCGGCACCAACCAGCAGAATCTGTTCGAATTCGGCATCTCGCCGATCCTGCGCGTGGAAAAGCGCGGCAGCTACTTCGTGCCCTTTGCCGAGGCATCCGTCGGCGTGCGTGTGCTGACGCATACCGGTACGTCCGACCAGCACCGCATGGGCAGCGCCTTCCAGTTCTCGGACATGGTTGGCGTGGGTGTGGGCTTTGGCAAGAACGCCAACACCGAAGTGGGCTTCCGGTTCCAGCACATCTCCAATGCCGGTATCAAGGAACCGAACCCGGGCAGCAACTTCTACACCGGCTACGTCCGCTATCGCTTCTGAGCCAGCGCGCCAGCGCTAGGCGGCCCGGGCGCTTTTCGTCCGGCCGCCGCGCACGGCATCGAAGAACGCCCACAACTGGGGCGCGTCACCGGTGGCCACATTGAAGCGGATCCACGGCGAGTCCGTTTCATCGGGTTCGAAATACGATCCCGGCGCCAGCCAGATGCCGTGCTCCAGTGCCAGCGTTGCCAACTGGTTGCCGGACAGGCTGGCGCGATCGTCATCCTGCGCCAGCCGCGCCCAGGCAAACATCCCGCCATCGGGCCGCAGCATCATCTCCAGCCCGTGCGCTTCCATCTTTTCCGCCACGCGATCCTGTTGCGCGCGTAGCCGCTCGGCCAGCGCGGCAACGTGCCGGCCGTAGTGGCCGCTCGTCAGCACCGAGTACACGAGCCGCTCGGTAACTTCGGACGACGTCAGACCCACCGCCATCTTGGTGCGGGCAAACGCCTTGGCCAGGTCGGGGCTGGCCGCCAGGTAACCCACGCGCAGCGATGGCGTGATCGTCTTCGAGAATCCGTTCACATAGACCACCTGAGACAGACCATCCATTGCGGCCAGCATCGGTGAACCGGCCGGTGCCAGCTCGCGGTAGATATCGTCTTCCACCACCAGCAGCCGGTGCTGCTCGGCCAGTTGCAGCACGCGAAACGCGTTCATGCTGGTCAGGCTTGCCCCGGTGGGGTTCTGCAGCACCGTGTTGACGAACAGCGCGCGTGGCGTGTGCTGGCGAATGGCGTCCTCCAGCGCGTCGGTGTCCAGCCCGGCTTCCGTGCGCGGTACGCCGATGGCTCGCAGTCCTGCCAGGCGCAGGATCTGCAGCAGGTTGCAATAGCAGGGCGATTCCACCAGTACCGTGTCTCCCGGCCGGAGCAGGGTGCGGACGACCAGATCCAGCGCCTGCGTGGCGCCCTGGGTCAGTACCACCTGCTGCGATTGCACGGGGATGCCGTATTGGCTCAGATGCACGGCAATGTGCTCGCGCAGCGCGCCAAAGCCGAACGGGTGGCCATAGCCGGAAACCTGCGCGGCCGGTACACGTGCCGCGCTGCGCATGGCCTGGTGCAGACCTTCCTCGTTGAGCCAGTCGCCGGGCAGCCATCCCGCGCCGGCCTTGATTGGGACGGAATGGTCGGCGAACACATCGGAGAGCAGCCAGGCGGCATTGAGCACCGGGGCTTCCCAGTTCGACGATCGGGCATGACCGGCCGGCGCATGCCGGTGCGCCACGGTGTAGCCGGAACCGGGCCGCGCCGTGAGGTAGCCCAGCGCGGTCAGCCGTCCATACGCCTCCGCCACCGTGAACGTGCTGACGTTGTGCTGTTGCGCAAAGCGGCGCACCGACGGCAGCAGCACGCCCGCGCGCAAGGCACGCTGGTCCACCAGCGCGGCAATCGCAGCGACGATCTGCTCGGTGAGGGTCTCACCGCCACGGCGGCTGCGAACAAGGTTCAGGTTGAGCATCAGGCGTCTGCGGGACAGGAAACCTGTACAGTGTACTGGCAAGGACCGCCGGATGCCGTCATCGGTCCGAGATTGATGCGCCGCAACGAAAATCGGCTGTTTCACCGCTGTAACAGCGCACCACAGGGCCCCGAGTGTGCGGCATCGCACGATGCGAGCCTGTACGGTTGGCGATGACTAAACTGTACGGTAAGGCAGCGATCTCATGACCGTATATTCTTTACGCCAGACCCCGCCGGTAGAGTTGCCGGAAACCGATGCACGGCCGGGCACAGCCGCGCCACCCGCATATCGCACACCACGCCAGGAGAACGTATGGACGCCGCCAAGACCGTGATTCCCGATCTCGAAGCACTGTGGATGCCGTTCACTGCCAATCGCCAGTACAAGGCCGCTCCGCGCCTGCTGGCATCGGCCAGCGGCATGTACTACACGACCCACGATGGGCGGAAGATCCTCGACGGCTGCGCCGGTCTCTGGTGCGTGGCCGCGGGCCATTCGCGCAAGGAGATCGTCGAAGCGATCGCGCAGCAGGCGGCAACGCTGGACTATGCGCCGCCGTTCCAGATGGGTCACCCGCTGGAATTCGAAGCCGCCACCAAGGTGGCCGCGTTGATGCCCAAGGGGCTGGACCGCATCTTCTTCACGAACTCGGGTTCGGAATCGGTGGACACGGCGCTGAAGATCGCACTGGCGTACCACCGCGCGCGCGGCGAAGGCCAGCGCACGCGCATCATCGGCCGCGAGCGCGGCTACCACGGCGTGGGCTTTGGCGGCCTGGGCGTGGGCGGCATCGGACCGAACCGCAAGATGTGGTCGGCCAACGTGATGCCGGGCACCGACCACCTGCCGGCCACGCTGAACATCGCCGAGGCGGCTTTCTCGAAGGGCCAGCCGCAATGGGGCGCCCATCTGGCCGATGAGCTGGAACGCCTGATCGCGCTGCACGACGCCTCGAACATCGCCGCCGTGATCGTCGAGCCGATGGCCGGCTCCGCCGGCGTGCTGATTCCACCGGTCGGCTATCTGGAAAAGCTGCGAGAGATCACCAGCAAGCACGGCATCCTGCTGATCTTCGACGAAGTGATTACCGCGTTTGGCCGCCTGGGCGCCGCCACCGCTGCGGAACGGCTCAAGGTCACGCCGGACCTGATCACGATGGCCAAGGCCATCAACAATGCCGCCGTGCCGATGGGTGCCGTGGCAGTGCGCCGCGAGGTGCACGACGCCGTGATCAATGCCACGCCGCAGGGCGGCATCGAGCTGCCGCACGGCTACACGTACTCGGGCCATCCGCTGGCAATGGCGGCGTGTATCGCCACGCTGGATCTGTACAAGCGCGACAAGCTGTTCGAGCGCGCGGCGGAGCTGTCGCCGAAGTTCGAATCCGCCGTGCATGGCCTGCGTGGCGCGCCGTATGTGAAGGACATCCGCAACCTCGGCATGGTGGCTGGCGTGGAACTGGAATCGCGCCCCGGCGCGCCCGGCGCGCGCGCCTACGAGGCGTTCCTGAAATGCCTGGAGCTGGGTGTGCTGGTACGCTACACCGGCGATATCCTGGCGTTCTCGCCGCCGCTGATCATTTCAGAGGCCGAGATCGACCAGTTGTTCGATACCGTGAAGCAGGCCCTGCAGACCATCAAGTAAGACCTGCCAGAGACATAAAGGAAGACCGCAGTGAACATCGCAGAAAACCGGCAGATTGCCGAAATCCATCACTACATCGGCGGCACCATGCAGCGCGCGGGCACGGACCGCTTTGCCGATGTGTTCAACCCGGCCACGGGCGACGTTGCCGCCCGCGTGGCAATGGGTACCACCGATGACGTGGCCGCTGCCGTGGCTGCCGCCAAGGCAGCATGGCCGGCCTGGGCCGAGATGCCGCCGCTGCGCCGCGCGCGCATCCTGTTCAAGTTCAAGGAACTGCTGGACCGTCACCACGACGACCTGGCCGCGCTGATCACGCGCGAGCACGGCAAGGTGTTTTCCGATGCCAAGGGCGAAGTCACGCGCGGTATCGAAGTGGTGGAATTCGCCTGCGGTATTCCTAACCTGCTCAAGACCGACTTCACCGACAACATCGGCGGTGGCATCGACAACTGGAACCTGCGCCAGCCGCTGGGCGTGGTGGCCGGCATTACGCCGTTCAACTTCCCGGTGATGGTGCCGATGTGGATGTTCCCGGTGGCGCTGGCGTGCGGCAATACGTTCGTGCTCAAGCCGTCCGAGCGTGATCCGTCGCCGAGTCTGCTGATCGCCGATCTGCTCAAGCAGGCCGGCCTGCCCGATGGCGTGTTCAACGTGGTGCAGGGCGACAAGGTGGCCGTGGACGCGCTGCTGGCGCATCCCGACGTGCAGGCGCTGTCGTTCGTCGGTTCCACGCCGATCGCCGAGTACATCTACACGGAAGGCACCAGGCACGGCAAGCGCGTGCAGGCGCTGGGCGGCGCCAAGAACCATCTGGTGGTGATGCCCGATGCCGATCTCGATCAGGCCGTGGACGCGCTGGTGGGTGCGGCCTACGGCTCGGCCGGCGAGCGCTGCATGGCGATCTCGGTGGCGGTGGCGGTGGGCGACGTGGCGGACAAGCTCGTGCCCCGTCTGGCCGAGCGCGCCGCATCGCTGAAGATTCGCAATGGCATGGAAGGCGACGCCGAGATGGGCCCGCTGGTTACTGCCGCGCACAAGGCCAAGGTCGAGGGCTACATCGCCAAGGGCGTGGCCGAAGGCGCGCAACTGGTGACCGATGGCCGCGGCCACAAGGTGGACGGCCACGAGAACGGCTTCTTCGTCGGCGGTACGCTGTTCGACAACGTCAAGCCGGACATGACGATCTACAAGGAAGAGATCTTCGGCCCGGTGCTGTCGGTGGTGCGCGTGCACGACTTTGCCGAGGCAGTCGATCTGATCAACCGTCACGAGTTTGGCAACGGCGTGTCGTGCTACACCAGCGACGGCGGCATCGCCCGCGCGTTTGCGCGCCAGATCCAGGTGGGCATGGTCGGCATCAACGTGCCGATTCCGGTGCCGATGGCCTGGCATTCGTTCGGCGGCTGGAAGCGCTCGCTGTTTGGCGATCACCACGCCTACGGCGAGGAAGGCGTGCGCTTCTACACGCGCTACAAGAGCGTGATGCAACGCTGGCCAGACAGCATCGCCAAGGGCGCGGAGTTCACGATGCCGGTGGCGAAGTAAATCGCGTTTTGCTCTGATGCCTGATGGCATCGTCGTCTTGAAGGCGCTCCCGAGTGGAGCGCTTTTTTTTGCCGATGGCTTGTGGCAATTCGTTGCACACGTACGAGTTTGCGAGGTCGCGCGGCCATGACAAGCGCCGAGCCGGCGCGTATCATCGCGCCCTTCCGCCGGCACCCCTGTCGTTCAAAAGATGCGCAGCCCAGGTCGCCGGTGCGATTCGTACAACCTATAGTCAATGCACCGACTTTTGCCCGGAGCCGCCCATGAGTCTCTTCCGCACCAAGAACATCGAATCGATGCTCGATGTCAGCGAGCATGACGGATTGCGCAAGGTGCTGGGACCGGTGGATCTGGTGCTGATGGGCATCGGCGCCATCATCGGCACGGGCATCTTCGTGCTGACCGGCACGGGAGCGCTGACTGCTGGTCCCGCGTTGACTGTGTCGTTCATCATCGCCGCGATGGCCTGCGGCTTTGCGGCCCTGTGCTATGCGGAGTTTGCCTCCGCCATCCCTGTTTCCGGATCGATCTACACGTACAGCTATGCCACGCTTGGCGAGATCATCGCGTGGATGATCGGCTGGGATCTGCTGCTCGAATATGGCCTGGCCACGTCGGCGGTATCGGTGGGCTGGTCGGGTTACTTCCAGTCGTTGCTGGCCGGCTTCGGCCTGCATCTTCCCGCCGCGATCACGGCCGCTCCCGGTTCGGTGCCCGGCGTGGAAACGTTCGTGAACGTCCCGGCCATCCTGATCATGCTGGCGATCACGTGGGTGGTGTCCTACGGCGTGCGCGAATCGGCGCGGCTCAACAACGTCATGGTCGCCATCAAGATCAGCGTGGTAGTGCTGTTCATCGTGGTGGGCGTGTGGCATGTCCAGCCGGCCAACTGGCAGCCGTTTGCGCCCTTCGGCTTTTCGGGCATTTTCAATGCGGCCGCGCTGGTGTTTTTCGCGTTCATCGGCTTCGATGCCGTGACTTCCGCCGCGGAAGAAGTTCGCAATCCGGGCCGCGACCTGCCAATCGGTATCATCGGTTCGCTGGCGGTCTGCACCATCCTGTACGTGGCCGTGGCGGCCATCATGACCTGCTGCCCGAGGCGCTGTCCAGCGTGCATCCGGTGCACGCCACGCCATTCACCGCCACATGGACGGTCGGCATCATCTTCGCGGCCATCGCCGGCTTTGTGCCGCTGAACGTGCTGGCCGAGCTGATCAATATCGGCACGCTGTCGGCGTTCACGCTGATCTCGGTCGCAACGCTGGTACTGCGCCGCACGCATCCGCATTTGCACCGTACGTTCCGTTGCCCCGGCGTGCCGTTCGTGCCGCTGCTCTCGGTCGCGTTCTGCGTGTTTCTGATGGCGCATCTGCAGATGCTGACCTGGGTCGCCTTCCTGTGCTGGCTGGCGCTGGGGCTGGTGATCTACTTCGCGTACTCGCGCCGTAACGCCGTGCTGCACAACCACGGCGGCCAGGCCGAGGGATAGGACGCAGATGGCTCAGCGCGCGCCTGCTTCCTCGAAGAATGCGCGCGAGCGCGCTTCTCCCGCGTAGGCGGAGTTGATCCGCACCCAGGCCGAGGTCTCCCCGCCGGGGCGAAAGAAATGTCCCGGCGCCAGCGAAATCCCCTGGGTCTCCGCCATCGTGACGAGTTCGCGGGAGTCTTCGATGCCGGGCGCACGCGCCCACAGGAAGTTGCCGCCGGCCGGTTCGCAAAAGACTTCCCAGCCATACTGACCGAGAATTTTCACCGCATCGGCCGTCACTTCGCGCGTGCGGACGCGCAACCTTTCCACATACTTGCGATACGCGCCGCGTTCGAGCATCGTCGCGGTCACCGCTTCCGCAAAGTGCGACCCGGCCACGCTGGTCAGCACCTTCACATCGATCAAGTCCTTGATCAGCGTCTTGTCGGCGACGATGTAGCCCACACGCAGCGCCGCCGATACCGTCTTCGAGAATCCACCGATATAGATCACGTGCTCGAGTTGGTCCAGCGTGGCCAGCCGGTCGGTGAAGTTGAGCTGGAAGTCCGAGAAGATGTCGTCTTCGACAAAGCGGAAATTGTGGCGGCGCGCCAGTTCGAGCAGGCGGAAGGCGACCGGCGGCGCCAGCGTCGAACCGGTCGGGTTCTGCAGCACACTGTTGGTGAAGAACAGCTTCGGCTTGTGATCGCGCAGCAGGCGCTCGCAGGCTTCCGGATCGGGGCCGTTCGGCGTGTGCGGCACGCCAACCAGCTGCACGCCGTGCATGCGTAGCAGACCAAACAGGTTGTAGTAGCCGGGGTCTTCAACGAATACCGTATCGCCGGGCTTGAGCAGGTGGCGCACCACCAGGTCCAGCGCCTGGCTGGCGCCCGAGGTGATCAGCACCTGGGACAGCTCGGCCTCGATGCCAACCTGCCGCACGCGCGTCAGCACGTGCTTGCGCAGTGCCGGATGGCCGAGCGGCGTGGCGTAGTGAATCACGCTGTCGATGTCATGCCGCGTGATATGGCGGATGGCCTGCGTCAGTCCTTCCACGTCGCGCCATTCCTCTGGCACGAAGCCGCCCGCCAGCTTCAGCGTGCCGCTCGGATGGTGGAACTGGTCGATGATGTGCAGCGACAGGTCTTCGGCCAGGCTCGGATCGGACCATCCGCGCCCCCTGCGTCCCGTCAGCGCGCTTTCCGCCACGTAGAACCCGGACCCCTGGCGCGAGTCGATCAAGCCCTGCGATACCAGCCGGTCGTACGCCTCGATCACGGGAAAGCGGCTGATCCGGTGCTCGGCGGCCAGCGCGCGAATCGAAGGCAGGCGCGCGCCAGGCGTAGCTTCACGGGAGCTGATCCACGTTTTCACGCCCAGCACGATCTGTTCGGTCAGCGGGACGCCGGTGGATGGGTCGAGTATGAGTTTCATGAGTGACGGGGGCGGCAACTGTCAGTCAAAACTACTGAACAGTTCAACGAAAACTGTTCGGAACTGTGCATGGGATTGTAGCGCTCGCCATGAATAATTGGAGGCATGGCGCAGCGCCCCCTCAATCCGCCCGATCCATTGATCCAGAGCGGCTGCGCCGGGCAAGACATGGAGACACCGATGCGTGAACTCAGGACATTCGAACTCGACGAACCAGGCCGGCCAGTGAGCTGGCGCGCGCGCCACGGCCAGACCGTGACGGCGCTGGAAGGCCGGCTCTGGCTGACCGTGGAAGGCCACCACCGCGATATCTGGCTGCGCCCCGGCGACACATACGCGCTGGCCGAAGGCGAGCGCGTATGGCTGTCCGGCGACGCGCCGGAGGCCCGCTTTCTGCTGACCGAAACGCCGGCGCTGTGGACGCTGCGCAGGGGCCTGTTCATCGCCCGCCAACTGGCGCGCCGCTGGGGCGAACGCAAGACCGACGCCTTTGGCGACTGCCCGCAGATCCACGCCTGAACCTCTTCTCCTGGGACCCAGGGGCCGCCACCAGCCTGCGCCGACCTCCCGCGGCGCAGGGCGGCCTCCGGGCCCTTCTTCATCTCTCCGCGCTGTGAGACGATGCCGTCAGAGACGATCGGTGCTTACCCGCGTCCCTGGACTTACGTTAACGTAAACGTCATATAATCGTCCGGCCCCTGTGAGTGCGGTCGCCAGAACCGCCGGCATACCAGCCAGCCGCATCGGGCAGCCAGCCACATAACAGAGCGGTGGAGACAATGACTGATCTTTCGGATGTGAGCAGGACGGCGGCCGCCCGGCCCCAGGTGGCGCAGGGCACCGGCCCGGCCAACAAGGTGCGCTTTGTTACCGCGGCGTCGCTGTTCGACGGCCATGACGCGTCGATCAACATCATGCGGCGCATCCTGCAGTCGCATGGCTGCGAGGTGATCCACCTGGGCCACAACCGATCCGTGCACGAGGTGGTGACCGCGGCACTGCAGGAAGACGTGCAGGGCATCGCCATCTCCAGCTACCAGGGCGGGCACGTCGAATACTTCAAATACATGATCGACCTGCTGCGCGAGCATGGTGGCGAGCACATCCAGGTGTTCGGCGGCGGCGGCGGGGTGATCGTGCCCGAGGAAATCCGTGAGCTGCAGGCTTACGGCGTGGCGCGCATCTACAGCCCCGAGGACGGCCAGCGCATGGGCCTGGCCGGCATGATCGCCGACATGGTGCAGCGCTGCGACATCGATCTCACGCGCTACGCGCCTTCGACGCTCGATGCCGTCTCCCAGGGTGACCGCCGCGTGCTGGCGCAATTGATCACGGCGCTCGAAAACGGCCGCGCCGCGCCGCAGCTGGTCAGTGCATTGCATGACAACGCCAAGGCGGCTGCCACGCCAGTGCTCGGCATCACCGGTACCGGCGGCGCGGGCAAGTCGTCGCTGACCGACGAACTGATTCGCCGCTTCCGCCTGGACCAGCACGACGCGCTGTCGATTGCCGTGATTTCGATCGACCCGTCACGACGCAAGTCGGGCGGCGCACTGCTGGGCGACCGCATTCGGATGAATGCGATCAACCATCCGAATATTTTCATGCGCTCGCTGGCCACGCGCGATGCCGGCTCGGAAATCTCCCAGGCGCTGCCTGATGTGATCGCTGCCTGCAAGGCTGCGAAGTTCGACCTGGTGATCGTGGAAACGTCGGGCATCGGGCAGGGCGATGCGGCGATCGTGCCGCATGTCGATCTCTCGCTGTATGTGATGACCCCCGAGTTCGGCGCGGCAAGCCAGCTTGAGAAGATCGACATGCTCGACTTTGCCGACTTCGTGGCCATCAACAAGTTCGACCGCAAGGGCGCGCAGGATGCCTGGCGCGATGTGGCCAAGCAGGTGCAGCGCAACCGCGAGCAGTGGCACGCCAGGGCGGACGAGATGCCGGTCTACGGCACGCAGGCGTCGCGCTTCAACGACGATGGCGTGACCATGCTCTACCAGGGCCTGGTCCAGGCACTGGCCGAGCATGGCCTGAAATTCAAGCCAGGCGCATTGCCGCAGGTGGCGGGCCGAATTTCAACGGGCCAGAACGTGATCGTGCCGCCGGCGCGCAACCGCTACCTGGCCGAGCTGGCCGATACCGTGCGTGCCTACCATCGCCGCGTGGCCGAGCAGAGCCGCCTGGCGCGCGAGCGTCAGCAGCTGCGCGCCACCGGTGCGATGCTGAAATCGGCGAACACCAATGCCGATGGGCAGGCAATCGAAGCGCTGGCCGCCGAGCGCGACGCATCGCTGGGCAGCGTCGAGCGCAAGCTGCTGGCGATGTGGCCGCAGATGCAGGCGGCCTATAGCGGCGACGAGTACGTCGTAAAGATCCGCGACAAGGAAATCCGTACCGGCCTGATCACAACGACGCTGTCCGGTACCAAGGTCCGCAAAGTGGTATTGCCGCGCTTCGAGGATGAAGGCGAAATCCTGAAATGGCTGATGCGCGAAAACGTGCCGGGCAGCTTCCCGTACACGGCGGGCGTCTTCGCGTTCAAGCGCGAAGGCGAGGACCCCACGCGCATGTTCGCGGGCGAGGGCGATGCGTTCCGCACCAACCGCCGGTTCAAGCTCGTGTCCGAAGGCATGGATGCCAAGCGGCTGTCCACCGCGTTCGACTCGGTCACGCTCTATGGCGAAGACCCGCACGAGCGACCCGATATCTACGGCAAGGTGGGTAACTCGGGTGTGTCGATCGCCACGCTCGACGACATGAAGGTGCTGTACGACGGCTTTGATCTGACCAGCCCGAGCACGTCGGTGTCGATGACGATCAACGGGCCGGCGCCGACCATCCTGGCGATGTTCATGAACACCGCCATCGATCAGAATCTGGACAAGTTCCGCGCCGACAACAAGCGCGAGCCGACCGCCGACGAAGAGGCCAAGATCCGCGCATGGGTGCTGCAGAACGTGCGCGGCACGGTGCAGGCGGACATCCTCAAGGAAGATCAGGGCCAGAACACGTGCATCTTCAGCACCGAGTTTTCGCTGAAGGTGATGGGCGACATCCAGGAATACTTCGTCCATCATCAGGTGCGGAATTTCTATTCGGTGTCGATCTCGGGTTACCACATTGCCGAGGCGGGCGCGAATCCGATCTCGCAGCTCGCGTTCACGCTGGCCAACGGCTTCACCTATGTGGAAGCGTACCTGGCGCGCGGCATGCATATCGACGACTTCGCGCCGAACCTGTCGTTCTTCTTCTCGAACGGCATGGACCCCGAGTACAGCGTGCTGGGCCGCGTGGCGCGCCGCATCTGGGCCGTGACGATGCGCGACAAGTACGGCGCCAACGAGCGCAGCCAGAAACTCAAGTACCACATCCAGACGTCGGGCCGTTCGCTGCACGCGCAGGAGATCGACTTCAACGACATCCGCACGACGTTGCAGGCGCTGATCGCCATCTACGACAACTGCAACTCACTGCACACCAACGCCTATGACGAGGCGATCACCACGCCGACCGCCGAATCGGTGCGCCGCGCGCTGGCGATCCAGCTGATCATCAACCGCGAATGGGGCGTGGCCAAGTGCGAGAACCCCAATCAGGGCAGCTTCCTGACGGAAGAACTGACCGATCTCGTGGAAGAGGCCGTGCTGCAGGAGTTCGAACGCATTGCCGAACGCGGCGGCGTGCTGGGCGCGATGGAAACCGGCTACCAGCGCGGCAAGATCCAGGAGGAATCGCTGTACTACGAGCAGCTCAAGCACGATGGCACGCTGCCGATCATCGGCGTGAATACCTTCCGCAATCCGAATGGCGACCCGACGCCACAAACGCTGGAGCTGGCGCGTTCGAGCGAGGAAGAAAAGCAGAGCCAGCTGACCCGCCTGGCGGAATTTCACGGCGCCCATCCGGTCGATGCACCGGCCATGCTGGAGCGGCTGCGTCAGGCCGTGATCGATAACCGCAATGTATTCGCGGTGCTGATGGATGCCGTGCGCGTGTGCTCGCTGGGGCAGATCACGCATGCGCTGTTCGAGGTGGGCGGGCAATATCGTCGCAACATGTGAAAAACCAGCGGGGAAATGCAGGGGAATTGCGGGGCGACGGTTCCCGCGGCGGAGCGCTGGCGCTACACTCGGTGCTCCGCCGATATCTCTTGCGAGACCGTCATGCAAGCCGAGTACGACAGCAACAATATCTTCGCCCGCATCCTGCGTGGCGAACTCCCGTGCTTCAAGATCTACGAAGACGCCGACACGATTGCGTTCATGGACATCATGCCGCAGTCGGATGGTCACGCACTCGTGGTGCCGAAGGAAGCGTCCGTGGATCTCTTCGGACTCTCAGAGCAAGGCGCGGCCGCTGCGATCCGCGCCACGCAGATCGTGGCGCGCGGCGTGCGCGATGCATTCCAGCCGGACGGCATCGTGATCAGCCAGTTCAATGGCGAGGCAGCGGGACAGACCGTGCCGCATGTGCACTTCCATATCGTGCCGCGCTATGCGGCCCAATCGCTGCGCGGCCATGCCCGCGAACAGCAGAGCATGGACGTGCTCAAGCAGCATGCGGAGCGCGTGGCAAGCGCGCTGGCCAGGCTGCAAGGCTGACCGAATACATTCTTTGACAACACCAGGAAGCGAGACATGGCAATCAAGACAGTGGGCATCGTAGGTGCCGGCACGATGGGCAACGGCATTGCGCAGGCATGCGCGGTAGCGGGGCTGGATGTGGTGATGGTCGATATCAGCGACGCCGCCGTGCAGAAGGGCATCGCCACCGTGGCAAGCAGCATGGACCGCCTGATCAAGAAGGAAAAGGCCACCGAGGCCGACAAGGCCGCCGCGCTGTCGCGCATCCACGGCAGCACGTCGTATGAAGACTTCAAGCGCGCCGACATCGTCATCGAAGCCGCCACGGAAAACTACGACCTCAAGGTCAAGATCCTGAAGCAGATCGACGGTATCGTCGGCCCGGACGTGATCATCGCGTCGAACACGTCTTCGATCTCGATCACCAAGCTGGCCGCCGTGACGTCGCGCGCCGACCGCTTCATCGGCATGCACTTCTTCAACCCGGTGCCGATGATGGCGTTGGTGGAACTGATTCGCGGCCTGGCAACCAACGATGCCACGCACGCCGATGTGGAAGCGCTGTCGAAGCAGCTGGGCAAGTACCCGATCACGGTCAGGAACAGCCCGGGCTTCGTGGTCAACCGCATTCTCTGCCCGATGATCAACGAGGCGTTCTGCGTGCTCGGCGAAGGTCTGGCGTCGCCGGAGGAAATCGACGAGGGCATGAAGCTCGGCTGCAATCACCCGATCGGCCCGCTGGCGCTGGCGGACATGATCGGCCTCGATACGATGCTGGCCGTGATGGAAGTGCTCTACACCGAGTTCGCCGATCCGAAGTACCGTCCGGCCATGCTGATGCGCGAGATGGTGGCGGCCGGCTATCTGGGCCGCAAGACGGGACGTGGGGTGTACGTGTACAGCAAGTAAGGCCCGATCATCCGTAGTGCGCTCCCTCTCCCACCACGCGGGGGAGGGAGTGGAACCTCCGCGGCGATATCACTCCCCGTACTGCCGCAACCCCTCCAGATCGAGCACGTCGATCACGCCGTAGTCCACGCGCACCAGCCCCTGCTGTTCCAGTACCTTCAACGCCTGGTTTGCGCGCTGGCGCGAAATGCCCGCCAGCAGGCCGATTTCTTCCTGCGAAATTTCCAGCGTCGAACCGATGCCCGGATAAAGGTGCTCGTTGAACAGTGACGACACCGCGCGCGCCACGCGCGAATCGATGTCCAGCAATCGTTCGTATTCCACCGCGGCAATGAACTGTCCGAGCCGCTCGTTGAACTGCATCAGCAGAAAGCGGGTGAATGGCAGGCTGGTATCCAGCAGCCACTGAAAAGTCTCGCGTGGTACGAATGCGATACGCGAGCGGCGCAGCGCCATCACGTCGTATTTGCGGATTTCCTGCTTGAGCACCGCGCCTTCGCCAAACCAGCCGCCGGTGGGTACGCCGGTAAAGGTGACCGACTTGCCGGAAGGCGACACGGTGGTGATCTTGACGATGCCTTCGACCACGCCCAGCCAGTGCTCGGCCATTTCGCCCTTGTGACAGACGTAGTCGCCTTGTGCGTACTCGCGCACCGTCGTCACGCGTTTGACATGCGCGCGCTGCTCGGCGCTCAGGTCGGCGGCCCAGGCGGCGCCGTCGACGAAACTGGATAAGTCAGCGGTAGGCATCTGGCTCCGTAGGGATTAACCCGGAATTGTCGCCGGCGCGACAACCGGGGGAAATGGCATCGGCTATCTTACGATCACACACGGAACCGGCCCTGCCAGCAATCCTCACCCAATAAGGCAAGGCGGGCGTGATGCAGCGCGGCAATGCCGCGCCCGGCAAACGCCCAGTATAGCGACCGGTCTTGCGGCTTGATACCCGGCATGGCCCTTAGGCCATCCGCAGGGGGAGAGGAGACAGCGATGCAGGAATCGTCGGCAACGACCTTTCCGCGATGGCTGCTGGCACACGCCACGCAGCGGCCCGGCCATCCGGCCTATCGCGAGAAGGACCTCGGCATCTGGCAGGCCTATAGCTGGTCACAGGCAGCGCGCGAAGTGCGTGCGCTGGCGTGCGGGCTGGCGGCGCTGGGCTTCCGCCGTGGCATGAACCTGGCCGTGGTCGGTGACAACCGTCCGCGTCTCTATTGGGCGATGACCGCCGCGCAGGCGCTGGGCGGCGTGCCCGTGCCGCTCTATCAGGACGCCATCGCGGGCGAAATGGTCTACGTGCTTGACGATGCCGAGATCGAATTCGCCATCGTCGAGGATCAGGAACAGGTCGACAAGCTGCTCGAAGTGGAATCGCAACTGGCGTCGCGCGGCCGCGCGGTGCGCCACGTCATCTACGAAGATCCACGCGGCCTGCGCGACTACGATCATCCGTCGCTGCTGTCGTACGAACGCGTGCAGGAGATCGGCCGCGAATACGACCAGGCCAACCCCGGTTTCTTCGATGCGCAGGTGCAGGCAGGCATGTCCGACGACACCGCGATCATCCTCTACACATCGGGTACCACGGGCAAGCCGAAGGGCGTCTGCCACTCGCACGCGGGGCTGATCGGCGCGGCGCGCAATGGCTGCCAGTTCGACGGACTGGGCGCGGACGACGACGTGCTGTCGTACCTGCCGATGGCATGGGTGGGCGACAACCTGTTCTCGTATGCGCAGGCGATGGTGGCGGGCTTCACCGTGAATTGCCCCGAGTCGCGCGAAACCGTGATGACCGATCTGCGCGAAATCGGGCCGACGTACTACTTCGCGCCGCCGCGTATCTACGAAGGGCTGCTCACGCAGGTCATGATCCGCATGGAAGACGCGGGCTTGCTCAAGCGCAAGATGTTCCATTGGGCGATGGGCGTGGCGCGCCGTTGCGGCGCCGACATCCTCGACAAGCGGCCGGTACCCGCGCTCGACAGGCTGCGCTACGCGGTCGGCGAATTCCTGATCTACGGCCCGCTGCGCAATGTGCTCGGCATGAGCCGCATCCGGGTTGGCTACACGGCCGGCGAGGCAATCGGCCCGGACCTGTTCCGCTTCTATCGCTCGATCGGTATCAACCTCAAGCAGTTCTACGGTCAGACCGAAACCTGCGCCTATGTCTGTCTGCAACCCGACGGCCAGGTCAAGTTCGATTCTGTTGGCCCCGCCGCACCGGGCATGGAGATCCGCATCGCCGATAACGGCGAGGTGCTGGTGCGTGGCGTGGGCCTGCTCAAGGCGTATTACAAGCGCGACGACGCCACGCGCGAGGCGATCAACGACGAGGGGTACTTCATGACCGGCGATGCCGGCGTGATCGATGCCGACGGCCACCTGAAGATCATCGACCGCGCCAAGGACGTCGGCAAGCTGGCCGATGGGTCGATGTTCGCGCCCAAGTACATCGAGAACAAGCTGAAGTTCTTTCCGTACATCAAGGAGGCGGTGGCGTTCGGCACCGACCGCGACCGCGTCTGCGCCTTCATCAATATCGACTTCGACGCCGTGGGCAACTGGGCCGAGCGGAGGCACCTGCCGTATGCGGGATACGTCGACCTGGCCGGGCAGCCCGATGTGATCGCCATGATTGGCGAGTGCGTGGAACAGGTGAACGCCGACCTGGCCGCCGACGCCATGCTGGCCGGCTCGCAGGTGGCGCGCTTCCTGATCCTGCACAAGGAACTCGATCCCGATGACGACGAGCTGACCCGCACGCGCAAGGTACGGCGCGGGTTCATCGCGGAAAAGTACGCGGTATTGGTGGAAGCGCTCTATGCGGATAAGGCGGAGCAGTTCATCGACACGCGCGTGAAGTTCGAGGATGGCCGCGAAGGCAGTGTGTCGGCCACGCTGAAGCTGGTGGACGTCAAGCGCTTTCCGCCCGTGGGCGGCGCGCGCGCGGCCTGAAGAAAGCAGAGGGGAGAGCGACAGATGACGGCAACCCAGACAGCGTGGCAGGGCGGCATGGCGCGCGTCGACGCATCGGGCACGATGGTTTCGCCCGGTACGATCGCACCGCCGGGACATGCGGAAGGCGCGCACGGCGACGCCCCGCGTACCGGCGACGCGCATCAGTCGGACACGACGGCCCGCGCCCACACGCGCGGCGATGTGATCCTCGACCTGCAGAACATTTCCCTGTCCTTCGGCGGCGTGAAGGCGTTGACCGATATTTCGTTCGACGTTTGCGAGCACGAGATCCGCGCCATCATCGGTCCCAATGGCGCGGGCAAGAGTTCGATGCTGAACGTGATCAACGGCGTGTACCACCCGCAGCAGGGCCGCATCGTGTTCCGTGGACAGGAGCGCCGCCAGATGCATCCGACGGCCGCCGCGCGCCAGGGCATCGCCCGCACGTTCCAGAACATTGCGCTGTTCAAGGGTATGACCGTGCTCGACAACATCATGACCGGCCGCAATACACAGTTCCGCACCGGGCTGTTCGCGCACGCATTGTGGTGGGGGCCGGCACGCGCCGAGGAAGTGCGCCATCGCCGCAAGGTGGAGGAAGTGATCGACTTTCTGGAGATCCAGGCGATCCGCAAGACGCCGGTGGGGCGCCTGCCATATGGCCTGCAGAAGCGCGTGGAGCTGGCGCGCGCGCTGGCGGCCGAGCCGTCGATGCTGCTGCTGGACGAACCGATGGCTGGCATGAACGTGGAGGAGAAGCAGGACATGTGCCGCTTCATCCTCGACGTGAACCATCAGTTCGGCACGACCATCGTGCTGATCGAGCATGACATGGGCGTGGTCATGGATATTTCCGACCGGGTGGTGGTGCTCGACTACGGCAAGAAGATCGGCGACGGCACGCCGGAAGAGGTCAAGTCGAACCCCGACGTGATCAAGGCCTATCTGGGCACCTCGCACTGAAAGGCCCGCGACCATGACCTTCTTTTTCGAAATCCTGATCGGCGGTCTGCTCTCCGGCCTGATGTACTCGCTGGTGGCGCTGGGCTTTGTGCTGATCTACAAGGCATCGGGCGTGTTCAACTTCGCGCAGGGCGCGATGGTCTACTTTGCCGCGCTGGCCGTGGTGGGACTGATGGACAAGGGCATGCCGATGTGGGCTGCCGTGATCGGCGCGTTCATCGTCATGATCATCGTGGGCATGAGCACCGAGCGGTTCGTGCTGCGCAAGCTGGTCAACCAGCCGCCCATCACGCTGTTCATGGCGACGATCGGCCTGTCGTTCTTCCTGGAAGGACTGGGGCCGCTGCTGTTCGGCAACGAGGTGCGGCCGATCCAGCTTGGCATCGTGGATGAGCCAATCGAGTCGATCCTGACGAAGTTCAATATCGTCGTGTCGAAATTCGATCTTGCGGCCGCGCTGATCGCCGCGGTGTTGGTGGCGGTACTGGCGCTGTTCTTCCAGTACACGAAGGTTGGACGCGCGTTGCGCGCGGTGGCCGACGATCACCAGGCGGCGTTGTCGCTGGGCATTCCGCTGCAGAACATCTGGGCCATCGTCTGGGGCGTGGCGGGCTTTGTCGCGCTGGTGGCCGGCATGCTCTGGGGGTCGCGCAACGGCGTGCAGTTCGCGCTGACGCTGACCGCGCTCAAGGCGCTGCCGGTGCTGATCCTGGGCGGCTTCACGTCGGTGCCGGGCGCCATCGTCGGCGGGCTGATCATCGGCGCGTCGGAGAAGCTGGCCGAGATCTATATCCCACCGGTGTTTCAGTCGATGTTCGGCGGCAACTTCGGCGGCATCGAGGGTTGGTTTCCGTATGTATTTGCGCTGCTGTTCCTGCTGGTCAGGCCGGAAGGGCTGTTCGGCGAGAAACACATCGATCGCGTATAGCACGCAATGTGTTTTCGGCGAAGGCCGGTGGAGGGGAAGCCCCCACGATGCCTTTCCAAATGCTGAAGTCTGGAGAATTTCATGCTCTACCGCGAATCCGGCCAGTTCAAGACCAGCTACGTAGCCGACAGCCAGATCTTTCCGATTCGGCAAGATCGCATCTTCTTTGCCTTGCTGATGGTGGTGGCGTTCGTCGTCATCCCGTTCACCGGAAGCGAGTACTGGTTCAACGCCATCCTGACGCCGCTGCTGATCTTCTCGCTGGCGGCGCTGGGTCTCAACATCCTGACGGGCTACGCCGGGCAGCTCTCGCTGGGCACCGCGGCGTTCATGGCCGTGGGCGCTTACGCGGCCTACAACTTCCAGCTACGCATCGAGGGCATTCCGGTGCTGCTGACGTTCATCCTGGCCGGTTTTTCCGCGGCGCTGGTTGGCGTGGCATTCGGACTGCCATCGCTGCGCATCAAGGGGTTCTATCTCGCGGTGGCCACGCTGGCCGCGCAGTTCTTCGTGGTGTGGGCGCTGACCAAGTTTCCCTGGCTGTCGAACAACAGTTCGTCGGGCGTGATCACGGCGCAGCGGCTGGACCTGTTCGGGGTGGCGATCGACACGCCCGTGAAGAAGTACCTGTTCGTGCTGGCCATCGTCACCGTGCTGGCGATGGTCGCCAAGAATCTGGTGCGCTCGGCAACGGGCCGCGCCTGGATGGCCGTGCGCGACATGGACGTGGCCGCCGAAGTGATCGGCATTCCGCTGATGCGCACCAAGCTGCTGGCGTTTGCGGTGAGTTCTTTCTATTGCGGCGTGGCCGGTGCGCTCTATGCGTTCTGCTACCTCGGGTCCGTGGAGCCTGATGGCTTCTCGCTGGACCTGTCGTTCCGGATTCTGTTCATGATCATCATCGGCGGCGTCGGCAGCATTCTGGGATCGTTCCTGGGTGCCGCGTTCATCCTGCTGCTGCCGATTTTCCTCGATAACGTGCTGCCGGCGCTGGCGGCGCTGCTGCACCTGCCGTTCACGAATGCCACGGTCTCGCACATCCAGCTCATGGTGTTTGGCGGACTGATCATCTTCTTTCTGATTGTCGAGCCACATGGCCTGGCCCGGCTCTGGCAGATTGCCAAGGAAAAGCTGCGCCTCTGGCCATTCCCGCACTGATTTTTCGAGTCGTTCTCATAACAACGCCCGTTCGAGGTGAAGGAGACTGTCATGACAACCGTGTTTCGCAACGTGCAGCGCGCCGCCCTGGTGGTCAGCGTCGCGGCTGCCCTGCTGGCGCCATCGCTGCCGGCGCTGGCGCAGGCCAATGATCAATTCGTCGCGCTGCCGAGCTATCGCGTCGGCCCATATGGCGCGAACGGGCAATCGTTCTATGGTGGTTTTGTCGACTACCTGAACTACGTCAATCTCAAGGACAGTGGCGTCAATGGCGTCAAGCTCTCCTGGGAAGAGTGCGAGACCGAGTACAACAACGCCAAGGGCGTGGAGTGCTACGAGCGCCTGAAGGCCAAGAGCGCCCAGAGCAAGGGCACGGCCTACCACACGATGTCCACCGGTATCTCCTATGCGCTGGTCGACAAGACCGCCGCCGACAAGGTGCCGCTGGTGATGATGGGTTACGGACGCACCGATGCCGTCGACGGCTCCGTATTCCCCTATGCGTTCCCGCTCGTCACCACGTACCAGATGCAGGTATCGGCGATCGTCAAATACCTGGCGTCGAAGAACGGCGGATCGCTGGCAGGCAAAAAGATCGTCTACCTGTATCACGACTCGGCCTATGGCAAGGAGCCAATCGTCGCATTGCAGGCCGAAGCCAAGCTCAACAAGTTCAATCTCGTCGAGATTCCGGTGGCGCATCCGGGCAACGAGCAGGGCGCGCAGTGGCTGAAGATCCGCCAGGAGAATCCGGACTACGTGATTTTCTGGGGCTGGGGCGTGATGAACCAGACCGCGCTGAAGGCCGCGCAGAAAGTTGGCTTCTCGCGCGACAAGATGATCGGATCGTGGTGGGCGGGTTCCGAGGAAGACACCGTGCCGGCCGGCGATGCTGCCAAGGGCTATATGAGCGCGACATGGAACGTGGCGGGCAAGGGCGTGCCGCTGATCGCCGATATCGAGAAGGTGGTCTATGGCGCCGGCAAGGGCAATATGCAGGATCGCAACAAGGTCGGGTCGGTGCTTTATAACCGCGGCGTGTCCGCGGCGGTGGTGACCGTGGAAGCGATCCGCGTGGCGCAGGCGAAGTTCGGTAAGGGTAAGGTGATGACTGGCGACGAGATGCGCTGGGCCTTCGAAAACCTGAACCTGACCGGCGCGCGGCTGCAGCAGTTGGGCGCCACCGGGTTGCTGCCGGAAATCAAGACTAGCTGCGACAACCACGAGGGTTCCGGCAAGGTGAAGATCCAGCAGTGGGACGGCACCAAATGGGTGACGATCTCGGACTGGATCGAGGGCAACAAGAACCTGATCCATCCGCTGTTCAAGGCGACCGCCGCGCAATACGCGAAGGAGAAGGGCATCACGCCAGCGTGCGTGAAGTCGTAAAGCGCTGTCTTGCTGGCGGTTTTCTCCCCTCTCCCGCAATGCGGGAGAGGGGCCGGGGGAGAGGGCCCGGCGGCTCAATCGGCGGTATGTCGACAAGCAAAGCCGCGATGCCCTCTCTCCCAACCTCTCTCTCACAAGTGGGAGAGGGGAGCGAACATGAGGCATCCCTATGACCCTTCTATCCGTCAACAACATCGAAGTCATCTACGATCACGTGATCCTGGTGCTCAAGGGCGTGTCGCTCGATGTGCCGGAAGGCCGCATCGTGGCGCTACTGGGTGCCAACGGCGCGGGTAAGACCACCACGCTCAAGGCGATCTCGAACCTGCTGCACGCCGAGCGGGGCGATGTCACCAAGGGGTCGATCGAGTATCGCGGACAACGTGTGGATCAGCTCACACCCAACGATCTGGTCAAACGCGGCGTGATCCAGGTAATGGAAGGGCGCCACTGCTTCGCGCACCTGACCATCGAGGAAAACCTGCTAACCGGCGCCTATACACGGGGGCTGTCGCGCGGCGAGACGCGCGACGAGCTGGAGAAGATCTACGGCTACTTTCCGCGCCTGAAGACGCGCCGCAAGTCGCAGGCCGGCTATACGTCCGGTGGCGAGCAGCAGATGTGCGCGATCGGCCGGGCCATGATGGCCAAGCCGGCGATGATCCTGCTGGACGAGCCGTCGATGGGACTGGCGCCGCAGATCGTCGAAGAGATTTTCGAGATCGTGCGCGACCTCAATTCGCGCGAACGCGTGAGCTTTCTGCTGGCCGAGCAGAACACGATGGTGGCGCTGCGCTACGCGGACTACGGCTACATCCTGGAGAACGGCCGCGTGGTGATGGATGGCGATGCCGAATCGCTGCGCACCAACGAGGACGTCAAGGAGTTCTACCTCGGCGTGGCGGCTAACGATGCGGAAGGCGGTGCGCGCAAATCGTTCCGCGACGTCAAGAGCTATCGCCGCCGCAAGCGCTGGCTGGCCTGATTCCCCAAGGCACCGATATGGCTGAATATTTCGATTCGCTGGAAACGCGCGCGCCCGCCGAACGCGAGGCGGCGCTGATTGCCGCGGTGGCGCGCCAGGTGGCGCACGCTCAGGCCCATGCGCCGTACTTCGCGGAAGTCCTGTGCGACTTTGACGCGCGCGAGATCACTTCACGCGAGACGCTGGCGCTGCTGCCGGTCACGCGCAAGTCGGAACTCACCGCGCGCCAGCGCATGGTGCCGCCGCTGGGCGGACTCAATGCGACGCCGCTTGGCGGCCTGCGCCACATTTTCCAGTCGCCCGGACCGATCCATGAACCGGACGGGCACAACGCCGACTGGTGGCGCACGGCGCGCGCCATGTTCGCGGCGGGATTCCGTTCGGGCGAGCTGGTCTACAACACGTTCTCCTATCACTTCACGCCGGCCGGGATGATGATGGAGTCGGGTGCGCATCGGCTGGGCTGCTGCGTGTTTCCGGCGGGCGTGGGGCAGACCGAATCGCAGGTCCAGGCGTTGGCCAGTCTGCAGCCGTCGGCTTACGCGGGCACGCCGTCGTTCCTGAAGCTGCTGATCGAAAAGGGCGCCGAGATGGGACTGCCATGCCACAGCCTGTCCAAGGCGCTGGTGTCGGGCGAAGCGTGCCCGCCCGCGCTGCGCGCCTGGCTGCACGACCACGGCATCACTGCGCGCCAGATGTACGGCACGGCCGACGTGGGGCTGATCGCCTACGAAACTGAAGGGGGGGATGGCTGGGTCGTCGACGAGGGGGTGCTGCTGGAAATCGTCGAACCGGGCGGCAGCAAGCCGATGCCGGAAGGCGAGGTTGGCGAGGTCGTGGTCACCGTGCTCGGCAATGGCGACTATCCGCTGATCCGCTTCGGCACCGGCGATCTTTCGGCGATCGTCGCCGATTCATCGCACCGTGCCAGTCCGTGCGGACGCACCAACGTCCGGCTCAAGGGCTGGCTCGGGCGTGCGGACCAGACCACCAAGGTCAAGGGTATGTTCGTGCATCCGGGGCAGGTGGCCGAGGTCATGCGGCGCCATCCGGAGATCCGCGCGGCGCGGCTTGTGGTGACCGGCGCGGTGGGCAGCGACGTGATGACGCTCCATTGCGATGCCACGCGCGATGACGAAGGTCTGGCCCGGGCCGTGGCCGATTCGATGCGCGAGATCATGCGCCTGCGGGGAGAGGTGCGCTTTGTCGCCGCGGGGTCGCTGCCGCAGGACGGCAAATCGATCGAGGACGCGCGCCGCTACGACTGACTACGACTGACTACGGCTGGGAGGAAGAGCGGTCGCTCGTATCGGGATAACCTCCGGGTGGCCGCGTTGGCAGGCGCACCATCCAGATCGTCACCGCGATGCCGATGGCAATCAGCGTCAGCGACGAGACGGGGCGCGCCCGCAGCAGCCAGGCCGTGATGCTCATCGACGTCCACATCATCGATAGCGCGAGGCATTTCGCACGGAAGGGGATGCTGTGGTGGGCCTGCCAGTCGCGCACCAGCGGCCCGAAGCGCTCGTGCGTGATCAGCCAGTTGTGGAATTTCTCGGAGCCCCGCGCAAAGCAGGCGGCGGCCAGCAGCACGAAGGGCGTGGTCGGCAACAGCGGCAGAAAGATGCCGATGATGCCGAGCACAAGGCTGATGGCGCCGCACGTGACCCAGAATGCGCGAATCACGCGCTCGCGGTGCGTGAGCGATTCTGGTGGGCGGATCGATTGATCGGGGTCGGGCGGCGGCAACGGTTCAGGGTAAGGGGCGCAAAAACGCCCTTATGCTACCAGTCCCAGCCGGGCACGCGCCGCATCGTACTCGGCCTTCATGCGCGCCACGATCTCGCCGGCGGTGGGAATGTCGTGGATCTGGCCCACGCCCTGGCCGGCGCCCCAGATGTCTTTCCATGCCTTGGTCTTGGAACTGCCGCTCGAAAAGTCCATCTTGCTCTTGTCGGCCACGGGCAGTTCATCGGGATTCAGGCCCGAATTGACGATGCTCTCGCGGATGTAGTTGCCGTGCACACCCGTGAACAGGTTCGTGTAGATGATGTCCGACGCGGCCGAGCTTGTGATCGACTGCTTGTACTCCTCGCTTGCATGGCCTTCCTGCGATGCGATGAAGCGGGTGCCCACGTAGGCAAAGTCGGCGCCCATAGCCTGCGCGGCCAGTACCGCGTCGCCCGTGGCGATGGAGCCCGACAGCGCGATGGGGCCGTCGAAGATCTTGCGTACTTCGCCCACCAGTGCAAACGGCGAGAGCGTGCCCGCGTGGCCGCCCGCGCCGGCCGCCACCAGGATCAGGCCGTCGACGCCGGCCTCGATGGCCTTTTCCGCGTGACGGATGCTGATGACGTCGTGCAGCACGATGCCGCCATAGCTGTGCACGGCGTCGATCATTTCCTTGACCGGCGCGCGCAGCGACGTGATGAAGATCGGCACCTTGTGTTCCACGCAGACCCGCACGTCGTGCTCCAGGCGCGCGTTCGATGCATGCACGATCTGGTTCACGGCAACGGGGCCAACAGGCTTGCCCGGATTGGCCGCCTGGAACGCCGCCAGATCTTCCTGAATCCGCGTCAGCCACTCGTCGAGCAGCTCGGCGGGACGCGCGTTGAGCGCCGGGAACGAACCGACGATGCCGGCCTTGCACTGCGCCAACACCAGTTCCGGGTAGCTGACGATGAACATCGGCGATGCAATGACGGGCAGGGCCAGGTTCTGCAGGGCCGGTGGAATATGTTTGGCGGCAGGCATGGGAGTGTCTCCTCGAATCCTTATGATGGAACGAACAAAATGCACGATCGTTCGATTATAGGGAGTTTCGGTTTGGATGACGGTGGGTAGAGGATGCAGTCTACGACGCCGCTGCATTTGCTTGAACCAAAAAAAAGCCCCGCTGGGTAGCGGGGCGATTACCACGAAGACTGATAAGAAGAGACGGTCAGACACCTGCCAATGCCTTACCGTGAGACGAATCTTAGATGGCGTTTGTGACCACCAGAAGACAGTCTCAAGACAATTCCGGAAAACCCGTAAACGGACGGGATTCAGACCTTTTCCAGCAGCAGGCCCTTCAGGTATTCCCCTTCGGGGAAGGCCGCCGACATCGGGTGGTCGGTACCGGCTGACAGCCGTCGCAGAATGCGCGCGTCGGCGCGGGCGTCGGTCACGGCGCCGGCGATGATCTTCTGGAACAGTTCCATGCTGATCGCGCCCGAGCACGAGTACGTGAACAGCAGGCCGCCCGGACGCAGCAGTTGCATGCCGACGAGGTTGATTTCCTTGTAGGCCCGCGCTGCGCGGTCGATATGCTGAGCCGACGGCGCAAACTTGGGCGGGTCCAGCACGATCAGGTCGAACTGCCGGCCTTCGGCGCGGAATTCGCGCAGCGTCTTGAACACGTCCGCATCGAGCCACGTCGCGTGCTCAGGATCGAAACCGTTCAGCGTCACGTTGCCGGCCGCGATCTTCAGTGCATCGCCCGACGAATCGATCGATGTCACCGACGTCGCACCGCCGCGCAGTGCGGCCAGCGAGAAGCCGCCTGTGTAGCAGAAGCAGTTCAGGACTTCGCGCCCTTCGGCCAGGTCTCCGACGAGCTTGCGGTTGTCGCGCTGATCGACGTAGAAGCCGGTCTTGTGGCCATTGCGAACGTCCACGTAATAGCGCACGCCATGTTCCGTGACCGACAGCTGCGGGTCCGGCTCGGCGCCGGCCAGCACGCCGGTCACCAGCTCCAGCCCTTCGCGCTGGCGCACGGCGGCATCCGAACGCTCATAGACATTCGGGCAGCCGGTTTCCTTGATCAGCGCCTGCACCAGCGCGTCCTTCCACTGCTCGACGCCCGCTGCATTGAACTGGCAGACCAACTGGCCGGTTTCGCCCTGGCCGTAATAGTCGACGATCAGGCCCGGCAGGCGGTCAGACTCGCCGAAGATCAGGCGCACGGCGTCGGTGTCGCGCACCCAGCGCTTGCGGTGTGCCACGGCCGCGGCTACACGGCGCTTGAACATGGCGTGGTCGACCGGCTCGTTCTCGTCGAAGGTCCACACGCGCGCGCGGATCTGCGACTCGGGGCTGTAGGCGCCACGCGCCAGGAAGCGGCCGTCCGCGCTGCGGATGACCACCGTCGCGCCCGCCTCGCAGCGGCCTTCGGTGGACGCGATGCCCGTGGCATAGACCCACGGATGGCGCCGCAGCAAGGACTTTTCCTTGCCGGGCTTCAGGGTAATGACGTTCATGTGGTTACAGCACCACCTTGACCATCGGGTGCGATGTGAGCGCGCGATACACGGCGTCAAGCTGCTCGCGGCTGGTGACCCACACGGTCACGGTCAGGCCGAGGTAGTTGCCGTTGCGCGACGGACGCATCTCCATCTTGCCGGCGTGGAAGTTCGGATCGAATTCCCGCAGCAGAGTCACGATGGCCTCGGCAAAGCCGTCCTGCATCGCGCCCATGACCTTGATCGGGAAATCGCTCGGGTACTCGATCAGCGACTGCTCGGGCGGGATGTCACCCGGAATCAGCGGACCATCTTTGGAATCTGTCGTCATTGCTAGACCTTGCCGTGCGCTTACTTGCGCTTGAACCAGAGGCGGATCGTATCCCACAGGCGGCCAAAGAAGCCGGCCTCGGGCACTTCTTCCAGTGCCACCACGGGGAATTCGCCTACCTTGTTGTTGCCATCCATCAGCTTGACGGTGCCCACCTGCTGGCCCGCGGCGATCGGAGCGATCAGCAGCTCCTGGCGTTCCAGCACCGGCTTCAGGCGTCCGCCCGTGCCCTTGGGCACCGTCACGAACGTCTCGTTGGCCACGCCGATCTTGATGGTGCTTGCGCGGCCCTTGTAGATGTCGGGCGTGGCCAGGACCTGGCCCTTGTCATACAGGCGCAGCGTGTCGAAGAACTGGAAGCCGTAGTTCAGGATCTTCAGGCTTTCCTGCGTGCGGATCTGCTCCGTGGCCGTGCCGATCACGATCGACACCAGGCGGCGCGAGCCATTCGGCACGTTGGCCAGCGGGCGCTGGGCCGACGAGATCAGGCAGTAGCCGGCGGACTTCGTGTGGCCGGTCTTCACGCCGTCCACGGTCGGGTCGATGTACAGCAGGCGGTTGCGGTTGGGCTGCCTGATCTTGTTATAGGTGAACTCCTTCTGCGAGTACATTGCGTAGTACTCGGGGAAGTCCTTGATCAGGCGCGTGGTCAGCGTGGCCAGGTCCACTGCCGTGGTGTAGTGGTTCGGATCGGGCACGCCGTCGGTGTTCGTGAAGTGCGTGCCCTTCATGCCCATGCGCTGCGCTTCGCGGTTCATCATCGCGACGAAGCCTTCTTCCGAGCCGCCCACGGCCTCGGCCAGCGCCAGCGCGGCGTCGTTGCCCGACTGCACGATCAGGCCCAGCAGCAGGTCGTTCACGCTGACGGGCTTGCCGGCTTCGATGAACATGCGCGACTCATCGCTTTTCACCTTGCGCACGATCTCGGTCGGCGTGATGGTCTGGTCGAGCGTCAGGCGCTTTTCCTTGAGCGCCTCGAACGCCAGATAGGCGGTCATCAGCTTGGTCAGCGATGCGGGTTCGATACGCAGGTCGGCGTTCTGCGCGGCCAGGGCCTGGCCACTGGTCACGTCGTACAGCATCCAGGACTTGGCGGCCACCTGCGGCATCGGCACGCCCTGCGCCAGCACGGCGGCGGGGGCGGCGGCAAGCGCGGTGGCGATCGTCGCGGCAACGGCGACGGGAGCGAGGGCGGATGCAAAGTGCGGCGTGGCTCTGTTCAACATATGCGGTTATCCAACAAGAAAAGATTGGCGCGGACGGGACGGTTCACCGTTCCCACGCGTTGACGACAAGCTGCTTGATCAGGTGCAGCTTGCGGTGAAAAAAGTGATCGGCGCCCGGAATGACGATGACCGGCAGCTCCTGCGGGCGCGCCCAGTCCAGCACGCTCGCCAGCGGCACGGTGTCATCCTGCTCGCCATGAATCACGATGGTGTCCGCTGGTACGGTGGCTACCTCCCAGCGGCTCGTGGCCGTGCCCACCAGCACCAGCCGCTTGGCGGGCGTGCCCGCTTCGGCCAGGCGGCGCGCCACATGCGTCTGCACGAAACTGCCGAAAGAGAAACCGCCCAGTGCCAGCGGCAGCGAGGCCACGTCCGGCGACCACGCGGTCTGGGTGCGCATCCAGTCGATCACGGCCAGCAGGTCGTCCTGTTCGCCGATGCCCTGGTCATGCTCGCCCGCCGTGCCACCCACGCCGCGAAAATTCGGCCGCACCGTGGCATAGCCCAGCGCCACGAACGTGCGCGCCAGCGTCTGCGCCACCTTGTTGTCCTTGGTGCCGGCAAACAGCGGATGGGGGTGCGCCACCAGCGCCAGGCCGCGAACCGGCTCGTTCTGCGGCAGATCGATCGAGATGTCGATGGCGCCGACGGGGCCGGCGATGGTGGTGACCTGGGTATGCGCGTTCATGGTGGAAATGGCAGGAGACAACGGCACAACAAAAAACCGGGCGTCAACCCGGTACGGCTTGGCGGGTACCTCGATCAGCGATCCACCATCAGGCGCTCCACGGGCTTGCCGTGAATCAGATGGCTGTCGATGATCTCGTCGATGTCCTGCGCGTCGACGAAGGTGTACCAGACGGCCTCGGGGTAGACCACGAGCACGGGCCCGAGTTCACAACGGTTCAGGCAGCCGGCCTTGTTGATGCGCACGCGGCCTTCCGCGCCCGCGATGCCCAGCTCCTTGCAGCGCTTCTTGGCATATTCCTGCATCGCCTTGGCGTTGTGGTCGGCACAGCAGGCCTTGCCGTCGTCGCGCTGGTTCAGGCAGAAGAAGACGTGGTGTTTGTAGTAGCTGCTCATGACGGCGAACGGAACTGCGCGGCCTCGCCGCGGTAACGCGGGCACAGGCGCGGCATGAATCTAGGAAGCTCGGAATTATACGTGGTCGCGCCCCCCGTTCCGTGTGGCAGCGGTGCCCGGAAATCCGGAAAGACGGCCGCTCTATCCCGCGCCGGCGGCCTGTCCGTCCATCAAAACACCGTCGCGGATGCTTCCGGACACACTTTTCCGCCACCAATCGGCATCGCCGGCGTCCGGATTCCCGGAGTGGCGAATTCCGGAATTCCGGAATCCCGGAGCACCTCGGCCCGAAAATTCCTCTGTCTTCCTTGTAAATCAATGACTTGGCCGCGCCGGGGCGCGTGGCACGGCTGTTGCAAATAGTTACTTCCAGACGCGCTCGATCGTAGGCGCGCAACGTGGGCGCCGCCGAGCGCCCGGTACCGGTCAAAACACCGAGGAAGACATCATGAGGAAACCCTTCTACAAGATCCTGTACGTGCAGGTCCTGTTCGCGATTGCCGTAGGCATTCTGCTCGGCCATTTTGCGCCCGATACCGGCGTGGAAATGAAGCCGCTGGGCGACGCGTTCATCAAGCTGATCAAAATGATCATCGGCCCGATCATCTTCTGTACCGTGGTGTCCGGCATCGCCGGCATGCGCGACATGAAGAAGGTGGGTCGCGTGGGCGGCAAGGCACTGCTCTACTTCGAGATCGTGTCGACGTTCGCGCTGCTGATCGGCCTGATCGCTTCGCACGTGCTCAAGCCTGGCGTGGGCTTCAACATCGATCCCGCCACGCTGGACACCAAGACGATCTCGCAATACGTGTCGAAGGCGCATGGCCAGAGCACGGTCGAGTTCTTCATGCACATCATTCCGGACACGATCTTCAGCGCGTTCGCCAATGGCGACATCCTGCAGATCCTGCTGGTCTCGTTGTTCTTCGGCTCGGCACTGGCCGTGGTGGGTGAGCGCGCGCGCATCATCCACGACATGGTGGATCAGGTCTCCAAGGTGTTCTTCCACATCGTGCATGTGATCACCAAGGTGGCTCCGATCGGCGCGTTCGGCGCGATGGCGTTCACGATCGGCAAGTACGGTCTGGGCTCGCTGATCCCGCTGCTGAAGCTGATCGGCACGTTCTACTTCACCGCCATCGTGTTCGTGCTGGTGGTGCTGGGCACCGTGGCGCGCCTGACCGGCTTCTCGATCGTCCGCTTCGTCGCGTACATCAAGGAAGAGCTGCTGATCGTGCTGGGTACCAGCTCGTCGGAAGCCGCGCTGCCGCACCTGATGGAGAAGATGGAAAAGCTGGGCTGCTCGAAGTCGGTGGTCGGCCTGGTCGTGCCCACCGGTTACTCGTTCAACCTGGACGGCACCAACATCTACATGACGATGGCCGTGATCTTCATCGCCCAGGCCACCAATATCGAGCTGACGCTGATGCAGCAGCTGACCATCCTGGCGGTGGCGATGGTGACGTCCAAGGGTGCCAGCGGTGTGACGGGCTCCGGCTTCATCACGCTGGCCGCCACGCTGGCCGTGGTGCCGACCATCCCGGTGGCCGGCATGGTGCTGATCCTCGGCATCGACCGCTTCATGAGCGAATGCCGCGCGCTGACCAACATCATCGGCAATGGCGTGGCCACCGTGGTGGTGTCGGCATGGGAACGCGAGCTTGACCGCGCCCGCCTGAACCGCGTGCTGCGTGGTGGCGACGATGACAACGTCGAACTCGCCGACGCCAGCGTCTGATGTGACCCGGCCTGTGTCCGGCGCGCCTGCAACGGGCGCCGCCGGCACAGGCTTGCATCCCCCTGCTGGCGACCCTGACTCCGGGGTCGGTCAGCGGGTATCATCGGCGCGACAGCTCCCGCGCGCGCCGATGCCCCATTCCGACGACTTCCTTGCCGTGCACGATTCCCCCGCGCCTGACTCCGTGCATGCGCCGGAGAACAGTTCGCGCTGGTGGGGCTTTGCCGTCGCGCTGCTGGCCGGATTGCTGGCGCTGTGCGTGCTGACCTGGCTGCTTTCGGTGCAGCGTGGCATCGCTGCGTTGCAGCAGTCCACCGCCATGCGTGCCGACCGCTATGCGGGCACGCTCGAATCCACGCTCGACCGTTACGAATTCCTGCCGGCGCTGGTGTCGCTGCATCCGTCGGTGCGCGCACTGCTGGCATCGCCACAAGACCCGGCGCGCATTGCCGCGGTCAACGACTACCTGGTGGAGGTCAACAGCCGCGCCCGCGCATCGGCCACCTATGTGATCGCCGCCAACGGACTGGCGCTGGCCGCCAGCAACCACGGGGAACCGGGCAGTTTTGTCGGCACCGACTATCGCTTCCGCCCGTACTTCCAGATGGCCTCGCGTGGCGAGGTGGGCCGTTTTTACGCGATTGGCGTCACCAGCGACGAGCCCGGCTACTACATCGCCCAGCCGATCGAGGCCGGTGGCAAGGTGATCGGCGTGACGGTCGTGAAGCTGAACCTCGAATGGTTCCAGCGTGCCGGTTCGGGCCGCGGGGAGCCATTGATGGTGTCGGACGACCACGGCGTGATCTTCCTGTCGTCGGTGCCGGGCTGGCAGTACCGCACGCTGCGGCAGCTACCGCCCGAGCTGCAGGCCGAGATGCATCGCACGCGGCAGTATCACGACGTCGATGTGACCCCGCTGCCGATGCAGCCGCTGACGTCCCCGGTCATGCGCTGGCTGGCCCACAACACGCTCAGCGATAACCAGCGGCTGGTGCGGGTGGGACCCACTGACAGGAAGCCGGGCGACAATGCGCCCGACGGGATCGACGGCGCGGGGTTGCGCCTCGGCATCGCGGACCTGTCCGATATCGGCGGCGACCGCTACCTGGCAATCAATCGTGCCGTGGGGCCCGCCGGCTGGAATATGCAGGTGATGGCGCCGCTCGATCCGGTGCTGGCCAACGCACGGAGCGCCACCATCGGCGCCGCGCTGGCCTATGCGTGCATCTGTCTGCTGCTGGTGAACCTGCGCCAGCGTCGCCAGCGCGCGCGCGACATGCTCTACAGCCGGCGCCTGCTGGAAGCGGCGTACGACGAGCTTGAGCGCCGTGTCGAGGCCCGCACGGCCGACCTCATGGCGATCAACGAGCAGCTTGAGGGCGAGGTGGCCGAACGCACGCGCGCCGAAAGCGAGCTGCGCGCAACGCAGGACGAACTGGTGCAGGCCAGCAAGCTGGCCGCGCTGGGCCAGATGGCGGCCGGCATCACGCACGAGCTGAACCAGCCGCTGGCCGCGTTGCGTACGTTCTCGGACAACACGCGGGTGCTGCTGGAGCGAGGGCAGCTCGATGCGGCGACGGGCAACCTGTCCGCAATCGCCGACCTGACCGAGCGCATGGGCAAGATCACGGGACAGTTGAAGCTGTTCGCCGGCAAGGCGCGTCAGCGGCGCAACGCGGTGCGCGTGCGCGCGGCAATCGACCATGTACTGCAATTGATCGCGCCGCGTCTGGGACACGTGATGCTGCGCGTGCGCGGCCTGGACGGCGCGGCCGCGGACCTGGCCGTCTGGGCCGACGAACTGAAACTGGAGCAGGTGCTGCTGAACCTGGTGGGCAATGCACTCGATGCCATCGCCGCCGAAGGGCAGGCCGATGGCAGTGTGGAGATCGCCATCGGCGCCACCGAGGAGCAGGTCCGCATCGCAGTGCGCGACAATGGCACCGGCATTGCGCCGGAGGCGCTGCCGCACCTGTTCGAGCCGTTCTACACAACCAAGGAGATCGGGCAGGGCCTGGGCCTTGGTCTGGCCATCTCGTCGTCGATCGTGCGCGAATTCGGCGGGCAACTGGTGGCCGGCAATGCGGATGGCGGCGGCGCGGAATTCGTGGTGACGCTGCGGCGGGCACGCCAGCCCGTGGCGGCGTGATGAGGATAGGGAAATGATTGCGATGCAAGACGGACTGCGCGTGCTGTTTGTCGAGGACGAACCGCTGGTGCGCCAGGCCACGGTGCAGAGTCTGGAACTGGCAGGGTTTGCGGTGCTGGCGCTGCCGTCGGCGGAGGCGGCGATGCCGCACCTGACCGCGGACTTTCCGGGCGTGCTGGTGACCGATGTGCGCCTGGGTGGCGCCAGCGGGCTGGACCTTCTGCACCATTGCCGCAATACGGCGCCGGGCTTGCCGGTGATCCTGGTCACCGGCCACGGCGATATCACGATGGCCGTGCAGGCGATGCGTGAAGGCGCCTACGATTTCATCGAGAAACCATTCGGTGCGGATCGCCTGACCGATACGGTGCGACGCGCGCTCGAACGCCGCGCGCTGGAACTGGAAAACGTGGCGTTGCGCCGCGAGCTGGCCGGGCCTGCCGCCGGCACGCGCATCATCGGCCGGTCGCCGGCGATGGCGCAGGTGCGCGACCTGATCGCCAACGTCGCGGAAACCGACGTGCCCGTGATGATCAACGGTGAAACCGGCACGGGCAAGGAATTGGTGGCGCGCAGCCTGCACGCGCTGTCGACGCGCCGCGACGCGCCGTTCATTGCGCTGAACTGCGGTGCGGTGCCCGAGGCGATTTTCGAAAGCGAGATGTTCGGCCACGAGGCCGGTGCATTCACGGGCGCCGGCAAGCGCCGCATCGGCAAGCTGGAGCATGCATCGGGCGGCTCGCTGTTCCTGGACGAGATCGAGAGCATGCCGCTGGCGCTTCAGGTGAAGCTGCTGCGCGTGTTGCAGGAAGGCACGCTGGAACGGCTGGGGTCGAATGCCTCGCTGCCGATCGATGTGCGGATCATCGCTGCCGCCAAGGGCGACATGGAGGGATTGGTGGCGCAGGGCACGTTCCGCCAGGATTTGCTGTACCGGCTCAACGTGGTGACCATTCCGCTGCCGCCGTTGCGCGAGCGGCGCGAGGACATCGTGCCGCTGTTCGAACACTTCATGCTGGTGGCCGCCGTGCGCTATCAGCGCCCCGCGCCGATCCTGTCGGAAATGCAGCGTCAGCAACTGATGCAGCGCCCGTGGCCCGGCAATGTGCGCGAGCTGCGCAATGCGGCGGATCGCCTGGTGCTGGGCGTGCCGGAAGGCGGCCATGCCGGCAAGGCCGAAGGCGCGGACGAATCGATTCCGCTGCGCGAGCGCATGGAGCGCTACGAACGGGCCGTCATCGCCGATGCGCTGGCGCGCACCGGGGGCGCCGTCAGCCAGACCGCCGACCTGCTGCAGGTGGGCAAGGCCACGCTGTACGACAAAATCAAGCGCTACGGTCTGTAACCGCGCGGCCGCCTACTTCCACATATTGCGCATGCGCGCGGCGAGGTCGACCTGCGGCAGCGCCGGCTTGGCCTGCTCGTCACCCGGCATGGGCGGGGGCGGCCAGGACCGGCTGTAGAAGTTCGGCATCACGCGGTTCGGCAGAAAGCGCGTACGCGACGCGTAGACATGGCGGTCGCCGAAGCCCACCTGGTTGTGCACGTAGAACCGCTGCGGAACGATGACGTCCAGGTGATCGCGCGCACGGGTCATCGCCACGTACAGCAGCCGGCGCTCCTCTTCGATTTCCTCGGTGGTGCCCGTCGCCAGGTCCGACGGCATGCAGCCATCCACGGCATTGAGCACGTACACGGCCTTCCATTCCTGACCCTTGGCGGAATGGATCGTGGACAGGATCAGGTAGTCTTCATCGCGTGACGGCACGCCCGATTCATCGCTCGACGCGCTCGGCGGATCGAGCGTGAGTTCGGTCAGGAAGCGCTCGCGCGAGGCATAGGTCGCGGCGATGCGCTCGATCTGCTGCAGGTCGGCCTGCCGCGCGGCCGCATCGTCGTGCATGCGTTCCAGGTGCGGCTGATACCAGGCAATGACCTGCTCGAATTCGGACGGCCACGGCGATGTGGGCGCCATCAGCGTGCGGGCCAGCGTGAGCAGGTCATCCCAGGCAGGCGCGGCGGCGGGCGGGGCTTCGAACGCTTCGAGTGCCAGCAGCGGTTCGGTGGCGGCTTCGAGCCCTTCCAGCACGCGAGCGGCGGTTTTTGGCCCGACACCCGGCAGCAACTGCAGCGTTCGGAAACCGGCCATGCGGTCGCGCGGATTTTCGAGCCAGCGCACCACGGCCATCACATCCTTGACGTGCGTCGATTCCAGAAACTTCAGGCCGCCGAATTTCACGAACGGGATATTGCGCCGCGCCAGTTCGATTTCGACCTGAGCGCTGTGGTCGGCAGCGCGAAACAGCACGGCCTGGTGCATCAGTGCCAGGCCGGATTCGCGCCGCGCCAGTATCTGCTCGACCACGAAGCGCGCCTGGTCGGCTTCATCGTTGACCACGACCACGCCAGGCTTTTCCGCCGATTCGCGCAACGACCAGAGGTCTTTGGTGAAGCGCTCGGCGGCCAGGCCAATCACCGCATTGGCGGCCTGCAGAATCGGCTGCGTGGAACGGTAGTTCTGCGACAGCGTGACCTGTTCCGCCGATGGGGTGAACCGCGAAGGAAAGTCGAGGATGTTGCGCACCGTGGCGCCACGGAATGCGTAGATCGATTGCGCGTCATCGCCCACCACGGTCAGACCACGACCGCTGGGTTTCAGCGCCAGCAGGATCGACGCCTGCAGTGCGTTGGTGTCCTGGTATTCGTCGACGAGCACGTGGTCGAAGCGCGCGCCCATGTCCTGCGCCAGCGCGGGTTCGCTCATGGCCTGCGCCCAGTAGAGCAGCAGGTCGTCGTAGTCCAGCACCTGCTGTTTCTGCTTGGCATCGACATAGGCGGCGAACAGTGTCTTGAGCGCATCGGCCCACATCGCGTAGCGTGGAAACTGGGTCTTCAGCACCACCTCGATCGGTAGCTGCGTGTTGACCACGCGCGAGTAGATGGCCAGGCAGGTTTCCTTGCGCGGAAAACGCGAGGTCTGTTCGGACATGCCCAGATCGTGGCGTACCACGTGCATCAGGTCCGCCGAATCGCCACGGTCGCTGATCGTGAAGGTGGGCGCCAGGCCCAGCGTTTCGGCATATTCGCGCAGCAGTCGCGCGCCGATGGCGTGGAACGTGCCGGACCACTGCAGCGCCGCGCGTCCGGCACCGCTGTTCGTACCCAGTGCCTGGTCGACGATGCGCTCGACGCGGCGGCCCATTTCCGCCGCGGCGCGGCGCGAGAACGTCAGCAGCAGGATGCGGCGCGGATCGGCGCCGCCCACCACCAGATGGGCGACGCGGTGCGCCAGCGTATTGGTCTTGCCGGAACCCGCGCCCGCGATGATCAGCAGCGGTGCCTGGCCCGCATATTCCACCGCCGCGCGTTGCTCCGGATTCAGCTTCGACAGGTACGCGGGCGCCTCCGCAACGTCGGCGCGCAGGTCGGTATGGGGAGCAGCTTCGGGGACGAGATCCGGTAACACGGCGGGAAAAGGTCTGAGCAGGATGAGAAAAATCTGACCGCCCACTGTATATCCATACAGCTTCGGCTGGCAAGCTGGCCGCGCTCGATACGTGACCGGGCAACAAAAAAGGTGCCGCTTGGGCACCTTTTGCGTTGGCTTTACGTCAGCCGTTCATGCGGCGCTGGCCAGCGCCGAGTCCAGCAGCTTGTGCAGCGCATCCCACTCGGGCTCGCCCACGTAACGCTTCAGGATCTTGCCGTTCTTGTCGACCACGAACGTGGTGGGCGTGAGCTGGACATCGCCAAATGCCTTGGCAGCGGTGCCGTCGGAGTCCATCGCCACCTTGAAGGGCAGTTCGCGCGTCTGAGCGTAGTTGGCCACGTACATCGGCGGGTCGTAGTTCATGGCGACGGCCACGAAGTCCAGGCCCTTGTCCTTGTACTGCTTGTACGTATTGATCATCTGCGGCATTTCCTTGACGCAGGTGACGCAGCTGGTGGCCCAGAAATTGACCAGGTACACCTTGCCCTTGAGATCGCCCGTGGTGACCTTTTCGCCGGACAGCAGTGTGAACGTGGCGGCCGGGACGCTGTTGGACGGGGCCATCGCCCGGTAGCCAAAGAAGCCGAGCAGCGCGACGATCACGACCGCGACGGCGATCGGCCAGCGCTTGCGCGAGGAATTGGCGGGAGTAGCGGTGTTGGACATGGGGTAGCGGAGCCAGAAAGCCATCGGCGGACAGCGGCTATTCTACTGCCGCGCGCGCCAGCCGGCAGCGTTGCCGGTTGGCCGCCTTGATTCTGCGGCAATTCGTCGCGGCTGCGGCGCTTACCGCACAGCGTCGGACCTCGCGGCAACCTTGGCGCGGGCCTCGTCGATGGCCTGCTCCAGATAGGCGCCGTAAAAGTCGGCCTGCATGCCGCGCAACGGGCTGGCCAGGTTGCGGCCCTGGCGGTCCAGGAACAGCACGGTGGGCGCCACGGAGATATTCCGGGCGCGCGCCCACTGCTTGGCCGTGATGACCGTGCCGTCGACGTCGCGGATCGGTGTATCGGCCGTCATGTCGATCTCGCGGGCCGCGATTTCACCGGCCGCCACCTGGGGGCCGAGGTAATTGCGGCGTACCGTGTCGCAATACGTGCAGTCGGGCAGGCTGACCAGCACCACCAGTGGTTCGCCGTGTTTCGCGGCGGCCGCCGATTGGGCGCCGATATCGGTCACGGGAGGCAAGTGCGCGCCCGCGGCAATGGCACCGGCGCTGGCCAGCAACGCCAACATGGCGAGCGTGGACGTCATGAAGCGGGGCAGGGGGCGGACAGACATGGGTACCTCACAGACAGGCGCCGCCCGGCGACGGCGAAATGCGCAACATGCGCGATGCGCGGGCAGGCGGCTTCCCGGATAATACCGGCTTGCGCACGACTGCGCCGACCATTCCGATGCCCCCGACAACGATCCGCTCCCGCCATTTCCTGCTGCCGCTGCTTGCCGTGCTCTGGCTCGCGCTTGCTGGCTGCTCGCCGCGCTACGACTGGCGCACCATCGTCTCCAGCGATGGCAAGTACGCTGCGCTCTATCCGGCCAAGCCGACCAATGCCGCACGTGACGTATCGATTGCCGGGCGCAAGCTGCCGATGGTCATGGAGGCGGCGAATATCGATGGCACGCTGTTCGCGGTCGGTGTGATCACGCTGCCGAGCGACGATGCGCAGTTGCGCCGCGAGGCACTGGACGCCATGCAGGCGGGGCTGATCGCCAATCTTGGCGCGCACCCCGACGCACCGGCCAGGGCGCGCCCGGTCACGGTGAAGTCCGCGGCCCAGCCGCCCGTGCCGCTCGATGGCGTGGAGGTGTCGGTGGCCGGCGTGTCGCCGCAGGACAAGGCACCCCGCCGGCTGACCGCGCGACTGGTGGCTTCGGGGGCAAGGGTCTACCAGGCCGTGGTGCTGGAAGCCGGCGACGCCGCGCGCGATACGCGCCAGGCCGAGCAGGTCGAACAGTTCCTGACCGGCTTTCATCCGTTTTGAGTTTGATTTTTCGACAAGGAGTGCAGTGATGCGTTGGGAAGTGTGGCTGGCATATTTCGCCGCGTGCTGGGTGATCGCCGTATCGCCGGGGTCGGGGGCGGTGCTGTCGATGAGCCACGGCTTGTCGTATGGCCTGAAGAAGACATCGACCACGATCCTCGGTTTGCAGACCGGGCTGGTCGTCATCCTGCTGGTGGCCGGTGGCGGTCTGGGCGCGCTATTGCTGGCGTCCGAGCAGGCGTTTCTGGTGGTGAAGACCGTCGGCGCGATGTATCTGATCTACCTGGGCGTCCAGCAATGGCGCGCCAGGGTGGAGTCCGCCCCGCAGGACGCGACTGACGGCCCGGCCGGCGCGGTGCGCGTGGCGGTGATGAGCCGGCGCCGGCGCTTTGCCACGGGTCTGCTGACCAACGTCACCAACCCCAAGGGCATCATCTTCATGGTGGCCGTGCTGCCGCAGTTCATCGATCCCGGCCATCCGCTTGCCACCCAGCTGGCCATCCTGGCCGCCACGATGTGCTTTGTGGACCTGATCGTGATGCATGGCTACGCGCTGCTGGCGTCGCGCATGCAGGGCCTGTTCCGCAATGCGCGCGCCGTGCGCTGGCAGAACCGGTTCTTCGGCGGTGTGCTGGTGGCAGTGGGTACCGCGCTGTTCTTTGTGCGCCGCCATCACGCCTGAAGTCTCGCGGCGGCTGGCATAGTGCGGCAGCGTTTGCTTCAATGGGGAGTGACCAGGAATTCATGGAGACCCAGATGCGCGATGTCGGCCTGAATGCCCACCGGGAACCCCCGCCCGGCGAACCGCCTCCACCCGGCTTTCCACCGGACCAGCCTCCGATCGAGGAGCCGCCACCGCCGCCCGTGGAACCTCCGGTGTGACATTGGGGGGATGAGGATGGCCCGCGCTAGCGGGCCATTTTGCTTTCGGACGTCACGGTCTTCCCGCGCTCCACATTGCCTTATCCCGTCCGCAACACCCGCCGGTACTGAATGGCCTCCGCCACGTGCCGGGCGTCGAGCACTTCCGCGCCGCCGAGATCGGCGATCGTCCGCGCCACCTTCAGCACGCGAAAGTACGCGCGCGCCGACCAGCCCAGTTTTTCCATCGCGCCACGCAGCAGCGCCTGCGCGTCGTTATCGAGCGGGCAGTGTCGGTCGATCTCCCGGCCGGACAATTCGCAGTTCGGCACGCCCTGGCGCGCGAGCTGGCGGCCCCTTGCCGCAGCGGCCCGCTCCCGGACGGCGTGGCTCGGTTCACCTGGCGGGCCGTCCAGTACCTCGTGCTGGCCCTGCGCGGGTACTTCGATCTGCAGGTCCACGCGGTCCAGCAGGGGACCCGAAATACGCGACTGGTAGCGCTGCACCTGGTCGGGCGTGCAGCGGCACATGCGCGTGGGATGCCCGAGATAGCCACACGGGCAGGGGTTCATCGCGGCGATGAACTGGAAGCGCGCCGGAAAGTCGACCTGCGCGGCGGCGCGTGAAATGGTGATGTGACCGGTTTCCAGCGGCTCGCGCAGGACTTCGAGGACGCGCCGCTCAAATTCGGGCAATTCGTCCAGAAACAGTACGCCGTGATGGGCCAGCGAGATTTCTCCGGGCCGTGGGTTGCCGCCCCCGCCCACCATCGCTGGTCCGCTCGCCGTGTGGTGCGGGCTGCGGAACGGCCGCCGTCCCCATTGCGACGACTGGAAGCCGCCCGGCATCAGGCTCAGGACCGCGGCGGCCTCCAGCGCCTCGGCTTCGGTCATGGGCGGCAGCAGGCCCGGAAAGCGCTGCGCGAGCATCGACTTGCCCGTTCCGGGCGGACCAACCAGCAGCACCGAATGTTGTCCGGCGGCGGCAACCTCCATCGCGCGCCGGGCCTGTAGCTGCCCGCGCACGTCGCGCAGGTCCGGGCCATCGCCGGCGTCGGTCCCGCGCGCTGGTGGCCGGGCGCGCCGCAGCGTCTGCTCCGGCAGAAGCCCGACGTGGTGGCAGACCTCGCGCAGCGTGCCGCCGGCATAGACGGGCAGGTCGTCGACCAGTGCCGCTTCCGGGCCGTTGTCCGTGGCCACCACAAAGGCGCGCGGGGGCTGTTCCGTGGCCTGGCGCGCGCGGTTGTCGCGCGCCAGGCCCATCGCCATCGCCAGCGCGCCGCGCACTGGCCGGAGATCGCCGGCCAGCGACAGTTCCCCGGCGAATTCGAAAGCGTCAAGGCCGGTGCCCGGCAACTGGCCGCTCGCCGCCAGGATGCCCAGTGCGATGGCCAGGTCAAAGCGCATCGGTTCCTTCGGAAGATCGGCAGGGGCAAGGTTGACCGTGATGCGGCGGTTCGGGAACTCGAAGTCGCTGTTGAGCAGTGCGGCGCGCACGCGCTCCCGGCTTTCGCGGACTTCGGTATCGGCCAGCCCGACGATGTTGAACGCCGGCAAGCCATTCGCCAGGTGGATTTCGACAGAGACGGGCGGTGCGTCGATGCCGCTCAGGGCACGGCTGCGCAGGACGGCAAGGCTCATACGTTTGCGAAAGTGTTAAAGAAAAAGGCCACCGGAGTCCGGTGGCCTTTCTGGCAGTGCGGGTGGGCGCCAGGCGCCTGGGTCATACCCCGCCGGAGGGCGGTGCGCCGATGCCGGCGCGGGCTTCCAGGGCGGCCACGCGGGCCTCGAGTTCTTCCAGGCGTGCGCGGGTGCGTGCCAGCACCTGCGATTGCACGTCGAATTCCTCGCGCGTAACCAGATCCAGGCGCGCAAAGCCCTGGGTCATCATGCTGCGCACGTTTTTCTCGATGTCTTTGGCCGGCGAGTTACGCAGCGCCTCACTGACCTTCTGCTGGAGGTCGTTGAAGAGATCGGTCGGTTTCATGGTGAAGCTCCTGTTGTGACCAATTTGGATCATTCGGGTCCGGGCCGCATCGCGCGCACGGCATGTCGTGACGAGTCCGCCTGGCATGCACCGCAATGGGGCGCTTCGCTGCGGCGTGTCGCACACGTGGTTGCCCCGTCCATGCACCTGACTGGGGCGCGCCGAAGCCGGCGTCCTGCAGGCCGGCCGGCCTCCTCTCTCATACGCCAAGCACGCAGCACTTGACCCTTCATGACGCGGATTATGGCGCTTCGGCGCCCGCCATGAAAGGTTTGGCAAGGCCTGGACACATCTTTTAACGGATTCCTGGCGCGCGGGAGCCCATCCCGGCGTCGTTGCGCCAAGTGGCGCAGTCATCGCTCAGGGCCGCAGTCTACCGCCTGCCGGCCATGCGCCGCCACGGGGCGGCATAGCTGGCACGGCAGTTGCAGTACCGGTTGCCAGGAGCGTCAAGACCCTAGAGCAATAACGAAGCTGCAGATCCCTCAAAACGAGCCCGCAAGATTTCAGGAAAAGGAGAGAACCAGATGAAGACGTCGAGCCTCGCAGTCAGCGCCGCTGCGGTACTGCTCAGCCTGGCAGCCCCGGTTGCGTTCGCGCAGACCGCCCCGGACGCCGCCGCGCCAGCAGCCGCCGCACCCGCCGCCGAGCCGGCATCGCCCCACACGTTTTCGGCCAACGTGTCGCTGGTGTCTGACTACCGCTATCGCGGCATCAGCCAGACCAACCTGCGCCCGGCCATTCAGGGCGGGTTCGACTATTCGCATGAAAGCGGTTTCTACGTCGGCAACTGGAACTCAAGCATCAGCTGGCTCGAAGACGCCGATTCGTCGGTCTCCGCACCGGTCGAGATGGACTTCTACGGCGGCTACAAGAACAAGTTCGCGGTAGGCGGCGAGGAATTCAACTACGACGTGGGCGTGCTCCAGTACTACTACCCGGGCGGCTACACGACCACGCGTCCGTACACGACCGAACTCTATGCCGGCATCGGCTGGGGTCCGGTGTTCCTGAAGTACTCGCACGCGGTCACGAACCTGTTCGGCATCGATGACAGCAAGAACAGCTACTACGTCGACCTGAGCGCGAACGTGCCGCTGAATTTCTGGGACCTGACGCTGAATGCGCACGTCGGCTACCAGGGTGTGACGCATCACAGCGATGCGTCGTACACGGACTGGAAGATCGGCCTGACGAAGGATCTCGGCAAGGGCTTCGCGCTGTCGGTGGCCTATGTCGACACCAACGCCAAGGAGTCGTTCTACACCAGTGCCAACCGTGGCCGCTACCTCGGCAAGGCCGCTGCGTGGGCATCGATTACCAAGACTTTCTGATTCCAACAACAGCACACATCCGAAGCCGGGCGGCCTGACCCATCGGGCTGCCCCAAGGAGAACCCCCAATGAAACTCATCATTGCAGTCATCAAACCGTTCAAGCTCGACGAGGTGCGCGAAGCGCTCTCCGACGTCGGCGTGTCCGGTATCACCGTGACCGAGGTCAAGGGCTTCGGCCGCCAGAAAGGTCATACGGAGCTCTATCGCGGCGCCGAATACATCGTCGACTTCCTGCCCAAGGTGAAGATCGAAGTGGCGGTGCCGGACGACGTGGTGGAGCGCGCCGTCGAGGCCATCGAAAAGTCGGCCCGCACCGGCAAGATCGGCGACGGCAAGATCTTCATCGCGCCAGTCGAACAGGTCATCCGCATCCGCACCGGCGAGACCGGCGCCGATGCGCTGTGACACCAGAACTACGAGAGACAGAGGTTAGACACATGAAAACCTGGTTCAAGCGATTCCTGACGGCCGGCGCAATGACGCTGGCGCTCGGCACGGCCGGTCTCGGCCTGTCCACCCATGCCGTGGCGCAGGACAAGCCCGCCCCCGAGGCCTCGGCCCCGGCAGCGGCCACCGCTCCCGCGGCTGCACCGGCTGCTGCTGCCGCGGCCCCGGCCGCTGCAGCGCCGGCCGAAGCGGCTCCTGCCGCCGCACCGGCTCCGGTTCCCAACAAGGGCGACACGGCCTGGCTGCTGGTGGCTACCGCGCTCGTGATTCTGATGACGCTGCCTGGCCTGGCGTTGTTCTACGGCGGCCTGGTCCGTTCGAAGAACATGCTGTCGGTGCTGATGCAGTGCCTGGTGATCTTCTCCCTGATTGCGATCCTGTGGGCCATCTACGGCTACAGCTTCGCGTTCACGGAAGGCAACGCGTTCTTCGGCGGCACCGACCGGCTGTTCATGAAGGGCCTGAACGTCGACGCCGTGGCGGCCACCTTCAGTAAGGGCGTGGTCATTCCGGAACTGGTGTTCTTCGCCTTCCAGTGCGCGTTCGCCTGCATCACCTGCGGCCTGATCATCGGTGCCTTCGCGGAGCGCGCCAAGTTCTCGGCTGTACTGGTGTTCGTGGTGCTCTGGTTCACGTTCGCCTACATCCCGATGGCGCACATGGTCTGGTTCTGGCCGGGTCCGGACGCCTACACCGACGCCGCAGCGGCAGCCGCGGCCACGGCCAAGTCGGGCTGGCTGTTCCAGAAGGGCGCGCTCGATTACGCGGGCGGTACCGTGGTGCACATCAACGCCGCAGTGGCGGGCCTGGTGGGTGCCTTCATGTTCGGCAAGCGCATCGGCTTCGGCCGCGAAGCGATCCGTCCGCACAGCCTGACGTTCACGATGGTGGGTGCCTCGCTGCTGTGGTTCGGCTGGTTCGGCTTCAATGCCGGCTCGGGCCTGGAAGCCAACGGCGGTGCCGCGCTGGCCTTCGTCAACACGCTGCTGGCGACCTGCGCCGCCGTGCTGTCGTGGACCTTCGGTGAATGGATTGGCAAGGGCAAGCCGTCGATGCTGGGCGGTGCTTCGGGTGCCGTCGCTGGCCTGGTGGCGATCACCCCGGCCGCTGGTTTTGTCGGCCCGATGGGCTCGATCGTGATGGGCCTGGTAGCTGGCCTGCTGTGCCTGTGGGGTGTATCCGGCCTGAAGCGCATGCTAGGCATGGATGACTCGCTGGACGTGTTCGGCGTGCACGGCGTGGGCGGTATCGTCGGCGCGCTGCTGACCGGCGTGTTCGCGGCACCGAGCCTGGGCGGCGTGGGCATCTACGACTACGTTGCCAACAAGGTGGCTGACGACTATTCGATCGCCGGCCAGCTCTGGATCCAGTTCGAAGGTGTACTGACCACGGTGGTGTGGTCGGGTGTGGTGTCCCTGGTGGCCTACAAACTGGTGGATATGCTGATTGGCCTGCGCGTGCCGGAAGAGGAAGAGCGCGAAGGTCTGGATATCACTTCGCACGGCGAAACGGCCTATGAAGTCTGATATCCACAACAGAGTTGTGCTGGAGAGCTGATTGGGAATCTTCTCTCAGGAGTTTTGCCCCGGCCTTGCGCCGGGGCTTTTTTATTTTGCGCGCCCGTATCGCGCGCGTATCGCGCGGATGCCGCTCTACCGGCTTCAATCTCCCCAGGGCTGAAACGCCTGCACGCATTCTGGAACGATCCGCCGCCGCCATCGCAGCAAGCGCCCAGACCTTTGATTTGAGGCATCGCGGCGGGGTGCGGCCGCCACTACCATCGTTGCAGTTTTTTCGCCGCGCCGTGCCACTGCATCAAGCATCCGGATTGCCAGATTCTGCAATGACACGGACGACCGCCGTTCCTGATTTTCTGAACTAGATTTTGTAGGTCGCACTACACAAGACAAAACGAACGATTGCCTTCCGGCAGCCGGCACGACACAGCGTCTTCCCCAATTTCACAAATTCTGATGCAGAAGGAGAGTCATCGTGAGCCAGACTACTTCAGGGGTGCCGCCGCTGGCCGCCAGCGAGCGTCCGCGACTATGGGTGACGGGGGACCTTAACGCGTTCTTCGGCCTGTTCACCAACGTGTTGCTGAACGTGCTGGTGCTGTCAGGGCTGGCGCTGTACGTCGTGCAGATGCCGAATGAAACCGTCTACGGCCGGATCCTGCCGGCGCTGGGCATCGCGCTGCCGCTGGGCAACCTGTTCTACGCGTACCTGGCCTGGCAGCTCGCCAGGAAGGAAGGGCGCGACACCGTGACGGCCATGCCGTACGGCCCCAGCGTGCCACACATGTTCATCGTGGTCTTCGTGGTCATGCTGCCCACTTACCTGACCACGCACGATCCGATTCTGGCCTGGAAGCTCGGGCTGGTGTGGGCGTTGATCGTGGGCATCATCGTGCTGCTGGGCGCGTTCGTCGGACCCACCATCCGCAAGTACACGCCGCGCGCGGCCATGCTGGGTACGCTGGCCGGCATTTCCATCGCGTTCATTTCGATGCGCCCGGCCTACCAGATGTTCGAGGGCGCGTGGATCGGGCTGATCTGCTTCGTGATCATCCTGATGTCCTGGATCGGTAACGTGCGCCTGCCGTTCAATGTGCCGGGCGGGCTGGCGGTAGTGCTGGTCGGCTCGGGCATGGCGTGGATCGCCACCGCGCTCGGCTGGAGCGACCTGATGCAGCCAAGTGCCGTGGGCGAGGCCATCCAGCATTTCTCTCTGCACCTGCCGATCGTGACCGGCGATGTGCTGTCGATTCCGTTCGAGCAGGTGTGGCCGCTGCTGGTCACGGCCATCCCGCTGGGGATCTACAACTTCACGGAAGGCATCAACAACGTCGAGTCGGCCAGTGCAGGCGGTGACAACTACAACCTGCGCGCCGTCCTGATGGCCGATGGGGCCGGCGCTATTGTCGGCGCGTTCCTGGGCTCGCCGTTCCCGCCGGCCGTCTATATCGGGCATCCGGGCTGGAAGGCAATGGGCGGACGCATCGGCTATTCGCTGGTCACTGGCGTGGGCGTCGGCATTCTTTGCTTCCTCGGTCTGACCGCGCTGCTGCTTTCGGTGATCCCGCTGGTTTCCATCGTGCCGATCCTGCTGTTCATCGGGCTGGTGATCGGCGCGCAGGCTTTCCAGGCGTCGCCGAAGCGCCACGCGCCTGCCATCGTGCTGGCGCTGGTACCGAATATCGCCGAGTGGGCCAAGACGCAGGTCGATGGCGCGCTGGGTGCGGGCGGCATCAATATCGGGGCGATACCGGACAAGGTCTTCGCCGACCTGGCCAATGCCGGGGTGCTCTATCAAGGCATGGAGCTGGCCGGCGGCGGCGCGGTGCTGGCCGGTCTGATGATCGGCGCCATCGCGGTGTTCGTGATCGACCGGCGCTTCAACTGGGCGGCGGTCTACGCCGGCGCGGCCACACTGCTTTCATTCTTCGGCTTTATCCACGGGGCGCATCTGGCCGTCAATGCATCGCCCGGCGTCTCATTTGGCTACGGGCTGGCCACGTTGACCTTCATCTGGATGGCATGGCAGCAGAAGCGATCCGGCGAAGGCATCAGCTGGGCCCCGTCCAATGACGACGAAGAATCCGATACCCCTCACGTCTGACCACGGAGCAGACCCATCATGGCGAAGACCCTGTTTGTAAACGGCACACTCATGCGCGGCCTGGCCCTGCACGGCAACCTCGCGGGTGCCGAATTCCTTGGCGAATTTCGCACCAAGCCGATCTATCGCATCCATTCGATCAACGACGTGCATCCCGGCATGTACCGGGTGGATACCGGCGGCGTGTCGGTGGTGGGCGAGATGTACCGCATGAGCGACGAGACCTGGGCCCGCGTGGAAGCGGGCGAGCCGCCGCACCTGTATTGCGGTCCGGTGGAGCTGGAGGACGGCAGCGTGGTGGACGGCATTCTCTACCCGCAGGCGCAGATCACCGCCGCGCACACCGACATTTCGGCATTCGGCGACTGGCGTGCCTATATGGCGTCGCGGCGCGCATGACGAACCACAGCGACCTTATCCGTTCAGTCCTGGAGAAGCAGTGATGACAAAGACAATCAAGGCGGAACCGTACGACCTTTCCTTCGACCCGGCAACCACCGCGCTGGTCATCATCGACATGCAGCGCGATTTCCTGGAGCCCGGCGGCTTTGGTGCAATGCTGGGCAACGACGTGTCGCTGCTGCGCGGAGCCATCGCGCCATGCAAGGCGCTGCTGGAGACCGCGCGCGCCAAGGGGCTGCTGGTGATCCACACCCGCGAAGGGCACAACCCGGACATGACCGATTGCCCGCCCACCAAGCGGGCGCGCGGCCGGCTGGACACCGGTATCGGCGACATGGGCCCGATGGGACGCATCCTGGTGCGTGGGCAGGCCGGACACGACATCATCCCCGAACTCCAGCCCATTCCAGGCGAGCCGGTGATCGACAAGCCGGGCAAGGGCGCCTTCCATGCCACCGACCTGGAGGCCAGACTGCGCAATTGCGGCATCCAGACGCTGATCGTTTGCGGCGTGACCACCGAGGTGTGCGTCAACACCACGGTGCGCGAGGCCAACGACAGGGGTTTCGAATGCGTCGTAGTGGCGGATGCCACCGGTTCCTACTTTCCTGAGTTCCAGCGCATCGGCCTGGAAATGATCAAGGCGCAGGGCGGCATCTTTGGTTGGGTGGCGTCGTCGACGGCCGTGATCGCGGCCCTAGGCTGACGAGCGGCATCGCCATGCGCACACTATCGATCGGCGCCGACCTGCGCCTGCCCGACGGGCAGGTCATGCACGCGCTGGTGCAGGCCCGCTTCGACCGGGCGATTCACCTGACGCTGGACGACGGACGGCTGCTGACGCTGCTGCAGGGCGATTCGCCGCGCGGCATGCGGGTCATCAATGTGGACCGGATGGACTGGCCGGCCCTGCATCGGTGCCTGGATGCCGGCAGTCACGCCACGCTGTCCGGGACGCAACTGACCCACGCACGCTTCGTTCTGCCGCTGGATGGCGCGAGCCTCTGGCGGTCGCCGGAGCTGACTGGCGACGAGCCGTCCGCCGAGGCAGTGCAAGCGTGCCGCGCCTGGCTGCATCGTCGGCAAGGCGTCGCGGAGGCGGGCATGCCTGTATCCGCGTGGCGATTCTGGCGTGCCGCGCTGGCTGCGTTTATCCGCGTCGTCGATGCCTTGCCATCGCATGTTGGGGCGGATGGCGCGGACAAGGTCGACGCGGCAGTCGGCCAGGCGCTGGGACTGGGTCCAGGCCTGACCCCAAGTGCCGACGACATGATCGCTGGCCTGCTGATCGGGCTGCGCATGAATCCGGTCATGACACGACACACGGCCCGGCTTGCCACCAGCGTGCGGCGCCATTGGCACGCCACGTCGGCCGCCAGCCGCGACGCGCTGGATCAGGCCATGCTGGGCTGGACCACCTCACGCATGGCGGACGTCTGCATGGCGCTGACGTGCGCGGCCGAGGCGGACGGTCTGGAACACGCGCTGGCCGCGCAATCCACCATCGGCCAATACTCGGGCATGGACACACTGATCGGCTTTTGCGCGGGCCTGGAGGCTGGTCTGGCAGACCGCTCCGGTGCCACGCAATTTCAAGCCGGCCTGCAGGGGCGCCACACGGCGCCGTATGAAAGGATTTCTGTATGACATCCACCGCTTCCCGCTTTTTCCCGAATCTCTACCGAGATTCCGTAGCGTTGATGCAGCTCTCCGCACGCCTTGGCAAGTTGCCCGGCGTGGCGGAAGCGTCGGCGCAGATGGCCACCCGGGCCAATCTCGAATTGATGGCCGGCGCCGGTCTGCTCGATGCGATGCCGGAGCCGCGCCCCAACGACATTCTGTTAGTGGTGCGCGGTGAAGCCGACGCGCTGGAGGGTGCGCTGGACCATGCCGCCGCGTTGCTCGACGAGAAGGCTTCAGGCGAGTCCCAGGACACGCAAGCCGAACCGCTGCGCAGTGTGCAGATGGCCTTCGAGGCCGGCGGCGGCAAGGCCAATCTCGTGCTGATTTCCACGCCGGGCGATTACGCGGCGGCCGAGGCCATGAAGGCGCTGCGGCTGGGCATGAACACGATGCTGTTTTCGGACAACGTCAGCGTGGCGTCGGAAATCGCCCTCAAGCGATATGCGCAATCGCGCAACCTGCTGGTGATGGGGCCCGATTGCGGCACGGCCATCATCGATGGGTTGCCACTGGCGTTTGCCAATGTCGTTGCGCGTGGCGACATCGGCGTGATCGCGGCATCGGGCACTGGCCTGCAGCAGGTGACCTGCCTGATCGACCAGTACGGATGCGGAATCACGCATGCGATTGGCACGGGCGGGCACGATCTTTCCGAGGCCGTGGGCGGCATCACGATGCTGACGGCGCTGGCGCAGCTGGCGGAAGATCCAGCCACGCGGGTCATCGTGCTGGTTTCCAAGCCGCCGGCGGCCTCCGTGGCCGACAAGATCCTGACGGCCGCGCGCGGCACTGGCAAGCCCGTGGTGATCTGCTTCCTGGGTGCCGATCCGGCGGGGGTGCGGGCCGCGGGGCTGGTGCCGGCCATCACCCTGGAGGATGCGGCACGGCAGGCGGTGGCGCTATCGCGTGGCGTGCCGGCACAAGGCATACACGCGGCTGCCGATCTGGCGGAGCGTGCCGGCGCGCTGGCACGGCGCCTCAAGCCGGAGCAGACACAACTGCGCGGCCTCTATAGCGGCGGCACGTTCTGCTATGAGGCGTTGCTGCTGTTGCAGGACATCCTGCCCGGCCTGCAGTCGAACACGCCCACCGGCAAGGTGGTGCGCGTCGCGGACCTTTGGCATAGCCAGGGCAACACGATCCTCGACCTCGGCGACGACGATTTCACGCGCGGGCGGCCGCATCCGATGATCGATCCGGGCCTGCGCAACGAGCGCATCGTGACCGAAGCGTCCGACCCGCGGGTCGGCATCGTCCTGCTCGACTTCGTGCTTGGCTACGGTGCCCACGAGGACCCGGCCGGGCAGGTGGTGCCATCGATTCAAGCGGCGCGCGAGGCCGCGGCCCGTGCAGGCAGAGACGTGCTCTTCATCGGGCATGTCTGCGGCACGCGCGGCGACCCGCAGCAACTAGACGCCCAGCGCGCGACGCTGGTGGGCGCGGGAGTGGAACTGGCGGAAAGCAATGCGCAGGCCGTCGCCTTGTGTCGCGCGGTGCTGGAAGCCACCGTGGGCACGCAGCAGACTGGAGCCGGAGTATGACCTCACTGATCACGCAGAAACCCGTTGTCATCAATGTCGGCCTGGCGGCGTTTGCCGACAACCTGCGCCAGTGCGGCGGCGAGGCACAGTCGCTGCAATGGCAACCACCCGCCGAGGGCGATGTCGACGCGGGCTGGGCCCTGGCGCGGCTGCTCGCCGATCCGCGCATCGAAGAGGCCAACCGGACGGCCTACGCGCGATACCTGGCCGCCCAGCCGGTGCTGACCGGGGTTTCGACCGCCGCACAGGCGATCCCGGGGATGGATGGCAAGCGCATCCTGCATTCCGGCCCGCCGATCGAATGGGCGCGCATGTGCGGACCTCAGCAGGGCGCGGTGCTGGGCGCCATCCTGTTCGAAGGCTGGGCCGAATCGCTGGAGCAGGCGCGCGCGCTGGTGGAAAGCGGCGAGGTGCGCCTGGCGCCGTGCCATCACCACGGCGCGGTCGGGCCGATGGCCGGGGTCATCAGTCCGTCGATGCCGGTCCTGGTGGTACGCAATCCGGCGCGCGGCAACGAGGCCTACTGCAACCTGAACGAAGGGCTGGGCAAGGTGCTGCGCTTCGGGGCCAATGGTGAGGAAGTCATCCAGCGGCTGCGCTGGATGGCCGACACGATGGGGCCGACGCTGGCGGGCATCCTGGAAGAGATCGGCGAGCTGGAACTGAAGCCGCTGATGGCGCAGGCGCTGCACATGGGCGACGAGGTCCACAACCGCAATGCGGCGGCCAGCGGCTTGCTGTTCCGCAAGCTGACGGTGGCGGCGCTGGGCTCGTCCCGGCTCGATGCCCGCAAGGTGGCCGAGACGCTCGCCTTCATCGCCGGCAATGACCACTTCTTCCTGAACCTGTCGATGGCGGCGTGCAAGGCGATGCTCGACGCCGCCCACGGCGTGCCGCATTCCACCCTGGTGACCGTGATGGCGCGCAATGGTGTGGACTTCGGCATCCGGCTGTCAGGTCTCGACCAGTGGTTCACCGCCCCGGCGGCGGTGATCGACGGTCTGTTCTTCCCCGGCTTTGGCCCGGCGGATGCGGCGCGCGACCTGGGCGACAGCGCCATTACCGAGACCGCCGGCGTGGGCGGGTTTGCGATGGCGGCCTCGCCGGCCATCGTCCAGTTCATCGGCGGCACCCCGCGCGACGCCCTGGCCAACACGCGCCGCATGCTGCATATCACGCTGGGGCAGAACAGTGCGTTCACGCTGCCGGCGCTCGATTTCACGGGCACGCCGGCGGGTATCGACGCCCGGCGCGTGCTGGACACCGGCATCCAGCCCGTGATCAACACGGGTATCGCACACAAGGATGCCGGGGTGGGCCAGATCGGCGCGGGTATTACCCACGCGCCGCTGGCGTGCTTTACGCAGGCCATCCAGGCCTTGGCCGCGACATTGCCTGACACACAGTAAGGGGGCGAGATGACAGACCAAGCAAGCCAACAGGCGCCGATCGCCGTGATTGCCGTCGGCGGCAACGCCCTGGCCCCCGAAGGTGGTGGCACGAGCCTGCACGACCAGGCTCGCGCCGCGGCCAGCGCGGCCAGCCATATCGTCGACGTGGCGGCCCAGGGCTGGCGCGTCGTGCTGACTCACGGCAACGGGCCGCAGGTGGGTTACATCCTGCGGCGCTCGGAATTGGCCATGAAGGAGGTGCCGCCGGTGCCGATGGACTACGCCACGGCCGACACCCAGGGCGCCATCGGCGACATGTTCCAGCGCAGCCTCTATAACGAACTGCACCGGCGCGGGCTGGCCATGAATGTGGCCACCGTGGTGACCCAGGTGATCGTCGACGAGGCCGATCCGGCGTTCCAGAATCCCAGCAAGCCGATCGGGTCGATCATGGATGCCGCCACGGCGCAGCAACTGGCGCAAGCCAACGGCTGGAGTGTCATGGAGGAACCCGGCCGAGGCTGGCGGCGGTGCGTGGCGTCGCCGCGGCCTCAGGCCGTGGTGGAGATCGAGACCATCCACACCTTGCTGGACAGTAACCACATCGTCATTGCATGCGGCGGGGGCGGCATTCCGGTCACGCAGGCGGCGGATGGCACGCTGTGCAACCGCGAGGCGGTCATCGACAAGGACCTGGCGTCCGCGCTGCTGGCCCGGCAACTCCAGGCGCAGCGCCTGCTGATCGTGACGGCCGTGCCGAAGGTGGCGATCCACTTCGGCAAGCCGGAGCAACGCTGGCTCGACCACCTGACCATTGCCGAAGCCGAGCAGTTCATGCGCGAAGGGCATTTCGGCAAGGGATCGATGGGGCCGAAGGTCGAGGCCGTCCTTGATTATGTGATTAAAAATTCACATGGAGAGGGCGTCATCACCGACATCGTCCATATGGGCAAGGCGTTGTCGGAGGGCGGCGGAACTCGCATCAGCGGATGACTTTGGGATGCCCGCCAACAGGCGTTGGCATCCCTTCAACGGCGTGACAAGGGCCGTCGGGATATTCGCAGGGTGCTTAAATCGGATCTTAAAAAGTCTCAATTGTCTTTAGTCGGGAGCGGGCATAGAGTGCCAGTGAGGCAGTTTCCTCCACCTGCAGAACGCTCCCCGTATCTGTCAGGCCATTTGAAAGCGCGGCAGCACGCCGCGCTTTTTTTTTGCCCGCGCGCCACGTCGGGCGGCCTGTCCGGGCCAGAACACGGCGGGCTTTGAAATCCTTCGATCGTCCCCATATCCCCATACCCAAAGCCGGCCGCCGCATATGGTTATGCGGCAAGAGCCAGCAGGACGATAGCCGTTCCCTTACAATCGGGGCGGACAATTAAGCTGATTTCTTAGGATGGATATGGTCCCGCATCTCATCACCGCGCTGAACGGTCCGCTGCTCGAACTGGAAAAGAAGATCCTGGACGCTACCCCGTCCATCGAGCGCTGGTTCAGGCTGGAATGGCAGGAACATACTCCGCCGTTCTATTGTTCCGTGGACCTGCGCAATGCCGGTTTCAAGCTGGCGCCGGTCGACACGAACCTGTTCCCGGGCGGTTTCAACAACCTGGCCCCCGAGATGCTGCCGCTGGCCGTGCAGGCCGCGATGGCCGCGATCGAAAAGATCTGCCCGGACGCCAAGAACCTGCTGCTGATCCCGGAACGCCACACGCGCAACATGTTCTACCTGCAGAACGTGGCGCGGCTGTCGCTGATCATGCGCCAGGCGGGGCTGAACGTGCGCCTGGGATCGCTGTCCGAGGAAATCACCGAACCCACGCCGATCGAACTGCCGGATGGCCAGACCCTGGTGGTGGAGCCGCTGGCGCGGCTGGGCACCAAGGGCCGCCGCCTGGGGCTCAAGGATTTCGATCCGTGCTCGATCCTGCTCAACAACGACCTGTCGGCCGGCATTCCGCCGATCCTGGAGAACATCCAGGAGCAGTACCTGCTGCCGCCGCTGCACGCCGGCTGGTCCACGCGCCGCAAGAGCAGCCACTTTGCCGCGTACGACGAGGTGGCAAAGAAGTTCGCCAAGCTGATCGATATCGATCCGTGGATGGTGAACCCGTACTTCGCGCGCCAGTCGGGCGTGAACTTCCATGAGCGCATCGGTGAGGAGGAACTGGCCGATTCCGTGGAAGGCGTGCTCAAGAAGATCGCCAAGAAGTACCGTGAATACGGCATCAAGGAAACGCCGTACGTGGTGGTCAAGGCAGATGCCGGCACTTATGGCATGGGCATCATGACCGTGCGGGACCCGTCCGAGATCAAGGGCCTGAACCGCAAGGAACGCAACAAGATGAGCGTCGTGAAGGAAGGCCTAGAGGTCTCCGACGTCATCATCCAGGAAGGCGTGCACACGTTCGAGAAGGTCAACGAGGCCGTGGCGGAGCCGGTGGTGTACATGATCGACCGCTATGTGGTTGGCGGCTTCTATCGCGTGCACACCGGTCGTGGCAACGACGAAAACCTGAACGCGCCGGGCATGCACTTCGTGCCGCTGGCGTTCGCGCCGAACGGCATTCCGGATAGTCATGCCAAGCCGGGCGCCGCCGTGCCGAACCGCTTCTACATGTACGGTGTGGTGGCGCGCCTGGCGCTGCTGGCCGCGTCGCTGGAACTCGAAAAGACCGACCCGAATCCGATCCTCTGATTCTCCGGGGCCTGGCCGCCGGTCACGCACGCCCACGGTCCGGCGCGGCTGAGCCGGACCCTTCTACCTGACGCCAACGCGACGAGCCATCATGCGCATTCTTTTCATCACCGACCCGCTGGAAACCTTCAAGACGTATAAGGATTCCACCTACGCCATGATGACCGAGGCGGCCGCGCGCGGGCATGAGTTGTTCTTCTGCCTGCAGTCGCAGCTTTCGCTGGCTGGCGACGTGGTCGAGGCCGTGACGCGGCCGCTCGAACTGCTTGACGATGCCCACGACTGGTTCCGCCTGGGCGAGGCCGCCGTGCTGCCGCTGGCCAGGTTCGACGCCGTGCTGATGCGCAAGGACCCGCCGTTCGACATGGAATATGTGACCAGCACCTGGCTGCTGGAGCTGGCGGAAAAGCAGGGCGCCCGCGTGTTCAACAAGCCGCAGGCTATCCGTGATCATTCCGAGAAGCTGGCGATCGCCCAGTTTCCGCAGTTCGTCACGCCGACACTGGTCACGCGCGACGCCAGCCGTATCCGCGCCTTCCACGCCGAGCACAAGGACATCATCGTCAAGCCGCTGGACGGCATGGGCGGGATGGGCATCTTCCGCGTGGGCGCCGACGGCATGAACCTGGGTTCGATCGTCGAAACCCTGAGCGACAACGGCGCCCGCACGCTGATGATCCAGCGCTACATTCCGGCCATCAAGGATGGCGACAAGCGCATCCTGCTGATCGGCGGCAAGCCGGTGCCGTACTCGCTGGCGCGTATTCCGCAAGGCAGCGAGATTCGCGGCAACCTGGCCGCCGGCGGCATTGGCCGGGCGCAGGAACTGAGCGCGCGTGACCGCGAGATTGCCGAGACGCTGGCGCCGGGCCTGTGGAAGCAGGGGTTGCTGCTGGTGGGCCTGGACGTGATCGGCGACTATCTGACCGAAGTGAATGTGACGAGTCCGACCTGTTTCCAGGAGATCACGCAGCAAACCGGCTTCAATGTGGGCGCGATGTTCATCGACGCACTCGAGGAGGCCGTCGCCAGCGACCGGCGCTAAGCAAGCCGAGGTCGCATCGATGATGCGACGGCGCCACAGTACGGGGGACGGGCATATTCGCGGCGGAGGCGGCAAGGCTGCCTGCTACAATTCGGGGCAGTCCAACGGATTCACCATCATGGCAGGAATTCTGATCATCGCGCACGCGCCGCTGGCTTCGGCGCTGCGCGATTGCGCTGCCCACGTCTACTGTGGCCAGCCGTCCCGGCTGGAGGCGATCGACGTCGTCGCCGACGCCGATCCCGCGGCCGTGCTGGCCGAGGCTCAGCGTAGCCTGGCAGCGGTCTGCGAAGACAACGGTGCCCTGGTGCTGACCGACATTTTTGGCGCCACGCCCGCCAATATCGCCGCACGGCTGGCCGAACCGGGCCGCGTGAAGGTGCTGGCGGGTGTGAACCTGCCGATGCTCGTGCGCGCGATCTGCTATCGCGCTGAAAAACTCGACCAGCTTGCCACCAAGGCCCTCGCCGGCGGCTCGCAAGGCGTGCTGCAGATTGGCACGACCACCGTCCAGAACCAAACCGCAAACCATCCCGACAAATATGCTGCAGAGGGACACCACCATCATCAATAAGCTCGGGCTTCATGCCCGCGCTTCCGCCAAGCTCACGCAATTGGCGGGAAGTTTCAACAGCCAGGTCAAGATGTCCCGAAACGGCCGCCAGGTCGATGCCAAAAGCATCATGGGCGTGATGATGCTGGCCGCCGGCATCGGCTCGACGGTCACGATCGAGACCGACGGCCCCGACGAGCAGGAGGCGATGGACGCCGTGTTGGCGTTGATCGGAAACCGGTTCGGCGAAGGCGAGTGAGTCCCGGCGCCATTAACAGAATTTCTCAACGTTCCTGACGGAGCGGGTCATGCCCTTTGCCTTGCACGGCATTCCGGTTTCTCGTGGGGTCGCCATCGGGCGGGCCCATATCCTGGCGCCGGCTGCGCTGGACGTATCGCACTACCTGGTCGACGAAGACCGGCTCGATGCCGAGGTGGAGCGATTACGCGCGGCACGCGCCGCCGTGCGGGCGGAACTGATTACCCTGAAGCGTGACCTCCCGCGCGACGCCCCCGAGGAAATGGGCGCGTTCCTGGATGTGCATGCGATGATCCTCGACGACGAGGCGTTGTCGCGCGAGCCCGAGGAGTTGATCCTCCAGCGCCGCTATAACGCGGAGTGGGCGCTGACCACGCGGCTCGAGGAACTGATGCGCCAGTTCGACGAGATCGAGGACGAGTACCTGCGCGAGCGCAAGGCCGACATCCACCAGGTGGTGGAGCGGATCCTGAAGGTGCTGGCCGGCGCGCCCGCGCTGGCTCCCGCGCCCGTGCCGGCGCTGGCGCCGGACGGCGAGGCGGCGCCCGGCGTGATCGTGGTGGCCCACGATATCGGCCCCGCCGACATGCTCCAGTTCAAGCACACGATGTTCCACGGGTTTGTCACTGACCTGGGCGGCCGCACGTCGCACACGGCGATCGTGGCGCGCAGTCTGGACATCCCCGCCGCCGTGGGTGTGAAGAGCGCCAGCGAGCTGATCCGCCAGGACGACTGGATCATCATCGATGGCGACGCCGGCCTGGTGATCGTCGATCCGTCGGCGATCATCCTGGAGGAGTACCGTCACCGCCAGAGCGAACGGGCACTTGAAAAGAAGCGCCTGCAGCGGCTGCGCCATATGCCGTCGGTCACGCTGGACGGGCTTGAGATCGAACTGCTGGCCAATATCGAGCTGGCCGAGGATGCCGGCGCGGCGCTGTCCGCCGGCGCCGTGGGCGTGGGCCTGTTCCGCTCCGAATTCCTGTTCATGAACCGCCGGGACGAGATGCCCGACGAGGAAGAACAGTTCCAGGCCTATCGCAATGCCGTGGAGGCCATGCACGGTCTGCCCGTGACGATCCGCACCATCGACGTGGGCGCCGACAAGCCGCTCGACGGCCTTGGCGACGACTTCGAGACGGCGCTGAACCCGGCGCTCGGGCTGCGCGCCATCCGCTGGTCGCTGTCCGAACCTGCCATGTTCCTGACCCAACTGCGCGCCCTGCTGCGGGCGTCCGCGTTTGGTCCGGTGCGGCTTTTGATTCCGATGCTGGCGCACGCGAGCGAGATCGACCAGACGCTCGATCTGATCGAGCAGGCCAAGCGCCAGCTCGATGCGCGCGGCCAGCCCTATGATCCGGGCATCAAGATCGGGGCGATGATCGAAATCCCGGCGGCGGTGCTGTTGCTGCCGCTGTTTCTCAAGCGGATGGACTTCCTCTCGATCGGCACCAACGACCTGATCCAGTACACGCTAGCCATCGACCGTGCCGACAATGCCGTGGCCCATCTGTACGATCCGCTGCATCCGGCCGTGCTGCAGCTGATCGCGCGGACGATCCGCGACGCCAACCATGCTGGCGTGCCCGTGGCGGTCTGCGGCGAAATGGCTGGCGACCCGGCGATGACCCGCCTGTTGCTGGGCATGGGCCTGCGTGAATTCTCGATGCATCCGGCCCAGTTGCTGCGCGTCAAGCAGGAGGTCATCCACGCCGACTGCGAGCGCCTCGGCAAGGTGGTCGACCAGATCCTCAACTGCTACGAACCCGACGAGCAGGCGGCCGCGCTGAAGCAGTTGCAGAGCTGACACAACCCCTTCACGGACAGGGTCTTCCGTCCGTGCTGTTGGCGACCCAAGCGCCACTTTTCGAGTGAAAAGTGGCGCATCAAAACCTCGGAAAATCCCATTTCATGCTTCAGGCACCGCATGTTTCCCATGTGGCTTAATGGGAATTGTTATCATTTTCGATCTCTGTTATTCTGCCTCCATCGCGTACGGCATGCCGGTGCCGGCGCAGTCCCGAGGAGGTAGTTGTGTACGTCTGCATCTGCAATCAGGTTACCGACCATGAGATTCATGGTGCCGCTCATCTTGGCGTAAGCACGCTCGACGAGCTGGCCGAAACGCTTGGCGTGGGAACCTGCTGCGGCCGTTGCCGCGACTGCGCAAAGCAGGTCCTGTGCGAAGGCGTCGCCGCGGTGCAGAACATGAAGGCCTCCACCATCTCGACCATTCAGGTCGTTGAAATTTCCGCCTGTTCGGCGGCTGCGTCACATGCCATAATGGACGCTCGTGACCCGGCAGTCGCGAATGATCAGCGCACCGCACTGGTGGCCTGATTCAGTTAAGAAGAATCTCACCGAACAACGCGTGAATTGAAAAGCGCGCCCACGGACCTGGTTCCGCGGCGCGTTTTGTCATTTCGCGCGCTTGTCTTTTCCTGAGTCACCTTCGCGCTCGGCCGGGTTCGTTTGTTGTTTGCAACAGGAGCCCCCCTATGAAAGGTGACAAGAAGGTCATCCAGCATCTGAACGCCCAGCTGAAGAACGAGCTGACCGCGATCAACCAGTATTTCCTCCACGCACGCATGTACCGCCACTGGGGCCTGAAGAAGCTCGGTGATGTCGAGTACAAGGAATCGATCGGCGAAATGAAGCATGCCGATCGCCTGATCGACCGCATCCTGATGCTCGATGGGCTGCCCAACCTGCAGGACCTGCACAAGCTGCTGATCGGCGAAGACACGCCCGAAATGCTCAAGTGCGACCTGAAGCTGGAGCAGACTGCCCACGCCACGGTCAAGGAAGGCATTGCGTACTGCGAATCCGTGGGCGACTACGTCAGCCGCGAACTCCTGGTCGATATCCTCACCGATACCGAGGAACACATCGAGTACCTGGAAACGCAGCTTGACCTGATCGACAAGGTTGGCCTGCAGAACTACCTGCAGTCCCAGCTGGAACCCGGCGAGCAATAAGACACCGGGATAGCGGCCCGACCGGGCCTGACCACTGATCGCGGATCACTGGCAGGGCGGCGGGTCAGCCAGGTGGCGCGGGATGGCGCCACGCACGGGTGCGAAACGGTTCAATAACCTTTCTCATTCGGATTCTTGTCTCCATCCAGTCACATCGTCACGTCGTCACATCGCGCCTGAAATGAAAATGGCGACCATGCGGGGAGGGGGCTCCACCGCAAGGTCGCCATCGATTTCCGGCGTTTCGCTGATTCAGTGATCCTGTCCGCAGACCTCGCAGCCCGGCGTGCGCGCCAGGCGCATCGTGGTCCATTCCATCGTCATCGCATTGACCATCAGCAGGCGGCCCGCCAGCGTCTCGCCCACGCCGGTCAACAGCTTGAGCGCCTCGGCGGCTTGCACCGTGCCGACCATGCCGACCAGGGGCGCGAACACGCCCATCGTGGCGCAGGCGGTTTCCGGTGCTGGCTCGGAAGGCGGGAACAGGCATCCGTAGCAGGGCGCTTCGGGGTTGCGCAGGTCATAGACGCTAACCTGGCCGTCGAAGCGTAGCGCCGCGCCGGAAACCAGCGGCTTGCGATGCTTCAGGCAGGCGCGATTGACCGCCTGGCGCGTGGCAAAGTTGTCGCAGCAGTCGAGTACCACGCCTGCCTGGGCCACGAGGGCATCGAGTTCCGCATCGCCCACGCGCTGCGCTACCAGCCGCACGTCGATATCGGGATTGATGCGCAGCAGGCCCTCCCGCGCCGATTCCACCTTGGGACGGCCGACATTGGCAGTGGTATGAAGGATCTGGCGCTGCAGGTTGGTCAGGTCGACGTCGTCGTCGTCAACGATCGTGATCCGTCCCACACCGGCCGATGCCAGATAGGGCAGGGCGGCCGCCCCCAGGCCGCCGGCGCCAATCACCAGCGCGTGGCCTGCCAGCAGGCGCTCCTGGCCCTCGATTCCCAGTTCATCCAGCAGGATATGGCGCGAATAGCGCAACAGCTGATCGTCGTTCATGGTTCGACATCCAACAAAAACGGCCCGACGGTGCAATACCGCGGGCCGCAGGATTTGGGCGGAAACGCGCCGCGCACCCGGAGGCGCCCGGCGCGCACGCCGTTACTTCTGGCCGGTCGGCGTGCCCAGGGGCTGGCCGATCGGTGCGCTCGCGGGCGGCTGGCTGGCCGGCGCGGGCTTTGCCGGGGCGGGAGCCGGCTTGGCGGCGGGCTTGGTGGATGCCTTGCCCGACTTGTCTTCCTTCGTGTCGGGCTTGCCGGCGGTGCCGGTGGCTTCCAGGCGCGACTTCGAGCGCTGTACCGGCTTGCCGTCGAGCTGGGCGATCGCCTGCTGGAGCATGAAGTCGTCGGCCGAACCAAACTCCACCGGCTTCTTCTTGCGGTCCTTCTCGCGTTCTTCAGGCGACTTCTTCGAGTTTTCTTCTTCCAGGCGGCGCAGTTCGTCCACACGGCGCTGCTCGCGCTCGTTCATTTCCGGCTCTTCCGATTCCTGCTTGTTGTGCAGGTGGCGCTCGGTGTCGATCTCGCGGGTGATCAGCGCGTCGTCCGGATCGCCTTCCGGGTTCTGGTCGACCGGGATGTCCGGGCGGATGCCCTTGGCCTGGATCGACTTGCCCGACGGCGTGTAGTAGTACGCAATCGTCAGCTTGATGCCGGTGTCGTTGGTCAGCGGCCGCACCGTCTGCACCGAGCCCTTGCCGAACGTGGTCTTACCCATGATCAGCGCGCGCTTATGGTCCTGCAGCGCGCCAGCGACGATCTCCGAGGCCGAAGCCGAGTAGGCGTTGGTCAGCACGACCATCGGCAGCTTCTTGAACTGGGCCGGCAGGTCCTTGAGCGGATCGTCCTCGAGCGACGACAGGCGGTAGTTGCTGAACGTCGACTTGTAGACGCGCTTGGCGTCGGGCACCTGGCCGTTGGTCGACACGACCGTTGCGTCTTCCGGCAGGAACGCGGCTGCCACGCCGACCGCGCCCTGCAGCACGCCGCCGCCGTTGTTGCGCAGGTCCAGAATGATGCCCTTCAGGTTCGGGTTCTTGTCCGCCATGTCCTTGAGACGGCGGCCAAGGTCGGACACGGTCCGTTCCTGGAAGCTGGTCAGGCGCACCCAGCCGATGGTGTTGTTGTCGAGCATCTTGGTCTTGACCGACTGCACGCGGATCTCCGCGCGCGTGATCGAGACCGGGAACGTGCGTTCCTCGCTCTTGCGGTAGATGGTTAGCGTGACCTTGGTACCCGGCTCGCCACGCATGCGCTTGACCGCCTGTTCCAGCGGCAGGCCGCGCACGGGCTTGTCATCGATGCGGGTAATCAGGTCGCCCGGCTGGATGCCGGCGCGGAATGCGGGCGTGTCCTCGATCGGGTTGATGACCTTGACCAGGCCCTCTTCCTGCGAGATCTCGATGCCCAGGCCTGCAAAGCGGCCACGGGTGCCTTCCTGCAGTTCCTTGAAATCCTTCTCGTCCAGGTAGGCCGAGTGCGGGTCCAGGCTGGCGACCATGCCCTTGATGGCCTCGGTCAGCAGCTTCTTGTCGTCGACCGGCTCGACATACTCGCGTTTGATCTGCCCGAAGATATCGGACATCAGCCGCAGCTGGTCGAGCGGCAGCGGCCCCGAGCTGTTCTGCGCGGTGGCGGAGATTTGCAGCGTGGCCAGCACGCCGGCTACGACGCCGACTGAGACGAGGCTAATGTTCTTGAGCGTCTTACGCATGAGGGCAGCCTGAACTTTTGTGGGTGATGCGAAAGGGAAACTCCGGGCCGGACGGTCGGTGTCCGGCACGAATTGACCGACAGTATAAGAGGGTGCGCAGAAAAAGACCTGCGGGCCGCCTCAGCTGGGTGGGGGCGGCCACACAACACAGGGGCGCGCCTACCCGGAAGCCGACCGGACCGGCGCGCATGCGCACCGGCTGTCAGCGGGCCTTGCCCTGGTTGGCCACGGCGGCCAGCGACGCCGCGATGGCATCCTGGTCGCCCAGGTAGTAGTGGCGCAGGGGGCGCAGATCGGCGTCCAGCTCGTAGACGAGCGGGGTGCCGTTGGGAATGTTGAGGCCGACGATATCGTCATCCGAAATCTGATCCAGGTACTTCACGAGCGCGCGGATGCTGTTGCCGTGAGCGGCGATTACCACGCGCTTGCCGGATTTGATGTCGGGAGCAATGGATTCGTTCCACAGCGGCATCACGCGGGCCACCGTGTCCTTCAGGCATTCGGTCAGCGGAACTTCCTCACGCGGCACATTGGTGTAGCGCGGGTCGTTGAACGACGCGCGTTCGTCGGTCGGCTCCAGGGCCGGCGGCGGGGTGTCGTAGCTGCGGCGCCACACCAGCACCTGCTCGTCGCCGTACTTCTTGGCCGTTTCCGCCTTGTTCAGGCCCGCCAGGGCGCCGTAGTGGCGTTCGTTCAGGCGCCATTCGTTGCGCACCGGAATCCACATCAGGTCCATTTCGTCCTGAACGTGCCAGAGCGTGCGGATGGCGCGCTTGAGCACCGACGTGTACGCCACATCGAACGTGAATCCGGCTTCCTTGAGCAGTTGGCCGCCTTGGCGGGCCTGCGCAACGCCCGTGTCCGTCAGGTCGACGTCGACCCAGCCGGTGAAGCGGTTTTCGAGGTTCCACGTGGATTCGCCGTGGCGGATGAGAACGAGCTTGTACATGCTGCTGCTTCCAGGGTAGTAAGTAACCTGCCGCGCGCGGCGCCTGCATCACGCCGGGGGCGTGGAGGGGGCCGCCCGAAATAATCGGCGCTGGCGCGAAACCGCGTATTTTATAATGCCGCCGACCCAACCCAACGGAATGCCAACGTGAATTTCTTCGCCGATTACAACAACCTGGCCCTGATCGCGATCGCCGTGGTCTCGGGCGGCCTGCTGGCCTGGCCGCAAATCAAGGCCGGCACGGGCGGCAAGCGCGTCAATACTGCTGCCGCGACGCAGCTCATCAACAAGCGTAACGCCGTGGTGGTGGATATCCGCGACGCCGCCGAATTTGCCAAGGGCCATCTGCCGCAGGCCAAGAGTGCGCCACTTGCCGATCTCGCCAGCCGCGCCACCGGCCTTGCAAAGGACAAGGCGATCCCCATCATCGTGGTGTGCCAGAACGGCCAGCGCTCGGGCAAGGCTCAAGCAGCGCTGAAGGAAGCCGGTTACAGTGAGGTCTACGCGCTGGAAGGCGGCATGGCCGCCTGGCAGCAAGCCGGCCTGCCGGTGATCAAGTAACACAGCCCCATTCATCTATGCAGCGCGGCGCGGCACTGCCCTGGGCAGTCCGCGCCGCATGTTTTTGCAGTCAAGGAGATTCCGCATGGCCCGCGTCGTCATGTACAGCACGGTAGTGTGCCCCTATTGCCAGATGGCCGAGCGCCTGCTCAAGCAGCGTGGCGTGGAAACGATCGAGAAGGTTCTGATCGACCGCGAGCCCGGCCGGCGTGAGGAAATGATGACCCGCACGGGTCGTCGCACCGTGCCACAGATCTATATCGACGAGACCCATGTGGGTGGCTTCGACGACCTCTCCGCGCTGGACCGCCAGGGCGGCCTGGTGCCGCTGCTGGCCGCCTGACGCGGCTGGCAGGCCGCGGCACGGTTCCGATAATGCCGCCGTACGGTGAATTCGCCATCGGCGTCATGTACCATATGCGCTTTCGTGCGACACGCACTTCGTGTCCGGCAGCTCTACGTTAAGAGCATCGACCTCTGTTGAGACAAGGTGAAGGCTTCGGCCTGAACCGTCCAATCTCAACCATTTCTTGCTTTGACAAGCCCAGCCGCAAGGTTGGAGCGAGTCCATGTGTTGCGGGAAGGCCAGCTTATCGGCTAACTCGCAGCTTGCTATTTGCTGGATGGATGTCCAGCCATTGCCCAAAGGCGGGGACGCTTGCCTTTGGGCAGATTCCCTATAAACGCCCCTCTCAGGAGGGCGCGGGCTAACTCGCAACAGCCGTTTGTTGCGCAAACGCCACATAGCTTTCAAACCGATCCAGCAGGATCGGCGCTACGCCTATGGGACGGAACGCGCCCGCAAGGGCTCCTCTTCCGTCAAGCGCCTGTTAGTACTAAGGCACTGAAGTAATGAAGTGAGGTTTCCCGGAGCGTATAGCTCTGCGCGTTATGGTTCGGTCGAACACGCCCGCGAGGGTGCCTCGATAGAGAACCTGTCATGCGACTGACAGTAGCCTAGGGAGACATGCGTCACTGGCAACGGTGGGGTGTGAAGCTTTCCTGACAACGTAGCCCCCGCAAGGGTGCGTCCTTATCGTGAGATAAGGGCGCAGAGACTCCGAGCAGAAATGGGGTCAAGGAGCCAGGCTGGCTGGTATGGGTAATGTAAGTGAACTGCTGATAAACGCCGTGAATATGACGGTGCCTAAGCTGCTGCATGGCACTAACCAAAAGGTACGTGGTCGGTTATTCCGCTGGAAGCTCGGAATACGTCGCTGTAAGACCACCGGCGAAGAGGCAGGCCCTAACCCGGTCTTGTAACGTGCAGGGAACGTGGTAAGCCCGTATGGCTGCCGGGGCGCTGTATGGCTCTGGCAAGCGAACCGCAAGGAACGCCGTTGGCTGTGCGGGTATGGGAGGTTGGAGAAAGCGAACGTCGGGCTGTAATGGTCCGGATAGGGGTTGAAACATCATCCCACGCGAAAGCGGGCAGACTTCCAACTGGTCTTTCGTCGCAAGACGGCTGACTGAACTCGCTTGTTTAATTTTCTTCCCTTGGGGGGTGACATACCCCGCAAGGGGCATGTTGTCTCTGCTAGTTGGGGAAGTCCTCAAGATAGGAGAGCAGCATGGAAGCATTGATCCGAGAGGATGAATCTGCGCCCTCCGGCATTCCGCAGCGATGGGGCGACATCAATTGGCGCCGCGTCGAACAGAATGTTCGAGCAATGCAGATTCGAATTGCGAAGGCGACACAGGAACGGGACTGGCGCAGGGTGAAAGCTCTGCAACGGTCTCTGACCCGCTCGTTTTCCGCCAAGGCATCGGCGGTGCGACGAGTGACGGAGAACCAAGGTAAACGGACGGCAGGTGTCGACCGCGAACTCTGGGACTCGCCTGAAGTTCGATGGGTAGCCATCGGACGGTTGAGACGCCGGGGATATCGGCCCATGCCATTACGGAGGGTCTTCATCCCCAAAGCCAACGGAAAGGAACGCCCACTGGGTATCCCGACCATGTTGGACCGGGCCATGCAGGCGCTATATCTGCTGGCGCTGGAACCGGTGTCCGAGGGGACGAGCGATCCGAACTCTTATGGGTTCAGGTCCAATCGTTCTACGGCGGATGCTATGTCCCAGCTATTCGTCAACTTATCCAGAAAGGTCTCGGCCTCATGGATATTGGAGGCGGACATCCGCGGGTGTTTTGACCATATCAGTCACGACTGGCTGGAGCGCAATGTCCCTATGGACAAAGCGATCCTTCGGAAGTGGTTGAAAGCTGGCGTGGTATTTCAGGGCCAGTTTCAGGCGACCGAAGCCGGTACGCCACAGGGGGGCATCATCTCCCCGACCTTAGCCAATGTGGCGCTGAACGGACTGGAACAACAGCTAGCTCGGTTTCTCGAAACCACGCTGGGTGTCAACCAGACCCGGAAGCTCAAAGTAAATGTTGTGCGCTATGCGGACGATTTCGTGATCACCGGCAGCACGCCGGAAGTTTTGGAACACGAGGTGAAGCCGTGGGTGGAACAGTTCCTCGCAATTCGAGGGTTGTCCCTGTCCACGGAGAAAACGCGGATCGTGAGCATTGACGAGGGTTTTGACTTCCTTGGGTGGAATTTCCGGAAGTATTCCGGAACGCTGCTCATTAAGCCAAGCAGGAAAAACGCGCAAGCGTTCTATCGCAAGGTTAAGGAGGTTATCAGTGCTAACAAGACGGTAAAGCAGGAGGTCATCATTCGCCTGCTGAACCCGATGCTGAGAGGCTGGGCGCAGTATCACAGCCCGGTAGTGGCAAAAGAAGCGTTCAGCAAGATGCAGAGCCGAGTTTTCCGGGCGCTGCTCTGGTGGACAAAACGGCGACACAGAGGGAAGAACGCCGAATGGGTGCGGAAGAAATACTTCGCTTCGTTTGGTGATCGAAACTGGGTGTTCGGGACTGAGTTTGTGGAAGACGATGGGGAACGGCGCTGGCAGGAGTTGTATTCGCTTGCTAGCACGCCCATCAGACGGCACAAGAAGATTCGGGGGGACTTCAATCCTTTCGATCCAGCGCAAGAGATGTATGGCGAAAATCTACGCCGGGACCGCATGCTGGAAAGCATGTCTCACCGGAAACAGTGGATCAGGCTATATGTCGATCAGCGGGGCTTATGCGCAGTGTGTCAGTGCAAGATAACCAAAGAGACCGGGTGGGATGACCATCACATCGTCTACAGAACCCACGGAGGTTCAGACGCTCTAGGAAATCGAGTATTGCTGCATCCCAACTGCCACGTCCAAGTGCACCATCATGGTCGAACCGTTGTGAAACCGGTGCTGGAGATGTCCAGCATTTTGTAAGGGCTTGAGCCGTATGCGGGGAAACTCGCACGTACGGTTCTTAGGGGGGAGCAAACCAGCAATGGTATGCTCCTACCCTCCCAAACAGCCGCCGGGGCTTCGGCACCCGGCAGCGCATGGCGCAGCGCGCCCAAACCGATCCATCCGGAAGCCTTTCATGAGCGACCAGCAACAAGCCACCCAGCAGGACGACCAGCCCTTCTTCAACATCCAGCGCGTGTACCTGAAGGACATGTCGCTCGAGCAGCCGAACTCCCCGGCCATCTTCCTGGAATCGGAAGCTCCGTCGGTGGAAGTGCAGGTCAATGTGGGTGCGGCCCAGCTGCAGGAAGGCATCTTCGAGGTGGTGGTGACGGGTACCGTGACGACCAAGGTGCAAGACAAGGTGGCCTTCCTGGTGGAAGCGCACCAGGCTGGCATCTTCGATATCCGCAACGTGCCGGCCGAGCAGCTGGATCCGTTGCTGGGCATTGCCTGCCCGACGATTCTGTACCCCTACCTGCGCGGCAACATCGCCGACGTGATCACGCGCGCCGGCTTCCAGGCCATCCATCTGTCGGAAATCAACTTCCAGGCGCTGTACGAGCAACGTCTGCAGGCCGCGATGGAAGAAGCACAAGCCCAGGGCGGTAATTCGGGCATCGTGCTGCCGGACGGCAGCCAGGCTCGCCACTGATCCGCGCCAAGGCTGGATTAGACCAAAAACGGGGCTTCGGCCCCGTTTGCGTTTTCTGATGTCGCCGGCGGCGTTCATACTGTCCGCATGACTGCGCAATGCGTGCGCGGGACAGCGATCAACCTTTCGGCCCGATACTCGACCTGACATGAAACTGACCATCCTGGGCGCCGGCGCGTGGGGCACGGCACTGGCCAGCCACGCCGCTTCCGACAACCGGCATGAGGTGATGCTCTGGGGCCGCGATGCGAACCAGTTGGCGACCATCGCGGCATCGGGCAGCAATGCGGCTTACTTGCCGGGAGTGGCCCTGTCGCCCCGGCTGGTGTGCGAGCCAGACTTCGACCGCGCGGTGGATCATGCCCTGTCCGACCCGGACGGGCTGCTGATCGTCGCCACGCCGGTATCGGGCCTGCGCGAAATGACGCGCCGGCTGGCCGCGCGGCGCAAGGCACCGCTGGCCATGCTGTGGCTGTGCAAGGGTTTCGAGGCCGATACCCATGCGCTGCCGCACCAGATGGTGCGCGAGGAACTCGACGCGCTGGGCCTGGCGCCGGGCGATGTTCACTACGGCGTGCTGACCGGCCCGAGTTTTGCGAAGGAAGTCGCGCAGGGCCTGCCTTGCGCATTGACGGTGGCCGGTTCCACGCACGCGCTGACCGACCGCGCCCAGGCGGCGTTCCACCATCATGCGATGCGCATTTATGGCAGCGATGACCTGATCGGGGTCGAGGTCGGCGGCGCGGTCAAGAACGTGCTGGCGATTGCCACGGGAGCCAGCGATAGCCTGGGGCTGGGACTCAACGCGCGCGCCGCTTTGGTGACGCGGGGCTTGGCCGAGATGACGCGGCTCGGACTGGCGCTGGGCGGCCGTGCGGAAACTTTCATGGGCCTGGCCGGCATGGGTGACCTGATCCTGACGGCAACCGGCGATCTGTCGCGCAATCGCAAGGTTGGCCAGCAACTGGCCAGCGGCAAGACGCTCGAACAGATCCTGCAAGACCTTGGTCACGTGGCCGAGGGCGTGCGTTGCGCGCAGGCCGTGGCTGCACTGGCCGCGCGCAACGGTGTGGATATGCCGATCACGCGCGCGGTGTGCGCCGTGCTGTTCGAAGGGCTGCCCGTGGCCGATGCCGTCGCACGGCTGCTCCAGCGCGACGCGCGCGACGAGTAAGTAGTCGGGCCGTGGTGCCGTAGCGCCGTACAGGTCTGTCCCTCCGCGCCGCCCTTTTTCCGCGCACGTGAGTGGGGCGAGCACCGCGGCTTCATCAAACAGCATCAGCGCGCGCCTCTCTCCGGCCTGTGGAAACAGGGCTGCGGAAGAGGGCGAGCGCTTCAACGTCAAACAACATGGCCAATCGCCGCCAGGCGCTTCACATTCTCGCTGCCTCCGCCGTGGCTGCGGCATGCCCCTCGGTCACTCGCGCCGACGCCTGGCCGTCGAAGCCGATCCGGATGATCGTGCCGTTTCCGCCGGGTTCGTCTCCAGACCTGATCGCGCGCATCGTCACCGAGAAGCTGGCGGCCGTGCTCGGTCAGCCTGTCGTGGTGGAAAACCGTCCGGGCGCGGGCGGCAACATCGGCACGGGTCTCGTTGCCAAGGCGGCACCGGATGGCTACACGCTGCTGTTCACGATCAATGGTCCGCTGGTGACGGCGCCGTCGCTGTATCGGCACCTGAGCTATGACCCGATGAAGCAACTGGCTCCGGTGACGCTGGTGGCCACTTCGCCGAACGTACTCGTCATCGACGCCCGTCTGCCGGCGCACAACCTGGCCGAGTTCGTCGCCTTGGCCAAGTCCCAGCCCGGCGTGCTGAATTATGGTTCGGTCGGCAACGGCAGCGCGGCGCACCTGGCGATGGAACAGCTCAAGGCGATGGCGGGTATCGACTTGCAGCACGTGCCATATGCCGGCTTTCCGCAGATCACGACGGCGATTGTCGGTGGGCAGGTGCAGGCGGGCTTCATGGTGCCGGCCATTGCCATGCCGATGGTGACGGCAGGCAAGCTGCGTCTGCTGGCGGTGACTTCGAGCGGGCGCACGGGCCTGCTGCCGTCGGTGCCGACGGTGGCCGAATCAGGGTATCCGGGGTTCGAAGCCATTTCGTGGCAGGCGATCCTGGCACCCGCCGGCACGCCCGCGCCGATCGTGGGCCGGCTTTACCGGGAACTGGTGAAGATCATCGGCAGCGATGACGTGCGCAGCAAGATGCGCGCACAGTATTTCGTGCCGGCCGGTACGGCACCGGCGTCGCTGCGGCAGACGATGACTACCGAGAAGGCGCGCTGGGACCGCGTGATCCGCGCCGCCAACGTGCAGCCGGAAGACTGAGCAAGTAGCCAGGTCGCGCGGGGATCAGGCGCCGCCGGCGAATCCGTTCTGGCGCCACGCCTCGAACACGACCACGGCCACCGTGTTCGACAGGTTCAGGCTGCGGTTGTTGGGGCGCATCGGCAGGCGGATTCTCTGCGCAGGCGGAAACCACTCGCGGCGCTCCGGGGCCAGCCCGCGCGTTTCCGATCCAAACACGAACCAGTCACCCGGCTGGAAGCTGACCTGGCCGAATGGCGTCGATCCATGCGTGGTCAGTGCAAACATGCGCGACGGGTCCGGCGTCTCGGCGGCCATCAGGGCGTCCCAGCTTTCGTGGACGCGCATCGTCGCGTATTCGTGATAGTCCAGCCCCGCGCGCCGCATGCGCGCGTCTTCCAGCGGAAACCCCAAGGGTTTGACCAGATGCAGCTGCGCGCCGGTATTGGCGCACAGGCGGATCACATTTCCGGTGTTCGGCGGAATTTCGGGTTCGACAAGGACGACGTTAAACATGGGATGGCAGCAAAAAACCGGAGCGCAGCTTACCGCGACCGCTCCGCTGTGTCACGGTGTGCGCAAGGCCGTCAGCGCCGTGACGCGCGCCGCTCCATGCGCTTTCAGTACGCGGGCCGCCTCGCGCAGCGTGGCGCCCGTGGTCATCACATCGTCGACCAGGCCGATGTGCAGCCCATCGAGCTTTGCATCCTGACTGGCTGCAAACGCCTGCTGGAGATTGGCCAGGCGCGCAGCCAGGTCCAATGTGCGCTGACTGGCTGTCTCACGGTGACGCAACAGCAGGGTGGCCGATGCACGCACGCGCAATCGTCGCGCCAGTGGATGGGCGATCTCCCATGCCTGGTTGAATCCTCGTTCTGCCAGGCGAGACGCCGATAACGGAACCGGTATCAGCAGGTCCGGCAGTGCGCCGCTGGTGCCGACTTTATCGGCCAGTCGGGCGGCGATCCATCCGGCGGCGGGCAAGCGGCCGCCGAACTTCAGTTGCAGGACCAGGCTGTCGAACGGTTGGGTGTAGTGCCCGAGCGTCAGCGTGGCATCGAGCGGGTCGTCGTCGGCGCATATGCCGCAATGGCCGTGGCTGTCCGGCGTGGCACAGCGCGGACAGCGGGGGACGGGCTGCATCAGGGCACCGGCGCAGGTGGCGCAGACCACGTCGCGCTGAACCGTCGCACAGATCAGACAGGCCGATGGCAACAGCACCGGCCACAGGCTGGCGGTGGATCGGGCAAAGACCCTCCGGGCGCGCAAGCGCCCTGGCGCGTATACTTCCGGCGGCCCGCTTCGCGCGGCTCCCGAGGGTGCGACACTTTGCCGCACCTGCCGATCCGACCCTTGCTGCCCTGTTCGTCCGTGTCCCTGCATGCCACCGATTCTCCAGATGCCTGGTTGCCGCCCGCGCGGCTGACCCGGCTCGCGTTCGACCGCCGTAGCCCGCGCTTCGGCCAGCTCGATTTCCTGCTTGGCGAGATTGGCCAGCGCATGCAGGAACGGATGGAAGTGGTCAAGCTGTCGCCGCGCCGCGCACTCGATATCGGTTGCGGCCACGGCCAGGGCCTGGCGGGATTGCGCGCACGGTTTCCCGATGCGCAGATCGCCGGCCTGGATATCTCCGGCGCGATGCTGCATCAGGCAGGCCAGCGCGATCCGCAGCGCAGGCCGGGCTGGATCGGCCGTCTGCTGGGCAAGCGTCCGATGTTCGACCTGGTGCAGGGCGATCTTGCCACACTGCCGTTTGCCCCGGCCAGCTTCGAACTGTTGTGGTCGAACCTGGCGCTGCACTGGCATCCCGAGCCGCATCACGTTTTTCCGGAATGGCACCGCGTGACGGCCGACGATGGCCTGGTCATGTTCTCGTTGTTCGGTCCCGATACCCTGAAGGAACTGCGCGCCGCGTTTGCCGAGGTTGACCTCGACGCGCACACGCTGCGATTCGTCGACATGCACGATATCGGCGACATGCTCGTGCACAGCGGGTGGTCCACGCCGGTGATGGACATGGAAACACTGACCATCACCTACGAAACGCCCGAAAAGCTGCTGCGGGAAGTGCAGGCTTTCGGCGGGATGCGCCGCCCTGGCGCCGCCGGTCTGCGCGGCCGCAAGTGGCATCGCGCCGTGCTGGCCGCGCTCGATCGTCTGCGAAACGCCGATGGCGTGATCCCTTTGACGTTCGAGATTGTCTACGGCCATGCATGGAAAATTCCGGCGCGTGGCAAACAGGCAACTGACGATCAGGGCCGCGCGATCATCCCGCTCGACAAGATCGGCCGCGCCCAGCCGCGCCGCTGAAGCGCGCCCGCAGCCCGGTTGGCCAACAATCGGGCTGCATCGTTTGTGTTGCCTATCGGGGCTTGAAAGCCCATGCACAAATATTTGAACGGCGCAAGCACTTCGGTCAAATCCTAAGTTGTTCAGGTATGCGAAGCGCCATATAATGGGCCGGTTTGTCGCAGTGGTCCCCTGGCACAAGAACGCCCCGGAATGCACTTCGCACGTGCTTCCCCTGAGGCGGGTTTCGTCCCGGGTGTGCATCCGATGCAGAGTGGTTGGCGATGCAAGACTTGGGTATCGCATTCCAGACGGTAGTAGATGACTCCGGCGGAAATCTCGACGGACGCATCCTCTTGCCGGACAACGACTGGCTGATGAAGCGGAATTGTTCGCTCTCTCCACGCCAGGTCGGCTGGTTCTACTTCTCCATCGCATGTTTCTCCATTGCCATCGCGGCGCTGCTGACCGCGTGGCTCGGGGCCTGGCTCGTGCTGCCGTTTGCCGGCCTGGAACTGGGCGGGCTGGGGATTGCCCTGCTGGCGTATGCGCGCCATGCGACGGATTATGAACGCGTGAGTGTGACCGACGGAATGCTGGTCGTGGAGACAGCCAGCGCCAGTCGGGTCACGCGGGAAGTATTCAATCCACAGTGGGTGCGGATTGAACTGGGTGAATCGTTCCGGGCGCTCGTGATTCTGCGGTCGGGCAGGCGCACCGTACGGGTGGGGTCGTATCTGGACCCGTACCGGCGGCGCAAGTTCGCGCAGGAGCTCGCAGCGGCCCTTCATGGTGTCCATCCCGGACGCGATGCGGGGCAGGGCGGGGACAGATTTGAATCTGTAAATTGGGTAGATAAACAATGAAAATGTGGAAGAAGGCATCCGCAGCATGTCTTGCAGGCTCGTCCCTGCTTGTCAGCCAGGCGGCCTCCGCGGTCAGTGATATGCCGGGTGGCCCCGCCGTCCGACAGCTGAACCTGGCCGAACCCGTTACAAAAATCGCCGAACAGATTCACTGGCTGAACTGGATGATGCTGATCATCTGCACGGTGATCTTCGTCGCCGTGTTCGGTGTGATGTTCTATTCCATCTTCAAGCACCGGAAGAGCAAGGGCGCGAAGTCGGCCTCGTTCCACGAAAGCATCACCGTGGAAGTGGTCTGGACCATCGTGCCGTTCCTGATCGTGATCGCGATGGCGCTGCCCGCCACCAAGACCGTGGTGGCGATGAAGGACACCACGAACTCGGACATCACGATCAAGGCCACCGGCTACCAGTGGAAGTGGGGTTACGACTACCTCAAGGGGCAGGGCGAGGGCATCTCGTTCGTGTCCACGCTGACCACGCCGCGCGAGCAGATCAACAACCAGCAGGAAAAGTCGAACACCTACCTGATGGAGGTGGACAACGAGCTGGTGGTGCCCGTCAACAAGAAGATCCGCATCGTCACGACCGCCAATGACGTGATCCACGCCTGGATGATTCCGGCGTTCGGCGTCAAGCAGGATGCGATCCCGGGCTTTGTGCGCGACACCTGGTTCCGTGCCGAAAAGACCGGCATCTACCGTGGCCAGTGCGCCGAACTCTGCGGCAAGGAACACGCATTCATGCCGATCGTGGTGCGCGTGGTATCCGACGCGGAATATACGAAGTGGGTGGACGACAAGAAGAAGCTGATGGCCGCCGCCGCCGACGATCCCAACAAGACCTGGACGATGGACGAGATCAAGGTTCGTGGCGAGAAGGTCTACGCCGCCAACTGCGCGGTCTGCCACCAGCCGACCGGCAAGGGCGCGGGCGCGTTCCCGGCGCTCGATGGCTCGAAGGTCGTCAATGGCTCGAAGGCTGGCCAGATGCACATCCTGCTGGAAGGCAAGGGCGGCATGCCGTCGTGGAAGCAGCTTTCGGATACCGAGCTGGCCGCGGTCATGACGTACACGCGCAACAGCTGGAGCAACAAGACCGGTGAGGTGATCCAGCCGGCGGACTTCGGACAAGCCCGTGCGGGCAAGTTCCCCGAAGGCGGCGGCGCGCAAGCCGGCGCCGGCGATACGGCTCCCAAGGCCGCCACGCCGACCACGTCCAACGACAAGCAGGCCAGCCTCGCGGGCAACCGCGTCGCAGGCTGACCCGCGGCAGCCCCGCATTCAGGAATTGATGGAGTCATTGCGATGAGTACCGCTACCCCGGAGACACTGGGCCATCCGCACGACCACGCGCACGATCACGGTCATGATCACGGTCATGACGATCACGCCCACGATCATCCGCACGGCTGGCGCCGTTGGCTGTTCGCGACCAACCACAAGGACATCGGCACGCTGTACCTGCTGTTCTCGTTCACGATGCTGCTGTCCGGCGGCGTGCTGGCACTGCTGATCCGCCTGGAGCTGTTCGAGCCGGGCCTGCAGTTCTTCCGCCCCGAGCTCTTCAACCAGTTCACCACGATGCACGGCCTGATCATGGTGTTCGGCGCGATCATGCCCGCCTTCGTGGGCTTTGCGAACTGGATGATCCCGCTGCAGATCGGCGCATCGGACATGGCGTTCGCGCGCATGAACAACTTCAGCTTCTGGCTGATGCCGCCGGCCGCGCTGCTGCTGGTGGGTTCGTTCTTCGTGCCGGGCGGCGCCACCGCCGCGGGCTGGACGCTCTACGCGCCGCTGTCGGTGCAGATGGGCCCCGGCATGGACATGGCCATCTTTGCCATGCACATCATGGGCGCGTCGTCGATCATGGGCTCGATCAACATCATCGTGACCATCCTCAACATGCGCGCGCCTGGCATGACGCTGATGAAGATGCCGATGTTCTGCTGGACGTGGCTGATCACCGCGTACCTGCTGATCGCCGTGATGCCGGTGCTGGCTGGTGCCATTACGATGGTGCTGACCGACCGCCACTTCGGCACGAGCTTCTTCTCGGCCGCCGGCGGCGGTGACCCGGTGATGTACCAGCACATCTTCTGGTTCTTCGGGCACCCCGAGGTGTACATCATGATCTTGCCGGCGTTCGGCATCATCTCGCACGTGGTGCCGGCCTTCGCGCGCAAGCGCCTGTTCGGCTACAGCTCGATGGTGTACGCCACGGCGTCGATCGCCATCCTGTCGTTCATCGTCTGGGCGCACCACATGTTCACCACCGGCATGCCGGTGACGGGCCAGCTGTTCTTCATGTACGCGACGATGCTGATCGCGGTGCCCACGGCCGTGAAGATCTTCAACTGGATCGCCACCATGTGGCGCGGCTCGATGACGTTCGAGACCCCGATGCTGTTCGCGATCGGCTTCATCTTCGTGTTCACGATCGGCGGCTTCACGGGCCTGATGCCGGCCGTGGCACCGATCGACATCCAGCTGCAGGACACGTACTTCATCGTGGCGCACTTCCACTACGTGCTGGTGGCGGGCTCGCTGTTCGCGCTGTTCGCGGGCTTCTACTACTGGGGTCCGAAGTGGAGCGGGTTCATGTATGACGAGATGCGCGGCAAGATCCATTTCTGGGGCTCGCTGATCTTCTTCAACGTGACCTTCTTCCCGATGCACTTCCTGGGCCTGGCCGGCATGCCGCGCCGCTATGCGGACTACCCGACCCAGTTCACGGACTTCAACGCCGTGGCATCGCTGGGCGCGCTGGGCTTTGGCCTGATGCAGGTGTACTTCTTCTTTGCCGTGGTGCTGCCGTCGTACCGTGGCGGCCAGGCCGCGGGCGACAAGCCGTGGGATGGCGCCGAAGGCCTGGAGTGGACCGTGCCGTCGCCGGCCCCGTTCCACACCTTCGAGGAACCGCCGGTCGTGAAGTAAAGCGCAGTCGTCGTAGTTTAAGAAATGGCCGGATGCCCGCGGGCGTCCGGCCAAGCGAGATTCCAAACATGCAGCCCTCAGCAAAAAGCCCGTCGCAACTGGAACGTGAAGCCAGCCAGAAAGCCGCCAACCGGCGCCTGGGCTGGATCCTGCTTTCGATCGTGGTGGTTTTTTTCCTGGGATTCGTGGCCAAGATGAAGTTTCTTGGCGGCTGATCCGAAAATAGAAAGTAAAAAGCAAAGAGCCGGAGACAGAGTCGTGGACGCGCAGGACAAGGCCCTCGAAAAGCGTTTCAACCGCGGCATGCTGATGCGCCTGCTGGTGGTGGTCACGCTGATGTTTGCCTTTGGCTACGCGCTGGTGCCGCTGTACAAGGCGATCTGCGAAGTCACCGGACTGAACGTGGTGACCACGCGCGACCTGTATGGCGCGGGTGCGGCGGTAAAGAACACGCAGATCGACCGCAGCCGCACGATCACCGTGGAGTTCGATTCGAATGCGCGCGGCCCGTTTGCGTTCCGTCCGGTCAAGCATTCGATGGAAGTGCATCCGGGCGAGCTGACGACGATCGTGTATGAGGTGGCCAACGGCCAGTCGCGCGATATCTCGGCGCAGGCGATTCCGAGCTACGCGCCGAAGCAGGCCACGGAGTATTTCAAGAAGGTCGAGTGTTTCTGCTTCAAGCAGCAGACGCTCAAGGCGAACGAGGCGCGCGAGATGCCGGTGGTCTTCGTGATCGATCCGAAGCTGCCGAAGGATGTGAAGAACATCACGCTGTCGTACACGTTCTTCGAGATCGGCACGCCGGTGGCGCAAGCGCCGGAGGCCGGCGCGGCGGCAATGCGGCAGGGCAGCTGAGGAGGCTGGACATGGCGACCGACGATCCGGTTCATCGCAAGGCGTCATTCATACAGACGGTGCGCGCGGTGTTGTGGTCGTTCATCGGGCTGCGCAAGGGGTCGGAGCATGAGTCCGACATGGCGCGGCTGAACCCGGTGCATGTGATCATCGCCGGGCTGATTGCGGCGGCAGTGTTCGTGGCGGTGCTGATCGCCATCGTGCGCGTCGTGGTCAGCCAGGCATAGCAGGGCAGCAGATACAAAGCGAGCACGCCGCCGGCCAGCAGTGGGGGCCGGATGGCGAAAAACATGAATCGAGACTTTGAGCTGGAGATAGAAGAATGAGTGCGAATCGCGCAAACGCCCCGTACTACTTCGTGCCGGGCCCGTCGCGCCATCCGATCACGGCGGCGTTCGGCCTGCTGATGACCGGCGCGGGAGCCGCCGGTTGGGTCAACGGGCAACCGTGGGCGCCGTACCTGTGCGGCTTCGGCCTGATCTGGTTCCTGTTCGTGCTCAAGAGCTGGTTCGGCGACGCGATCGGCGAATCGGAGGGCGGTCTCTACGGCAAGAACATCGACGTGTCGTTCCGCTGGTCGATGGGCTGGTTCATCTTCTCCGAGGTGATGTTCTTCGCGGCATTCTTCGGCGCACTGTTCTATGCGCGCACGATCGCCATGCCGTGGCTGGGCGACCTGAACAACAAGATCATCTGGCCGGATTTCGCGGCGGTGTGGCCGAACATGGGCCCGGCGGGTACGGTGGAGAGCTTCCAGGTCATGGGTCCGTGGCCGATCCCGACCATCAACACCGCGCTGCTGCTGACCTCGGGCGTGACGCTGACCTGGGCGCACCACGCGCTGCTGGCCGGCAAGCGCAACCAGGTGATTCAGGGCATGGCGCTGACGATTCTGCTGGGTGCGATCTTCATGTGCCTGCAGGCCTACGAATACATCCACGCTTACCATGAGCTGAACCTGAAGCTCACGTCGGGTGTCTATGGTTCGACGTTCTTCCTGCTCACGGGCTTCCACGGTTTCCACGTGACGATGGGGGCGATCATGCTGGCCGTGGTGCTGGGCCGCGTGCTGAAGGGCCATTTCACGCCGGAGCACCACTTCGCGTTCGAAGGCGCGGCCTGGTACTGGCACTTCGTGGACGTGGTCTGGCTCGGTCTGTACGTGGTCGTGTACTGGTTGTAATGCGCTGGCCGCCGCCCACCGGCGGCGTTGCGGTACAAACAAGAAGCGCCGCGGGAGCAATCCTCAGCGGCGCTTTTGTTTTGCGGACCGGCGTCGCGGTCAGGGCGACATCTGGATGCCGGTGCTCTGGATCCAGCCCATCCAGTGCGAGAACAGGATGAACAGGAACAGCGCCACCGAGAAGCCGACGCGCAGCATCAGTGAGCGCATCATGTTGGGCGTGCGGCCCCGGTCGCGCATCATGAAAAACAGCGCGGAGGCCAGGCTGCCGATGATCAGGATGAAGGCGACGATGATGACAAAGCGCATGTGGGGACTCTTTTCGGCAAGCGCCCATTATCGCACCGTGATCGCGGGAGAACACCCGTGACGACCCGCAGGCGCTGGCGCGCGCCGGGGCCGGTGCCGATGATCGCCGCGCTGGTGGTGATCGCGGTGACCTGCGCACTGGGCAACTGGCAGTTGCGGCGCGGGCACGAGAAGACGGATCGCGCCGCACGGTTGGCGGCGCTGGCGGAGCAGGCACCGGTCGATCTGCACGCGGGGCAGGCAAATGCGGCCACGGTGGTGGATCGGCGAGTGCGCGCGCATGGCAGCTTCGACGCGGCACGGACCGTTCTGCTCGACAACCGGCCACATGGCAACGGCACCGATAATCGCGCGGGTTTTCTGGTGCTGACGCCGCTGCGGCTGGACGATGGCGGGCAGGTGCTGGTGCTGCGCGGCTGGCTGCCGCGCGACGCGCAGGATCGCACGCGCATTGCGCCGTTTGCGACGCCATCCGGCACCGTCTCCGTCGAAGGCATCGCATTGCCCACGGTGCCGCGCGTGTACAGCCTGGGCCAGGACCCTTCGGCCGAGGCCGGCCGCAAGATACGTCAGAATATCGACCTTGCCGCGTTTGCCGGTGAGATTGGTACGCCACTGTTGCCGCTAGTGGTGGAGCAGTCGACCGACAATGGCGATGGCTTGGCGCGTGACTGGGCGCCCGCCGATCTTGGCGCCGACCGCCACTTTGGCTATGCCGCGCAGTGGTTCGGCCTGGCCGCGCTGGCGGCTGTCCTGGTGGTGGTGCTGGGATGGCGCCGCGCCCGGCGCGAAGCCGCCTGATGTGGTTTCAGGCAGTGGCAACCGAATAATCGAACGATGAACGCACAGACTCCTTCCATGCCGCAGCAAGACCCTTCGGCCACGCCCGACCCCCGCATCGACGCGCGCACGCGCCGCGGCCGCCTGCAGATGTTGATGCTGCTGCTGGTGTGCGCGTCGCCGGTGCTGTTTTCCTATTTCACGTACTACGTGATCAAGCCCACCGGCGGTTCGACGAACTACGGCGCGCTGGTGGACCCACAGCGCCCGATGCCTGCGGTGCAACTGGTGGACGAGCGCGGCGAGGCGGTGCCGCTGACGGCCATGCGCGGCAAATGGCTGATGCTGATGACCGATCCTTCCGCCTGCGACGAAGCCTGCGCGCGGAAGCTGTTCACGATGCGGCAGATTCGCGCGGGCCAGGGCGAGGGCCGCGAACGGATCGTGCCGGTCTGGCTGATCCAGGACACAGGCAAGGTGGACGACCGGCTCGTTGACGCCTACAACGAACCCTATGCTGGTGTGCGCTTCCTGCGCATGGATCGCGCGGCCATCGCGGAATGGCTGCCGGCCGGGCAGGACGCGCGCGTCGAGGACACGATCTTTCTGGTCGATCCACTCGGCAACCTGATGATGCGCTGGCCGAAAGACCCCGACCCGAAGAAGGTGAGCAGCGATCTCAAGAAGCTGCTCAAGTATTCGCGCATCGGCTGAAGCTGAAGCTGACCCGCCGACCGATTGAAACCTTTTGAATTCCTGGCTGTACCGAAATGCTGCTCCAGCTCGCCATCATCGGCATCCTGATCGCCCTGCTGCCACTGTCCTATGTGATGGTGCGCGGCAGCCGTGACAAATACCGCAAGCTCGTGTGGATTACGGCGTTCCTGACGCTCGACCTGATCATGTTCGGCAGTTTCACGCGCCTGACCGATTCCGGCCTGGGCTGCCCGGACTGGCCCGGCTGCTATGGCCATTCGAACCCGCACGCCGCCCTGGAGCCGATCCGCGCCGCCGAAACCGCGCTGCCGAGTGGCCCGGTGACACTGGTCAAGGCGTGGATCGAGATGATCCATCGCTATTTTGCGATGGCGGTGGGCGTGCTGATCATTTCGCTGATGGTGCTGGCCTGGGTCAAGCGGCGGGAACTGAAGCAGTCGCCGTGGTTTGCCACGGGCGTGTTCGTGCTGGTGTGCGTGCAAGGCGCGTTCGGCATGCTCACGGTGACGATGAAGCTGCAGCCGATCATCGTAGTCACGCACCTGCTGCTGGCCATGCTGTTGCTGGCTTCGCTGATCTGGCTTGGCTCGCGCAACGACATGCCGCACGCCGTGGCGCCCCAGGCGGCGTCGCTGCGCTGGGCGGGCCTGATTGGCATCGCGCTGCTGGTGATCCAGATATTCCTTGGCGGCTGGGTGAGCACCAACTATGCGGTGCTGGCCTGTACCGATTTCCCGCTGTGCAATGGCCAGGTGGTGCCCGAGATGGACTTCCGCCACGGTTTCACGCTGTGGCGCCAGCTTGGTATGACGGCCGATGGCGACTACATTCCGCATGCCGCGCTGGTGGCCATCCACTGGGTGCACCGCGGGTTCGCTTTCGTGGTGCTTGGCTACCTGCTCTGGTTCGGCCTGCGCGCCCGCAAGCTGGAAGGGTTGTCGCGTCACGGCAAGTGGCTGCTGGCCGTGCTGGCGCTACAACTCGCCACGGGCATGTCCAACATCGTGTTCGACTGGCCGCTGGTGGCGGCGGTAGCACATAACGGCGGAGCAGCCCTGTTGCTGATGCTGTTGCTCCGTCTCAACTACAATATTGGCCTCGCGACCCGCTCCGCCGGCGCCGCCGCCCAACCCGCGATTGCGGCGCGCGCCACATGAAGGACAAGATGCCCCCCGTGGTTACCGCTACTCACCCCCATTCCTCCGTGGGCCGATTACGTCATCTGGCCCGACAATATGCCGCACTGACCAAGCCGCGCGTGACGCAGCTGGCGGTGTTCTGCTCCGTCATCGGCATGTTCCTGGCCACGCCGGGCATGGTGCCCTGGTCGGTCCTGATCGGCGGCGCCGCCGGTATCTGGCTGCTGGCCGGCGCGGCCTTTGCCATCAATTGCCTGGTGGAACAAAAGATCGATGCGCTGATGCGTCGCACGGCCTGGCGCCCATCGGCCACGGGCGAGATCACCACCACGCAGACGCTGATCTTCTCGGCCATCCTGGGCGGCAGCGGCATGTGGCTGCTGCACGTGTTCGCCAATGACCTGACGATGTGGCTGACGTTTGCGACGTTCCTGGGCTACGCGGTGGTCTACACGATCCTGCTGAAGCCGGCCACGCCGCAGAACATCGTGATCGGCGGCCTGTCCGGCGCCATGCCTCCCGCGCTGGGCTGGGCGGCCGTGGCCGGCACGGTGCCGGCCGAGGCCTGGTTCCTGGTGCTGATCATCTTCACGTGGACGCCGCCGCACTTCTGGGCCCTGGCGCTCTATCGCCGCGCCGACTACGCCAAGTCCGGCCTGCCGATGCTGCCGATCACGCACGGCGAGCGCTACACGCTGCTGCACATCCTGCTGTACACGCTGGTGATGATCGCGGCGACGCTGCTGCCGTTCGTCTATGGCATGAGCGGCTACATCTATCTGGCCGCGGCGCTTGGCCTGGGCCTGGTGTTCCTGGGTTACGCCTGGAAGCTGTTCCGCAATTACTCGGACCAACTGGCCCAGCGCACCTTCCGCTATTCGATCCTGTATCTGTCGCTGCTGTTCGCGGCGCTGCTGGTGGATCACTACTTCAAGTTCGTGCCGCAGGTCTGATGCACCTGCCTGCGGCATCTTGCCGCGCCCGCGAGCCATCGTCGATGTGATCGGCGATACTTTCGGGCGTACCCCGTTCCCTTCGTTTCGACGCATGCCGAATTCCGCCCAAGGCTTTCTAGCCACGTTCCGCCGCTTCTGCCTGCTGGTTCTCTGTGTCACGCTCCTGGCCGCCTGCGGTCAGCCGAAGCCTTCGTTCAAGAACGTCGATATTTCGGGCGCCAGTGATTTCGGCAAGGACTTCGCCCTTCAGGACCCCACGGGCAAAACCCGCACGCTGGGTGACTTCAAAGGCAAGGTGGTCCTGATGTTCTTCGGCTACACCCATTGCCCGGACGTCTGCCCAACCACGATGGTCGAGCTCAAGCAGGTGATGGACCAGATGGGGCCGGATGCCGACAAGGTGCAGGTCCTGTTTGTCACCGTGGACCCGGACCGCGACACGGCGGCGCTGATGGCGCAATATGTGCCGGCCTTCGATGCCCGCTTCCTGGGCCTGCGCCCGGCTGACGAGGCGGCACTCAAGAAGGTCACCAAGGACTTCAAGGTGTACTACGCCAAGGTCCCCGGTTCGTCGCCGAACAACTACACGATGGATCACTCGGCAGGCAGCTACGTATTTGACCAGAGCGGCCAGCTGCGCCTGTTCATCCGTCACGGCCAGGGTCCGGAGCCGATCGCTCACGACCTGAAGGCGCTGATGTCCTGACGCGGGGCGCGCAGGAAACAAAAAGGCCGGTCAATCGACCGGCCTTTTGCTTTGGCGGGGTGTGGATCAGGCGAATGCCGCCAGCGCACCCTTCATCTTCTTCATGGCCGCGGCCTCGATCTGCCGGATCCGCTCGGCGGACACGCCGAATTCGTCAGCCAGCTCGTGCAGCGTGGACCCGCCCGAACCGTCGTCGTTGACGTCCAGCCAGCGCGCCTCGATGATGCGGCGGCTGCGCGGATCGAGCTTGCCCAGCGCTTCTTCCAGGCCCTCGACCTGCAGGCGGTCGTGGCGCTTGGCTTCGATCACCTTGGTCGGCTCGTTATGGTTGTCCGCCAGGTAGGCGATGGGGGCGAATTCCTCTTCGCCGTCGTCGACCTGGCCTTCCAGCGCCATGTCACCGCCCGCCATGCGGGTTTCCATCTCCATCACCTCTTCGGGCTTCACGTTGAGCTCGCGCGCAACGGCTTCCACCTGCTCGGGGGTGAAGGTATGCAGACCCTGCTTGTGGCTGCGCAGGTTGAAGAACAGCTTGCGCTGCGCCTTGGTCGTGGCGACCTTGACCATGCGCCAGTTCTTCAGCACATATTCGTGGATCTCGGCTTTGATCCAGTGCATCGCGTACGACACCAGGCGCACGCCTTGTTCCGGGTCGAAGCGCTTCACGGCCTTCATCAGGCCGATATTGCCCTCCTGGATCAGGTCGGCGTGCGGCAGGCCGTAGCCCAGATACTGGCGGGCGATCGACACCACGAGACGCAGGTGAGACATCACCAGGCGACGCGCGGCATCGACGGATTCGTGATCGCGCAAATCGCGTGCGAGACTCAGCTCTTCCTCGGGGGTGAGCATCGGGACACGATGCACCGCCTGGATGTAGCTTTCCAGATTGCCCAGCGTGCCCGGGAAAGTCAGCGCCAGGCTGTTCGCGGTAGCGTTCTGGGGCGCCGTTGGCAGACGGCGAGAAACTTGGGTTTGATCGGCAGACAGAACTGCGTTCACTATGACTCCTTTCGCATCCGGCGGTGGGTTGCCGGTGTGTCCCGGAAGGACACCGCATTGCAACGCATATTAGCACTCGAACCGGACGAGTGCTAAGTTAGAGAACTTATGGGGTTGATAGTTCAGCCCGATTGCATCCTCTTTTGTAATAGCCATCGATTCGGATCTCTGGCCGGCCGAATCCAGCACCGGCAAGGCCTTGCGGGCAGTCGCCCATCTGGCAAGAAGATTAGAGAGAAGGATGGTCAATCGGTTTCCGACCAATTCACTGTAATTTCGGGATGGTGAATTGCGGGATTCGCTACACTGAAGTTGTTTTCCAGCCGCATTGCACCATTCCTCGGAGACGTTTCCATGTCTGCTATCGAACACTTGCTGAAGCCCCATGTGCGGGACCTCGGCGAGTTCACCGTACGCCGCCTGCTGCCGGCCGCCACGACCCAGACCGTCGGCCCGTTCATCTTTTTCGACCATATGGGTCCGGTGGTAATGGCGCCGGGACAAGGCATGGATGTGCGCCCGCATCCGCATATCGGCCTGGCTACCGTGACCTATCTCTTCGAAGGCGCGATCATGCATCGGGACAGCCTCGGGAGCGAACAGGTCATCCGGCCCGGCGATGTGAACTGGATGACGGCTGGCACCGGCATCGTCCACTCCGAGCGCACGCCCGACGATCTGCGCGAGGCAGGGCCCCGTGTTCACGGCATCCAGACCTGGGTGGCGCTGCCCAAGGCGCATGAGAACGATCCGCCATCCTTCCACCATCACCCGGGCGCCACGCTGCCCAAGCTGGAGCTGCCGGGCGTGCGGATGACGGTGATTGCCGGCGACGCCTTTGGCGCCGAGTCCCCGGTTCGTGTGTATAGCCGGACGCTCTACGTCGCCATCGAGATGGACGCCGGCAGCAGCCTCGTGATTCCGGCCGATCATGTTCAGCGCGGCATCTACCCGGTGGACGGCAATCTGGAAATGGATGGGGAAACGCTGCCGGCCGAGCATCTGGTGGTGCTGACGCCCGGCGAGCCGGTCACCATCACGGCGACGATGCCGTCGCGCGTGATGCTGCTCGGCGGCGACCCTACTGACGGACGCCGGTTCATCTTCTGGAACTTCGTGGCCAGCAGCAAGGAGGCCATCGAGGAAGCCAGCCAGCGCTGGCAGGACGACAAATTCCCTCACGTGCCCGGCGAAACCGAGCGGAGTCCGCTGCCGGTGCGGCGTTAAGCCGCAGCTCAGAGCGGGCTGGCCCAGGCCACGCGAGTGGCTTGTTGCAGACACTCCTTGATCGTGGCGATCTGGGTCGCGATGGGCGCGGGTACGGCTTCCGTGCCATCGAGCACCTTCCGGATCCAGGCCGCCGTCTCGGCCACATCGGTGCCGGCAGGCAACGCCGGAACCTCGGCGATCGATCCGCCCACCGGGTCCACCATCGTGCGCTGGTGGCCGTCGTGCAGCCAGTCGATGCGCGTGCTGCGGCGCGCGTCCGCGACGACTTCGCCTTCCGTGCCGCGTCCAAGCAGCACGTTGGCCGGCTCATGCGAGAAGTAATCGGTCAGCGTTTCCCGATATTCGGGGTGCGTGTAGCTGTACAGGCGCAACGCCTCGGCGGGCGTATGGCCGCCCACCGGCTGAAGCATCTTCACGATCGTGTGTGAGGAGTTGCGCAGGCCGATGATCGACCGCTTCTCGAGCAACGCGGACAGCGCGGGCGACAGCACGTCCACGGGCAGCACGGCCAGCGGGTTCGATGCCGCGCGCAGCTGGTCCTGCGCCGCCTGCGTGGTATCGCACAGCGGCACGCCCAGCGCCTCGAACAGGGCGATGCTGGTGACCCGGCCCTGGAATCCGCGTACGCCATGCACCAGCGTCGGCACGCCGTCGCGCGCCAGCAGCATCGCCAGCAGCGGCACCAGGTTGGGTTGCTTGCGCGCGCCGTTGTAGCTGGGGATCACCACCACGGGCTTGTCGGGCGGCGCGGCCAGCGGCTGGCAATGCAGGTGCGCGGCTTCGAGCATCCCCGCCAGTTCGTGCGGGGCTTCACCCTTGATGCGGTACGCCATCAGCACGGCGCCCAGTTCGATATCGGAAACGCGGCCGGCCAGCATGGCGTCGAACAACGCCTGCGCGTCCTCGCGCGGCAACGCACGGGCGCCGTTGACGCCGCGCCCGATTTCCTTGATGTACTTTGCCGCCGAAAAAGGCGAATCTGCTGCAGTGGTCATGGTGACTGCCGGAATCGTGGGGTTGGGGTTCATGATAGCCCCACGATTCCGTCGGCGAAAGGCTCAGGCAGCCTCTTGCAGCGCCGGGTTGCGCTGCTTGCGGTACAGGAAGTCCAGCACCGCGGTGCGGCACGCATGGTAGGTCTTGTCGTCCGCCAGCGCCACGCGGTCGCGCGGGCGCGCGATGCCGACGCTCAGGATCTCGCCGATCGTGGCCGCGGGGCCGTTGGTCATCATGACGATGCGGTCGGCCAACAGCACGGCTTCGTCCACGTCATGCGTGACCATGACCACGGTGCTCTTCGTACGGGCGACGATCTTGATGAGTTCGTCCTGAAGGTGCGCGCGAGTCAGTGCATCGAGCGCGCCGAACGGTTCATCCATCAGCAGCACCTTCGGCTGCATCGCCAGCGCCCGGGCGATACCCACGCGCTGTTTCATCCCGCCCGATATCTCGTGCGGATACTTGGACTCGGCATGCGTCAGACCCACCAGTGCCAGGGTGTCATGCGTGCGGGCCTTCAACTGTGCCTTGCTTTCCGCCGCACCGAACACGCGCTCCACGCCCAGGTGGACGTTCTCGAAGCACGTGAGCCAGGGCAGCAGCGAGTGGTTTTGAAACACCACGGCACGCTCCGGCCCGGGTCCGGCAATCTCGCGCCCCGCGCAGATCAGGGCGCCGGCGGTGGGCATGGTCAGGCCGGCGATCAGGTTCAGCAGCGTGGACTTGCCGCAGCCCGAATGCCCGATCAGCGTGATGAACTCTCCTTCGGCAATCGACAGGTTGATGTCGCGCAGCGCCACGAACGGCCCCTTGCGCGTCTTGAACGTCTGGCCGACGTTTTCGATGCTGACGAACTTTTCCATCCTGGGACTCCGTTCAGGTATTGCCGTAGCTGAAGCGGCGCGCCAGGGCCAGCAGCAGGTGCTCCAGCACCAGGCCCACCACGCCGATGATGAAAATGGCGATGACGATGTGTTCGACCTTGAGGTTGTTCCACTCGTCCCACAGCCAGAAACCGATGCCGGTGCCGCCCGTCAGCATCTCGGCGGCCACGATCACCAGCCACGCGGTGCCGATGGAAAGCCGCACACCGGTCAGCATGTACGGCAGCACCGCCGGGAACAGCACGCTGCGGAAGATCTTCCATTCGGACAGATCGAGCACGCGCGCCACGTTGAGGTAGTCCTGCGGCACCCGTGTCACGCCCACGGCGGTGTTGATGATCATCGGCCAGATCGAGCAGATGAAGATGGCCCAGATGGCAGCCGGGTTGGCGGCCTTGAACAGCAGCAGGCCGATGGGCAGCCAGGCCAGCGGCGACACCGGCCGCAGCAGGCTGATCACCGGCGCGGCCATCGCGTTCAGGAACGCGAAGCGCCCGAGCAGAAAGCCCGCCGGAATGCCGATCACCGCCGCCAGGCCGAAGCCGGCCGCCACGCGCGCCAGCGATGCCAGCACGTTCCAGCCGATACCCTGATCGTTCGGACCATTGCGATAGAACGGATCGGAAAACAGCGGCACGGCGGCATTCCATGTGACACCTGGCGTGGGCAGCGCGGGAATCAGCGTGGCGATGCCGTGCCAGACCAGCAGGAACAGCACGAAGCCGGCCAGTGGCGGCACGCATTTGTGAACGATGGCGGCAATGGCCTCACGCCGTGCCGCCTGCTGTGCCTGGGCGGCAATCTCCCGCGCGCGGCGGCGCGTATGTTCCTTGGCTTCGGAATCGATGGCATCTGCATCCACGGCAGCACCTTTCGGAGAAGTTGGGGCGATGGCATTCACGGCAAGCTCCTTTCGGAAGAGCGATGAGACGGGCTATGGGGTCAGAGGGCGTTCGCCTTGATCTTGAAGCCGTCGGCGTAGGCCTTCGGGTCCTTGGTGGCATCCCAGGTCACGCCATCGATCAGCTTCGCGGTACGGAAGTCGCTCTTGGGCAGCGGCACCTGCGCGGCGGCGGCCGCCTGCTTGAACACGTCGATGCGGTTCACCTGCTTGGCCACGGCCAGGTAGTCGGGATGGTCCTTCAGCAGGCCCCAGCGCTTCTGCTGCGTCAGGAACCACATGCCGTCCGACAGGAACGGGTAGTTGGCCAGGCCGTCCTGGTAGAACTTCATCGAATCGGGGTCGTCCCAGGTCTTGCCCAGGCCGTTGGTATAGCGGCCCAGCATGCGATCCAGGATGATGTCCATGTCGGTGTTGACGTAGGACTTGGCCGCGATGGTCTCGGCGGTCTTGCGGCGGTTCGACGCCGATGCGTCGATGAACTTCGACGCTTCCAGGATGGCCGCCACCATCGCGCGCGCCGTGTTCGGATTCTTCTGGACGAACTCGGACGTCGTGCCGAGTACCTTCTCGGGGTGATCCTTCCAGATGGCTTGAGTGGTTTCGGCCGTGAAGCCGATCTTGTCGGCGATGGCACGCGCGCCCCACGGTTCGCCGACGCAGAAGCCGTCCATGTTGCCCACGCGCATGTTGGCCACCATCTGCGGTGGCGGCACGGTGATCGCCTTGGCGTCCTGCATCGGATTGATGCCGTTGGCGGCCAGCCAGTAGTAGAGCCACATCGCGTGCGTGCCGGTGGGGAAGGTCTGGGCGAACACGTACTCGCGCTTTTCCCGCGTCATCAGCGCCTTCAGGCTGGCGCCGTCCTTGACGCCCTTTTCCGCCAGCTTCTGCGACAGCGTGATGGCCTGGCCGTTGTGGTTCAGATTCATCAGCACGGCCATGTCCTTCTTCGGCCCGCCGATGCCGAGCTGCACGCCATAGACCAGGCCGTAGAGCACGTGCGCGGCATCGAGTTCGCCATTGACGAGTTTGTCGCGCACGGCGGCCCACGACGCTTCCTTGCTCGGCGTGATCTTGATGCCGTACTTCTTGTCCAGGCCCAGCGTCGATGCCATGACGACCGACGCGCAGTCGGTCAGCGGAATGAAGCCGATCTTGACCTCGGTCTTTTCGGGGGCGTCGGAGCCGGCGGCCCAGGCACCGCTGCGCACCAGCGGGTCCACCAGCGTCATCACGCTGGCGCCGGCAATGGTGGCCAGCGCGCGGCGGCGGCCGTGGCTGGCGGGCGCGTGGTCGGCGGCGGCGTTGTCGGCGACGTTGGGCTTGGCAATCTTGAGGCGAGAGGGCATTGCGATGGCTCCGAGAAGAAAAAAGGCGCCCTGACCGCAGCCCCGTCTTCATCAGAAGCCGGAGGTGCGGTGCAGGACGCCGTTGTCCGATGCCGCGCGTGCCGTCGTTGGCTCGCGTGCACACGTGTTGTGGGTTGATGCCGGGTGATGCCGGCCGTCGTTGGCCTTGCCGTGGATAACGCAAGCCCCATGCCATGCTCGTTGCGGTGCACAAATTTCCCGGCGCGCGCGCGTTTTCCCCATCTGGATGCGCGGACGCATGCGGACGGTGCATGAAGCAGGCATGCGGCGCACACGGCGGCCGGCCTGGCGTTCGAAGCGTGCGCGGGGGAAGGGAGAAGCCGGAGGTGGTGCTGCGCCAGACTTGTGCATGCACAAGTCCGGCGTGAGGCGGGGGTCAGCTCATGACGTCGATGACGCGCTCGGCGGCGTCCACGAGCTTGATGCCACGTTCCATCGCCATCGACCGCAGGCGCTTGTAGGCTTCGTCCTCGCTGATGCCGCGCGCCTGCATCAGCAGGCCCTTGGCACGCTCCACGGTCTTCCGCTCGGCCAGCTTGAGCTTGGTGGCGTCCAGTTCGGCGCGCAGTTGCTGGTCCAGCTCGAACCGCGCATAGGCCACGTCCAGGACGGTTTTCACGCGCTCGGCGCGCAGCCCGTCGACGATATAGGCGGTGATCCCGGCCGACAGCGCTGCCTTGATGCGCTGGGAGTCGTCATTGTCGGTGAACAGGACGATGGGCCGCGGCGCGTGCTGCGTCGAGACGCAGACATGCTCGATGGTGTCGCGGGCCGCGGATTCTGAAGCGATGATGACGAGGTCGGGCTGCACCGCCGTGATCACATCGGGCAGCTTCAGGTCCGCGTCGACGGTCTGCACCTCGGCGAAGCCAGCTTGCGCCAATCCGGCGCGGATGGTCTCCACGTTGAGCGGATCGGCGTCGTGCGGGTCCCGGACCAGCAGGATGCGCAAAGGGCGCGAGGCTGCGGCGGGAGGTGCGCTGGCGGATGGGGGCTGGGTGCGGCGGTTCATGGCGGTCGCTTGGTTGCAGTGCAATATGCAAGATTCGCGCCGGGTGTGCTTTCACTGTATGCCACCGTACGCCGGGTGTATGCTTTGCCCCTGCCGCGCCCCCGATTTCCGATATCGAGGCACGCCGAATGCACCGGCGCGGCGTTCCATCAAAAAGAGAAAGCAGGAGAGTTGGATGACCGAGTTCGTATTCGCCCCGCAGGCCCCCGTCGGGGTGCCGGTGCGAGGCAGCAGTGCAAGCTTCCCCGTGCGCCGGGTCTATTGCGTGGGTCGCAATTATGCCGCGCACGCACGTGAAATGGGCTCGGATCCAGACCGCGAACCGCCGTTCTTTTTCTGCAAGCCGTCCGACGCCGTCAGCTACGTGGCCGACAACACCGAGGGCACGTTCCCCTATCCGCCGGGCACCGGCAATTGCCACTATGAAGTGGAACTGGTGGTGGCCATCGGCAAGGGTGGCCGCGATATTCCGGTCGACCAGGCTGCCAGCCACGTCTACGGCTATGCCATCGGCCTGGACATGACGCGCCGCGACCTGCAGAACGAATCGAAGAAGACGGGCCGCCCCTGGGAAACCGGCAAGGCGTTCGACAAGTCGGCGCCGATTGGTCCGATCGTGCCGGTGTCCGCCATCGGCCATCCCGAAAAGGGCGCCGTGACGCTGGCAGTGAACGGGGTGGAAAAGCAGCGCGGCGACCTCTCCGACCTGATCTGGTCGGTGCCGGAGATGGTGTCGTACCTGTCGAAGCTGTTCGAACTGCAGCCGGGCGACCTGATCTACAGCGGCACCCCCGAAGGCGTGGGGCCGGTGGTCAAGGGCGACGTCATGCAGTGCCACGTGGCCGGCGTGGGCGACCTGACGATCAAGGTGGTGTGACGCCATGCTCGAGCTTTACAGCTACTTCCGTAGCTCGGCCTCGTTTCGCGTGCGCATCGCCCTGAACCTGAAGGGTCTGCCCTACGACTACAAGGGCGTGCACCTGCTCAAGGAAGGCGGCATGCAGCTGAAGCCCGAGTACCGCGCGCTGAACGCCGATGGCGTGGTGCCGACGCTGGTGGTGGACGGCAAGCCGCTGATCCAGTCGATGGCGATCATCGAATACCTCGATGAGATCCATCCGGCGCCGGCGCTGCTGCCCAGCGATCCGTTCGACCGCGCGGTGGTGCGCGGTCTGGCCCAGGAAATCGCCTGTGAGATCCATCCGCTGAACAACCTGCGCGTCCTCAAGTACCTGAAGCACGAACTCAAGGTGCCGGAGGAAGCCAAGGACGCGTGGTATCGCCACTGGATCGAGCAGGGGTTTGCATCGCTCGAAAAGAACCTGTCGCAACTGGGCCGCGTGGGCCGCTATTCGTTCGGCGATACGCCGACGCTGGTGGACCTGTGCCTGGTGCCGCAGGTGTTCAACTCGCAGCGCTTCAACGTGGACCTGACCCCGTTCCCGACGATCGCGAAGATCCATGCGAACTGCATGGAGGAGGAAGCGTTCCAGAAGGCGGCACCGGGGGTGCAGCCGGATAGCGAGTGATCGGATCCATCGCCAGAACAAAAAACCCCGGCAGCGATGCCGGGGTTTTTTGTTTGAAAGTAGAACCTTGCCAGTTCGTTGCCTGGTGTTACCCCAGCAACGCCTCCGCAAATTCCTCGGCCTTGAACGGCTGCAGGTCTTCCACCTTCTCGCCCACGCCGATGAAGTAGACCGGCACCGGGCGCTGACGTGCGATGGCGGCCAGGATGCCGCCCTTGGCCGTGCCGTCGAGCTTGGTCACGATCAGGCCGGTCAGGCCCAGCGCGTCGTCGAAGGCGCGTGTTTGGGCCAGTGCGTTCTGGCCCGTGTTGGCATCGATCACGAGCAGGCACTCGTGCGGCGCCGTGGGCATCGCCTTGCCGATCACGCGCTTGACCTTCTTCAGTTCTTCCATCAGGTGCAGCTGCGTGGGCAGGCGGCCCGCGGTATCGGCCATCACGATATCGATCTTGCGGGCGCGCGCGGCGTTCACGGCGTCGAAGATCACGGCGGCCGGGTCGCCGCTTTCCTGAGCCACCACCGTCACGTTGTTGCGCTCGCCCCAGATCGTCAGCTGTTCGCGCGCGGCGGCGCGGAACGTGTCGCCGGCGGCCAGCAGCACCGACTGGTGGTACGACTGGAAATGCTTGCAGAGCTTGCCGATGCTGGTGGTCTTGCCCGCGCCGTTGACGCCGGCGATCATCATCACCAGCGGCTGTTCGCGGCCCAGCTCCATCGTCTTTTCGAGCGGCTTGAGCAACTGCACCAGCAGGTCCTTCAGCGCAGCCTTCACGCCTTCCGCGGTTTCGATGCGATCGCTCTTTACGCGGCGGCGCAGCTCGGTCAGCAGGTATTCGGTCGCTTCCACGCCGGCATCGGACATCAGCAGCGCGGTTTCCAGTTCCTCGAACAGGGCCTCGTCGACCTTTACGCCGACAAACAGCACGCCGATGTTCCGGCTGGTCTTCGACAGGCCGGCCTTCAGGCGCGACATCCAGCCGCGCTTGGCTTCGGCCGTGGGCGCGGGCGGTGGCACCAGTTCGAGTTCCTCGACCACCGGCGGCTCATAGGCAACCGGGGCTGGCGCGGGCGGCGGCACCTGGGCGGGCACGGGGACCGGCACGGGAACCGGTGCCGGGGCCGGGCTAGGAGCCGGGGCAGGCGCGGGAATGGGTGCCGGGACAGGAACCGGAGCGGGAATGGGTGCCGGGGCGGGGACGGGAACCGGGACCGGCACGGGAACCGGCGTCGGGGCCGGAGCGGGTGTCGGAGCGGGAAGCGGCGCGGGCGCTGGGGCCGGTGAGGGCAGCGGGGCGGGAGCTGGCGCGGGGACAGGTGCCGCAACCGGCGGCTCGACAGGCGCGGGAGCCGGCTCGGCCTTGCGCTTCTTCCAGAAACTAAACATTGGGAAAGGGGTCAATACCCCGGTAGAATCAATCGCCAAAATTCTAGCAGACGGGGTCGCATGAACCATTGCGCTGACTTGTCCGGAGCGGGCGCCGCCCGCATCGTATCGCCTTCCACCGGCGCCGCCCGACTCTCGCGGCGTCTGATCTCCACCCTGGTTGTCGCCACGCTTGCCGTTCCGCTGGCGGGAACCGTCATGGCGCAGACCAAGGGCGAGCCCACGCGGGCGACCACGCCGCAGGGGCCGCCATCGGGCATGGCAACCGCCGGCAAAGTCGGCCAGTCGGAGGCCGGTACCACCGAGTTCAGGCTGTCCAACGGCATGCGCGTGATCGTCAAGGAAGACCATCGCGCGCCCACGGTGGCGCACCAGATCTACTACCGGGCAGGCGGCAGCGACGAAGTCAGCGGCACCACCGGCGTGGCCCACATGCTCGAACACATGATGTTCAAGGGCACGCCCAAGGTACCGATCGGCGAATTCTCGCGCCAGATCGCGCTGCTGGGTGGCCGCGAGAATGCGCTGACCAACCGCGACTTCACGCTCTATTACCAGCAGATCGCCAAGCAGTATCTGCCCAAGATGATGGAGCTGGAGGCCGACCGCATGGCCAACCTCATCATCAAGAAGGAAGAGTTCGACCGCGAGATGAAGGTGGTGATGGAAGAGCGCCGCCTGCGTACCGACGATTCCCCGCGCGGCAAGGTCTACGAGCAGCTGCTGGCCACGGTCTACACGGCGATGCCGTACCGCCATCCGGTGATCGGCTGGATGGATGACCTGGTCAACATGCACGTGGAAGACGTGCAGGACTGGTACAAGACCTGGTACGTGCCTAACAACGCGCTGCTGGTAGTGACCGGGGACGTGAAGGCCGACGAGGTGCGCGCGATGGCCGAGCGCTACTATGGCAAGCTCAAGCCGCGCGCGCTGCCACTGCGCAAGACTCAGCTGGAGGCGCAGCAGGAGGGCATCAAGCGCGTATGGGTCAAGGCGCCGGCCGAGAACCCGTATATCGTGCTGGCCTACAAGGTGCCGCGCCTGCATGACGTGGAAAAGGACGTCGATCCGTATGCGCTGGAGGTGCTGTCGGCCGTGCTGAACGGCTACGACAACGCGCGGCTCACGCGCGAGCTGGTGCGCGAGCAGCGCTTGGCCGACGACGTCAACGTCGGCTACGACAGCATCAATCGCAATGAATCGCTGTTCGTGCTCGACGGTACGCCGGCCAGCGGACACACCACCGAGGAAATCGAAAAGGCGTTGCGCGAGGAGCTTCAGCGCATTGCCAAGAACGGTGTGTCCGAGGAAGAACTGAAGCGCGTCAAGGCGCAGGTGGTGGCTGGCCAGATCTACAAGCGCGACTCGGTGTTCGGGCAGGGCATGGAGATCGGTGTGTCGGAAATCGCCGGCATCTCGTGGCGCCAGATCGATCGCATGCTCGACAAGATCAAGGAAGTCACCCCCGCGCAGGTGCAGGCCGTTGCCGGCAAGTATTTCAGCGACGACAACCTGACCGTGGCCACGCTGCTGCCGCAGCCGATCGACCCCAACAAGCCCAAGACCGCAGCGCCCGAAGGCCTGCGTCATTGAGGACAGAGTCCAAGGAGAAAGAATGTCCCTGTCCGTCATGACCATTGCGTCTCCGCGCCTGTTGCGCCGACTGGCTGGCGCCGCCTGCGGGGCGGCCGCGCTGCTGGCCGGCACCGTTGCCTACGCCGCGATCCCCATTGAAAGCTGGACGGCTTCCACCGGTGCCAAGGTGTTTTTCGTGCCTAGCCCATCGATTCCGATGCTCGACGTCAATATCGACTTCGACGCGGGCAGCCGCTACGACCCACCCGGCAAGGCCGGCCTGGCCACGCTGACCGCGGCGCTGCTCGACAAGGGCAGCAGCGCGCAGAACGGCCAGCCCGCCCGCAACGAGGCGCAGATCGCCGACGCCTTTGCCGACACCGGTGCGGATTTCGGTGGCGCCGCTGGTGGCGACCGTGGCGGCGTCGGTTTGCGCACGCTGACGGCGTCGCCCGAGCGTGAGCAGTCACTGCGTCTGGCTTCGCAGCTCATCAAGGCCCCTGCCTATCCCGACGCCGTCGTGGCACGCGAGAAGCAGCGCCTGATCACGGCCATCCGCGAGGGCGATACGCGCCCCGGCGTGATTGCCGACAAGACGTTGTCGAAGACGATGTACCCGAACCATCCGTACGGTGTGTCCGCCACGCCGGAATCGGTGGGTTCGATCACACGCGAGGACCTGCTGAAGTTCTGGCGCGATAACTACACCGCCAAGCGAGCGGTGGTGACGCTGATCGGCGCCATCGACCGCAAACAGGCGGAGCAGATCGCCGAGGAGATGACACGCGGTCTGCCCGAAGGTACCGCGGCACCGAAGCTGCCGGATGTGCAGATGTCGATCCCGGCCAGCGAGAAGCGGATTCCGCATCCGGCGCAGCAGGCGAGCGTAGCGATTGGCGCACCTTCCATTGCGCGTGGCGACCCCGACTACTTCGCGCTGCTGGTGGGCAACTATGTACTGGGTGGCGGTGGCTTCAGCTCGCGCCTGACCGATCAGGTGCGCGAAAAGCGTGGACTCACCTACGGCGTGGATAGCTTCTTTGCGCCATCCAAGCAGCCGGGGCCGTTCAGCATCACGTTGCAGACCAAGAAAGAGAACACCAACGAGGCAGTGGGGCTGGTGCGGCAGATTCTGGCGAAATACGTAGCCGAAGGTCCGACCGATGCGGAGCTGAAGGCGGCCAAGGATAACCTGATCAATGGCTTCCCGCTGCGCATCGACAGCAACCGCAAGCTGCTGACCAATGTGGCAAATATTGGCTGGTATGGCTTGCCACTGGACTACCTCGATACGTGGACCGCGCAGATCAACAAGGTGACGCGCGATCAGGTGCGCGCCGCCTTCCAGCGGCACGTACATCCCGATGCCGTGGCCACGGTCATCGTCGGCGGCCCAGAAAAGTGATCCGCTGGCCTGATTGTTGGCCAGAGCACGCCCCGCCGCTGTACCGGGGCTTGCCAGGCTCTACAATCACGGCATGAATCCGCAATCCCGACCTTCGCCCGCACCGCGCGGGCGAACTTCTCTGTCCCGCCAGCCTCGCCAGACATCGGCCCAGGTACGCATCATCGGCGGCCGCTGGAAACGATCGCTGCTGCCGGTGCTCGAGGCTGAAGGGCTGCGCCCGACGCCAGATCGCGTGCGTGAGACGCTGTTCAACTGGCTGGGGCAAGACCTCACCAGCCTGGCTTGCCTGGACCTGTTTGCCGGCTCCGGCGCACTCGGATTCGAGGCCGCGTCGCGCGGCGCGGCCGCCGTGACGCTGGTCGAAGCCAATCCGCGTGTGGCGAAGCAGTTACGCGACAACCAGTACAAGCTCGACGCGGCGCAGGTCAGGGTGGTTCAGGCCGACGCCTTCGCGGCTGCGGCGCAGATGCCGGCGGACAGCTTCGACGTGGTGTTTCTGGACCCGCCGTTCGCCGAAGACTGGATCGGACCGGCGCTGGAGCATGCCGCGCGGCTGACACGGCCCGGTGGCGTGGTCTATGTGGAATCGGACAAGGCGCTGATCGGTGCCGATGCGCCGGTGCCCGCTTCGCTCGAGATCATCCGCCAAGCCCGGGCTGGCGCCGTGCATTTCCATCTGCTGCAGCGTCGCGAAGGCAACGACACGGAATGAGTCGTGTTGGCCGCATCGGCCAGCACCGCGGTCATATGACGACTGCCAGGCGGATTGCCGCCCCGGACAAGCGTTTGTGGGTCTGCTGCAATGCCGCAAAAAGGCGGCCGGGCGGACTTCAAAAAGCCGCATTTGGGGTTACACTACGCCGCTGTTGATTGTCCAACGCCCGTCACGCAGCCAGTATTCGAAAGCGGTCTCCCTGCATGGGCAGGCCGCCAGCGGGCAGCCCCTAAGGAGGAAACATGGTCGTCGCCGTCTATCCCGGTACTTTTGATCCCATGACCCGGGGACACGAGGATCTCGTCCGTCGTGCGTCGAATATCTTCGACGAACTCGTGGTCGGCGTGGCGCATAGCCCTAACAAGCGCCCGTTCTTCTCGCTCGAAGAGCGCATCGGTATTGCCCGTGAAGTCCTGGGTCACTATCCGAACGTCAGGGTGGAGGGATTCTCCGGCCTGCTCAAGGATTTTGTACGCAAGAACAATGCGCGTGTGATCGTAAGGGGCCTTCGCGCGGTATCCGACTTCGAGTACGAGTTCCAGATGGCGGGCATGAACCGTTACCTGTTGCCCGACGTCGAGACGATGTTCCTGACGCCGTCCGACCAGTACCAGTTCATCTCGGGCACGTTCGTGCGCGAAATCGCCGTGCTGGGCGGCGATGTCAGCAAGTTTGTCTTCCCCTCCGTGGAGCGTTGGCTTCAGGAGAAAATCGGCAAACCGGAATAAAATACGACCTTCGATCCCGTCGACGTGGCCAGTTCGGGCATGGGCGGGGTTGCTGGAAGGAACCATCATGGCGCTACTGATCACCGACGACTGCATCAATTGCGACGTTTGTGAACCCGAGTGCCCGAACGAAGCCATCTCGATGGGGCCCGAGATCTATGAGATCGACCCCAACAAGTGCACCGAATGCGTCGGTCACTTCGACGAACCGCAATGCCAGCAGGTCTGCCCTGTGGCTTGCATTCCGAAGGACCCGAACCGCATCGAAACGCACGAGGTGCTGATGCAACGCTACCGGCTGCTGACCGCGGCCAAGCACGCGGCCTGAAGCCGGAGGCACATCCGGCCACTTCGTTCCGGCCCCACAAAGCAGAAAATGAAAAATCCCGCGCGACCGCAAGGTCGGCGGGGTTTTTTGTACGTGGATGCCAGATGGTCTAGCGCCCGGTATGCAGCTCCATCATCGCGCGTTCGCTCTCGCCACGTGCCAGCACGCCCAGTGGGCCGATGCAATGGTCGATCGCTTCGTCGATGGCCTGCTGTTCTTCCTTGCGCGGAGGCGTCAGCACGAAATTCACCACGTCCTCGCGTCCGCCAGCGGCGGCGCCCGGCGCGTTGCGCGGATGGCCCACGCCGATGCGCAGGCGCCAGTAGTCCTGCGTGGTCAGATGGGCGGAGATATCCTTCAGGCCGTTGTGCCCGCCCGAGCCGCCGCCGCGCTTGAGCTTGACCGAACCGGCGGGCAGGTCCATCTCGTCGTGCGCCACGAGGATTTCGTCGGGCAGGATCTTGTAGAAGCGCGCGAGCGATACCACCGACAGCCCGGACCGGTTCATGAAGGTCGACGGTTTGAGCAACCAGACGTCCTGGTCCCACAGCCGTGCGCGGCCGGCCAGGCCGTGGAAGCGGCCCTCCACGCGCAGCGTGGTACTGCCCATGCGGGCGAGCTGGTCGACGAGCCAGAAACCGGCGTTGTGCCGGGTGGCCTCGTATTCCGCCCCGGGATTACCGAGGCCGACGATGAGCTTGATCATGCGTGAAAGAAAGCGGAAGCAGGCGTGAAAGGATACGCGAAAACCGTGCACGAAAAAAAACCGCCGGAGAACCGGCGGTTTTTTCCAGAGACGCAGGCAGCTTAGGCAGCCGGCGTTTCGCCTTCGCCACCGTCAGCGGCTTCGGTCGACTGGGCGCCAGCCGGCAGCGAGATGTTCGCCACGGCCGGGTTGTCGTCACCGTGGGTGATGGCGGTCACGCCCTTCGGCAGCTTCAGGTCCGACAGGTGAATGGTCTGGTTCAGCTCGGCTGCAGCCAGATCCACTTCGATGAACTCGGGCAGGTCGGCCGGCAGGCACGACACTTCCAGGTCGTTCATGATGTGGTTCACGATGCCGTGGCCCAGCTTCACGCCAGGAGCGGTTTCCTGGTTCATGAAGTGCAGGGGCACCTTCACGTGGATCTTTTCCGTGGCCGACACGCGCTGGAAGTCAACGTGCAGCACCATCGGCTTGAACGGGTGCATCTGGAATGCGCGCAGCAGGGCCTTTTCGTTCTTGCCGGCAACTTCCAGGTCCAGGATCGACGAGTGGAACGCTTCCTTCTTCAGGGCGTGCCACAGGGCGTTGTGATCCAGTTCGATCATCTTCGGTTCGGCGGCGCCGCCGTAGATGATGCCGGGCGTCTTGCCCGAATTGCGCAGGCGGCGGCTCGCACCCGTTCCCTGTACGCTACGCTCGAAAGCGACTACTTTCATGTTCAACTCCAAATGTGAAGAAGGCTGTCCGCGACCAGACAGCCTCGACTGACGATACGACAATCAAACCGTACCGCATGAATCACATTGGCCACCCAGAGGTGGCCAATGCGGTAAACCCAGAATTCTAGCAGGCTTTTGCCTGCCTTGCGCCTGCTTACCGATCAGTGGTCGGCAAACAGCGACATGATCGAGTCGCCCTTCACGATCCGGGTGAAGGTTTCGGCCAGCAGCGGGGCGGTCGAAACCTGGCGGATCTTGCCGGACTGGCGTGCTTCGTCGGACAGCGGAATCGTGTCGCAGACCACCACTTCGTCCAGCGACGAAGCTGCGATGCGGGCGGCGGCACCACCCGACAGCACCGGGTGCGTACAGTACGCGAACACCTTCAGCGCGCCACGTTCCTTCAGCACCTGCGCGGCCTTGCACAGCGTGCCGCCGGTGTCGATCATGTCGTCCATGATCACGCAGTTGCGGCCGGCCACTTCACCGATGATGTTCATCACCTCGGAGACATTGGCCTTGGGGCGACGCTTGTCGATGATGGCCAGATCGCAGTCCAGCTGCTTGGCCAGTGCACGGGCACGCACCACGCCGCCGACGTCCGGCGACACGACCAGCAGGTCGCCGTAGCTCTTCTCGCGCAGGTCGCCCAGCAGAACCGGGGATGCGTAGATGTTGTCGACGGGAATATCGAAGAAGCCCTGGATCTGGTCAGCGTGCAGGTCCATCGTCAGGACGCGCTCGACGCCGGCCACTTCCAGCATGTTGGCCACGATCTTGGCCGAGATGGCCACGCGCGCCGAACGCGGGCGGCGATCCTGGCGTGCATAACCGAAGTAGGGCATGGCGGCGGTGATGCTGCGTGCCGAAGCGCGCTTGAGCGCATCGACCATCACCATCAGTTCCATCAGGTTGTCGTTGGTCGGCGCGCAGGTGGACTGCAGCACGATGACGTGCTTGCCGCGAACGTTTTCCTGGATTTCTACTTGAACTTCACCGTCGGAGAAACGGCCGACCAGAGCCTTGCCCAGCGGAATGCCGAGGTGCTGTACGACAGCCTCCGCGAGTTTAGGGTTGGCATTGCCGGTAAATACCATCAAGCCTTCGACGCTCATTCGGGGCACCTGTCTTGCTGCTGGGGGAGCTTTGAGCCACCGGCCGATGCCGGTAGCGAGTTCTGCATGTCCGATTCGGACACTATAGGAAGTAATGGCAGGGGAAGAAGGATTCGAACCTTCGAATGCCGGAATCAAAATCCGGTGCCTTGACCAACTTGGCGACTCCCCTACACAACCTTTACCGTCTGTCGCCGAACCGAACTTTACTTCAGTACTGCGCCAAACGAAAACCTGTTACGCGAAAGCTGCGAGCGGGTGTTGCGACAAACTTCTTGCACACCTGCCATCCCAATCGGACGGCAACCTTTCCATCACGTTCTGCGCACTTGCTTCGTCGTCGAAACGGGCAAACACGCAGGCTCCGGAACCGGTCATCCTTGCATGGGGACTGTATTGTCTCAGCCATTCAAGGGCTCGGGCAACTTCGCCGAACTTCGCTGTTGCTATCGCTTGCAAGTCGTTGCGACCGAAAGCGAATTTGTTTGTGCAAGCAGCGAAGTCCGCAACTATAGAGATCGGTGAATTCCTTGTCAAGCGCTCGTCGGAAAAAATTGAAGCAGTCGGTACATGCTGGCGCGGGTGGATAACGACGAACCAGCTGTCCGGCAGTTCGACAGGAGTCAGCTCCTCGCCCACGCCTTCGGCAAACGCATTCTGGCCGAACACAAAGACGGGTACGTCGGCACCCAGTGTCAGGCCGATACGCATCAGTTCGGCGCGCGGCAGTGCCGTGCCCCACAAGTGGTTCAGCGCCAGCAGCGTGGTGGCCGCGTCCGATGATCCGCCGCCGATGCCGCCGCCCATCGGCAGCTTCTTGTCGATGGCGATGTCGGCCCCGAAACGCGTGCCGCTGGCCTGCTGCAACGCACGCGCCGCACGCACCACCAGGTCGGTGTCGGCCGGAACGCCGGGGATATCCGTGACGCGTGCGATGACGCCATCGTCACGGCGATGAAAGTGCAGCGTGTCCGACCAGTCGATCAGCTGGAACACGGTTTGCAACGTGTGGTACCCGTCCGGGCGGCGGCCCGTTACATGCAGGAACAGGTTGAGCTTGGCCGGCGCGGGGCAGTTGCGCAGTTCGGCGGGCGGCAGCGTGTGGCTGGAGGTTGTTGCTTGCATCATTGTTCGGATTTCGGATCGATCACGAGTCGCACGGACAGCGGCGCTTCATTGCCATCGCGCGCCATGTCGATGCGGCGCGGCTGTGCCGACGTTGTGGCGGTGCCTTCGGGGGTTTCCTGCCACGCCACATAGCGCACGGTCCAGCCGTTCTGCTTCAGCGTGTCGGGGCGGCCGTTTGTGTCGCGCGTGACGCTCGCGGGCTTGCCGGGGGTGGGGCGGGCGTGCAGCCAGTCGCGCATGCCCGAGACGGGCAGCGAAAAGCCCAGCGCCTGCTCCATCAGGGTGTCCACCTCGGGGGCATTGCGTGGCTTTTCATTGGGCAGATCGAGCGTGGCGCCCGAAGGCGTGCTGGTCACCACCGCCAGTGTCTGGCCAAGGGGCGATATCAGGTCGAGCCGCACGTTGCGGCCCTGCTCTTCCCATCGGAAGCTGCCTTGCACGCCTTCACTGCGGCCGTAGCGCGTGTAGTTGGCGGCAAAGCGTCCCGTGTATTGCTCGCTGCGCGCGGTCTCGCCAGCGTCGAAACTGCGTGAGGGTGTGATGGTGCTGCACGCGGCAAGCCAGAGCGGGGCGGCCACGCAGAGCAGGGCCAGGCGTCGGGATCGGAGCATGTGCAAGAGTCAGAGTCGCGGAAATTTGGCGGCGGTGGCGTGAAGACGGCGCAGTAAGACGCGGATCGTCAGAATGAAGCGCCCGGGCACAAGGCCCGGGCGGCAACACGCATGATACGCAAGGCGGATTATTTGGACAGCAGCAGGTTCTGGTTGTAGCGGCGCAGCGTGTCGAGCAGCGTGGCGTTTTCCGGCTCCACCTTGGCGGCCTCGTACCACGTCTTGCGCGCTTCCTCGTGCTGGCCCAGTTGCCAGAGCACCTCGCCCAGGTGGGCGCCGATCTCGGCTTCGGGCGCCTTCGAGTACGCGGTCTTCAGCAGATCAGCGGCGGGCTGGAGTTCGCCCTGGCGGTATTTCACCCAGCCCAGGCTGTCCATGATGTAAGGATCGTCCGGGCCAAGCTCCGAGGCACGCTCCAGCAGCTTGCGCGCTTCGGGCAGCCGCTCGTTGCGGTCGGCCAGCGAATAGCCCAGCGCGTTGTAGCCCTGCTTTTGTTCCGGCTGCAGCGCGATGACCTTGCGCAGGCCACGCTCCATGCTGTCGTAGCGCTTCTCGCGCTCGTCGAGCATGGCCAGCTCGTAGAGCCAGTCGGCGTTGTCCGGCTCGACCTTGACCCGTTCGTCCAGCACCTTGCGCGCGCGATCGTAGGCCTTGCCTTCGAGCAGGGCGCCCACTTCGGCCTGGCGAATCGCGGTCATGCGCTGGTTGCGCTGGATCGGGTCGGAGATGTCCTCGGCATCGGCCAGCAGTTCGCCGAACACGGCCTGAGCGTCGTCGAGCTTGCCCATGCGTACCAGCAGCTGGCCGCGCTTGGCCTGCGCCGCGGTGGCCAGACGGCCGTCCTCGATCCGGTCGAGCCAGTTGATAGCCGTCGCGTAATCCTTCTTCTCCTCGGCGATCTGGGCCAGGTACTGGAACGCGACGTCGGGATTGGCGGCCGGCGATTTCTCGGCCATCTGCAGGTATTCCTTCAGATAGCGCTCGGCATCGTCATAGCTGCGTGCCTGCAGGCTGGTCAGTCCAAGCGCCAGCGGTACGCGCGGATCGTTCGGGGCCACCTTGCGCAGCACCTCGAACTCGGCGCGCGCGGCCTGCATGTCGTTCTTCTGCAGATACAGACGGGCCAGCGTGATGTGTCCGTTGACCGACTGGGGCGACTTGGCCAGGAAACGCTTGAGCACCTCGATCGACTTGTCCGTGGCCGATTCGGCCTGGAGTTCGGCCGCCATCAGTGCGGCGGGTTCGAGGTCGGGCTTGATGCGCAGTGCCTGGTCCAGTTCCGTCAGCGCGCCGGCGTTGTCGCCGGCAGCCTCGCGGGCACGCGCCAGGGCCAGATGCGTTTCCGCCAGCTTCGTGTCGCCTGCCGTGACGCGCTGGAGCACGCCAACCGCGCCGGCCGGATCGCTGGTGCGCGACATCTGCTGCTGCAGCAGCAGAATGGCATCGCCGCGATGTCCGGTGGGTGCCGCCGCCAGTTGCTGCACCAGCAGTGGCTCGGCGTCTTCCCAGCGGCCGTTCAGCACCAGCAGCGTCGACAGAACCTGGCGAGCAGCCGGCGACTTCGGTGCCAGCTCCGACCAGAGCCGGGCGCTATCGAGCGCCTGTTGCGCGACGCGTGCGTTAAAGGCGATTTCCGTGGCCCGTTGCGCCAGGCGCGGATCGCGCGTTTCCCGGGCCAGGTCCATGTAGGTGCGATAGGCCGGTCCCACCAGCCCGCGCTGCAGCGAGATCTCGGCAGCCAGCACGCGGTAGACGATGTCCGGCGTCAGCGCGACGTTCGGCAATGGTGTGCGCGCGGCACGGGCCGCCGACGACGGCGCCGGCACTTCGATGACTTCGTCATCGTTCTGGGCAACCGTTGCGGGCGCGGCGTGAGCCAGCGATGCCAATGCCAGGCACGCGGCCACGCCCAGGGCGCGTGCATGGCGACGGAAACGGAATGCAGTCATGGGGATGGCTTCCGGGCGCATGGCCTGAGAGGACAAGATTTGGTCCTGCATGAATCAAAGCTCCGGCGCACGGGGGCGTAGGAATGGATGGAGGCATTGTAGCCTGCCGCTACAATGCCCTGCTTGCCTTGCAGGGCGCTTACGTATGGGAACCCGCACACTGGGAGTGCGACGGCAGGGAATTCCCTGCGTGGTTGGAGCGTAAAAGTGGGTCATAGGTTCTGCAAAGGCGATGGTTGCCGGGCCGGACCCGGCCAGGGAGACAAGGGCGCGCAATGCCAGAACTACCGGAAGTCGAAGTCACGCGGCGTGGATTGCTGCCGCATGTGGTGGGGCGTCGCATCGTCCGGGTGACCGTGCGTCATCGCGGCCTGCGCTGGCCGGTGGAGCCCGAACTCGAGGCACGCCTGACCGGTCGCGTGATCGGCCGTATCGAGCGACGCGGCAAATACCTGCTGCTCGAATGTCTGCCGGCTCAGGAAACCGATGATCCGGAGCGCGTTCAGGACGACCCGTCCGGCGAATCCGCCGAGCCAGGCTGGCTGCTTGTGCACCTTGGCATGACCGGCACGCTGCGCGTCTATCCGGACCCCCCGGCTGCCGGGGCGCACGATCACCTTGACCTGGTGCTGGCGCCCGCCGATGGCCGGAACGGCGACGCCGGCAGCATGGTGCTGCGTTTCCGCGATCCACGCCGCTTCGGCGCCATCATCTGGACGCCCCTGGCGGAAGCGGCGCTGTCCGAACATCCGCTGCTGCGGCGGCTCGGCATCGAACCATTCGACCCGCGTTTCGACGGTGCCTGGTTCCACAAGCTCACGCGCGGCCGCTCCGTGGCGATCAAGCAAGCACTGCTGGCCGGGGAAATCGTCGTGGGCGTCGGCAATATCTATTGCTCGGAAAGCCTGTTCCGCGCCGGCATCCGCCCCACCACGCCGGCAGGCCGAATCAGCCTGGCGCGCTACGACAAACTGGCCGCCGCCGTACGTGAAACGCTGACCGAAGCCATTGCGCGCGGCGGCAGCACCCTGCGCGATTTCGTCGGCAGCGACGGCAGCAGCGGCTATTTCCAGTTGGACTGCCTGGTCTACGACCGCGCCGGCGAGCCATGCCGGGTTTGCGGCACGCCGATTCGCCAGATCGTGCAGGGTCAGCGCTCGACGTTCTATTGCCCGCATTGCCAGCACTGAAGCCGGTCAGCCGCAAGTTGATCCGACAACACACGGGGTGTGCCGGCCCACCTTGAGACATGGCAATCCCGTGGCGAAATATTGTTGCAATACATTGCCGATGGGTCGGCGCAACACTCGTGGCGCAGAAGCACGACAAGGGACGCGAATTCCACAAAATCTGTCCGGAAACCTGTATCGTGTGCGCAGTCATAAAAAGTTACAAAAACCGCCGGAGCCGCCCGTTTGACAAGGCTGTCCGGCAAGACGCCTGACATCGGGTCCGCGGGTCAACGGAGACACCCGGCGCCAGGCGTGTATGCGCCCAAAACCATAATTCCGAGCCGAAACAGCGAACCACTCCATGACGAGCCTCGCCCATCAATTCGAACAATATGGCGCCTGGAGAACCGGGGTCCTTCAGTCACTCGCCGAATTCCAATCCTGGTTGCAACAGTACGACCTGCATGACGCCACCGCGGACGACCGCGCGCAGCGCATCCAGAACGTGCTCAAGAGCGACCGGCTCAAGGTTGCGTTCATTGCCGAGTTCTCGCGCGGCAAGAGCGAACTGATCAACGCCATCTTCTTTGCCGACTACGGCCGCCGCATTTTGCCGTCGTCCGCTGGCCGGACGACGATGTGTCCGACGGAGCTGCGCTACGACGAACACGAGCAGCCCTGCATCCGGCTGCTGCCGATCGAAACGCGGCTGCAGGACGCCTCGACTGCCGACTTCATGGAACCGGGGGCGTCCAACTCGCACTGGACCACGGTACCGCTCGACCCGTCGTCGCCAGACGGCATGCTGGCCGCGTTCCAGCATGTTGTGGAAACCACGCGCGTGACTCCGGCTATGGCGGAATCGCTTGGCCTGTACAACGAGAACGATCCCGACGCCGCGTATTCGGTGGATGCCGACGGCATGGTGGAAATCTCGCGCTGGCGCCATGCGGTGATCAATTTTCCGCATCCGCTGCTGCGCCAGGGGCTGGTGATTCTCGATACGCCGGGCCTGAACGCCATTGGTACCGAACCGGAACTGACGCTGCGCCTGATTCCCGACGCGCACGTGGTGGTGTTCGTGCTGGCCGCCGATGCTGGTGTGACCAAGAGCGACCTCGCGCTCTGGCGTAGCCACGTCGGGGCGGGCCATCGCCGCGGTTGCCTGGCCGTGCTGAACAAGATCGATGGTCTGTGGGACCCGCTCAAGTCGTCGCCGGAAATCGCCAGCGAGATTGCGCGCCAGGTTCGCACTACCGCGCAGACGCTGGGTATCGAGGAACGCCGCGTGTATCCGGTGTCCGCGCAGAAGGGCTTGGTGGCCAAGGTCACGCATGACCAGGCCATGCTCGTGCGCAGCAACCTGATGCAGTTTGAGAACGTGCTGTCGGACCAGTTGATTCCGCAGCGGCGCGAGATCGTGTCCGACCAGGTGCAGCGCCTGGTGCAGGACATGTCGCGTGGCGCGCAGCAGCTGCTGCAAAGCCGCCGGCGCGATATCGTCGAACAGCTGTTCGAACTGCGCGGCCTGCGCGGCAAGAACCACGCGATGGTCAAGCACATGCTGATGCGTGTGCAGAGCGAGAAGGAAGAGTTCGAGCAGAGCATCGCCAAGTTCCAGGCGCTGCGACTGGTGTTTGGCCGCCATAGCGCCGACATCATCAAGAGCCTGCAACTGCGCGACGTACGCCGGACGATGCGCGACAAGCGCGAGCAGATGAAGGAGCGCTTCTTCTCGCGCGGCCTGCGCGAGGATATGGATGCATTGTTCGGCCAGTTGACGGGGCTGATCGAGGAATCCGATCGCAAGATCGGCGAGCTGCACCAGTTGGTGGACAGCATGTATCGCCGCTTCAATGCGGAGCATGGTTTCACGCTGCCGTCGCCGATGCAGTTCGTGACGTCGCGCTACACGAACGAGCTGCAGGAAACGCTGGCCCTGGTCAACGCGCACTTCGGCACGGTGAACATGCTGACGCGTTCGCGTCCGCAACTGGTGCAGAACGCGTTCGCGACGATGGCTAGCCGCGTGCTGGAGAACTTCCGCGACCTGAACCGCGATATCGAGATCTGGCTGAAGTCGGTGATGACGCCGCTGGAGGCGCAGGTGCGCGAGCACCAGAAGCAGCTGCGCCGCCGCGTGGATTCGATCGAGCGCATTCACGAAGCTACCGACACGCTGGAAAGCCGTATCGCCGAGCTGGAGGAAGTGCTGAACGGCCTGGACGAGCGAAGCACGAAGATCGAGTCGTTCACGCGCAAGCTGGTGGAGCTGCCGGTGGAGTCGTCAGCGCGCGCTGCGTAGTCTTCCAACGATCATTGGTATCATGTGGCGCCGCCTTCAGAGCGGCGCTTTTTCTTTCCAAGATCCCGCAATGCCCCGCAAGCCTGCCGCAGCTCCCTCGCCCACAGATAACATCGCCGTGCCGTCCGATTTCGGCATGCGCGTGGTGACGTGGCAGCGCCGGCATGGCCGGCATGACCTGCCGTGGCAGAACACGCGCGACCCGTACCGCATCTGGCTGTCCGAGATCATGCTGCAGCAGACGCAGGTGGCGGCCGTGATCGAGTACTTCCAGCGTTTTGTGACCGCGCTGCCTACCGTGGCGGCGTTGGCCGCCGCGCCGGCCGACGAGGTCATGGCGTTGTGGGCGGGGCTAGGCTACTACTCGCGGGCGCGCAATCTGCATCGCTGTGCGAAGGCGGTCATCGAAGAGCACGACGGCGTTTTTCCGACCGATCCGGCGGTACTCGTCACGTTGCCCGGTATCGGACGCTCGACCGCGGCGGCCATTGCGGCATTCAGCGCCGGCGTGCGCTCACCGATTCTCGATGGCAACGTCAAGCGCGTATTCGCGCGCGTGTTTGGCATCCACGGCTATCCGGGCGAACGCGCCATCGAGACCCGCATGTGGGGGCTGGCCGAACAGGCACTCCCCCCCGCCGGGCCGACGCAGGCCGACGACATGGTGGCCTACACGCAGGGACTGATGGACCTGGGCGCCACGATCTGCTCGCGCGGCAAGCCGGCCTGTCTGCGCGATGCCGATGCGTGTCCGCTGGCGGCGGACTGTGTGGCCCGCCGGGACAACCTCACGGCGTTACTGCCCACACCAAAACCTCGTGCCGCGATTCCGGAGCGAAGCACGGTCATGCTGATCGTCCGTCACGGGCGCAACGTTCTAGTCAATCTGCGGCCTGGCAGCGGCATTTGGGGAGGGCTGTGGAGCCTGCCCGAAATCGCGGTGGACACCGTGCCGTTCGATGCCGAGGCCGCGGAAGATGCGGCGCTGGAGCTGGCCAGGCAATTCGGCCAGCCAACGCGCGCGCATCTGGCCGGGGAGTTGACCCATGTGTTCACGCACTTCCGTCTGTTGATCCGCGCCGTGCGTGTCGATCTGGATGAGGCGGCGTCGCGCGCCAATGGCGAAACGCGATGGTTGTCGCTGGACGACCTCGATGCCCTGGGAACGCCCGCGCCGGTGCGGCGCCTGCTGGAAGACCAGGCGCGCATGGGACTCTTCTGAAGTCGTTTCCCGGTTTGCTGAAGGGCCGGCGATCAGACGATGTGGTGCTGGCGCATGTAGCGGTGCACGATCTCGATGCGCATGCCGGCGTCGGGCAAGGCCATCAGCATCTGCTTGGCCTTGAGCGGCACGGGCAGTAGCTCGCACAGGCGGTTGGCCACCCAGCTCGGGTCGTCCCAAAGGTAGGGTTCCGCGAAGGGCAGCTTCGACTTGTCGGGCTGTTCGCTGTGGACCGACGCGACGATCCGGCGCAACGCCTCCAGGCATTCGCTCAATAGTTCCAACTTGCAGTCGATGATGTCGGCTGGCAGCACCTCGGCCTGGGCCACCATCAGGCCGTCGTCACGTGTCGCGTGAGACAGCGCGCGAAAGCGTTGCCGCCCGCGTGTCTCGATCAGCAGCACGCCCAGCTGCTCCATATTGCAGTCGACGATCTGCGCCAGGCAGCCGATCTCCTCGGGCACGGTTTTCTGGCCGGGGCGGGCGACCTCTTCACCGCTGGCGATCAGGCAGACCCCAAACGGCGCGCCATCGCGCATGCAGTTGCGCACCATGTCGACATAGCGCTTTTCGAACACACGCAGCGGCAGGCGGCCGTCTGGAAAGAGGACCGTATTGAGGGGAAACAGCGGTAGCGCATCCAGGATGGTGCCGATGGGTGCGGTGTCGGTGGGAGGTGTCGACATGCGATTGGCCGCTCCAGTGACAGGGAGGGCCACCGGGGCCGCCCCTTTCAAGCCCGCGTGTCAGCCGGCTGGGCCCATTTCGCGGTGTCTGACCAGCACATTACCATGCGCCCGGAAATAGTTGGCGAGTCGTTCGGCGATGAACACTGAACGATGCTGCCCGCCCGTGCAGCCGATGGCCACCGTCAGGTAGCTGCGGTTGTCCGCAATGAAACTTGGCAGCCACTTCTCCACGTAGGCGCGGATATCCTCGGCCATCGCCAGTACCATCGGCTGGCTTTGCAGGAAATCCACGACCGGCGCGTCGCGGCCGGTGAGTGGGCGCAGGGCAAGGTCGTAGTAGGGATTCGGCAGCGAGCGCACGTCGAAGACGAGGTCGGCGTCGCTAGGCACCCCATGCTTGAAGCCAAACGATTCGAACAGCAGTGTCAGCGACTGGCCGCTGGCGCGGTCATCACGGATCAGTTCCTTGACCCAGCTGCGCAGCGTGTTGGTGCGCACGTTGCTGGTATCGATGCGATGCGCCGACTCGGCCAGCGGGCTGAGCAGCTCGCGCTCCATCTCGATGGCTTCGATCAGGGATGTGCTGGCTGGTGCTTCCGCATCGCTGGCCGCGCCAGTCTCCACCTGTGCCGACAACGGATGGCGGCGGCGGGTCTCCGAATAGCGTTGTACCAGCGCGTCCGTATTTGCCGTCAGGAACAGCACCTGCACCTGATGGCTCGCGGAGAGCTCGCGTACGGTGTCGGGCAAGCGCGCCAGCGACTCGCGGCTGCGAATATCGGTGGCCACGCCAAGGTGCGTATAGCCCTGATCGGCCAGATAGGTGGTGAGATCGGGGATGAATTGGGCCGGCAGATTGTCGACGCAGTAGTAGCCTGCATCTTCCAGGACGTTCAGGGCGACAGACTTGCCGGAGCCGGAAATTCCGGTGATGAGAATGATCCGCATAGCGACGCAAGCATAGCACCGCAAGGTGGCTGCGTCATGACAGCGTGTGCCATACAAAAATGGCGAATCGCTGAGGATTCGCCATTTTTACGGTAAGAATTGCCAGATATGCGGCGATCGATCAGGCTGCCGGTTTTGCCGACAGGCAATCGCTCATGGACTTCTTGTAGTCGTCGCCCTTCTTGCCCTTGTTCTGCTTGCTGCAGGCCGACATCTTTTCCTGCTGGGTCTTCGGCTCGGCGGCAGCGGCCGGGCCGCTACCCGACAGGCACTCGCTCTGGGCCTTCTTGTACTCGTCGCCCTTCTTGCCCTTGTTGGCCTTGGAGCAGGCGGCCATCTTTTCCTGCTGCGCGGTCTTGCCCGATTTCTCGGCCGCGGCCGGAGCCGACGCACCCTGGGCAAACGCGCCCGTGGCGAACAGGGGGGTGACCAGCACACACATCGCGATCAGCTTCTTCATGCTTCTCTCCTGGCTGTGGAAACACACATCGTGGCCGCAGGCCATCTGGGTGGCTGGCGGAAAAACGGGCTCGATGCCCATTACAGCACAAAACGGAGACTACCCACACCCCGTTGACGAAAACCGGGCCGGGCTTGTAAGCAAATGAAAACGCCCGCGGTCAGGCGGGCGTTTGGCCATCAGCAGCGCGGCCGCGGTCAGAGCAGGCGGCCTTGCCCGCGCGACACCACATCGGCCTGCATGGCGGCACGCTGGCGGTCCATGAAATCGCGCAGTGTATCGATACCGCGCAGGCGCAGGATCGTATTGCGGACGGCGGCCTCCACCAGAACGGCCAAGTTACGGCCGGCGGCCACCTGGATCTTGACCATGTGGATTGGCAGGCCAAGCACATCGAGGTACTGGGAGTCGAGCGGCAGCCGCTCGAATTCGCCATCGTTACGGCGTACCAGCTGCACCACGAGCTTGAGCTTCATCTTCCGGCGTACGGCCGTTTCACCGAAGATGGTCTTGATGTCGAGCAGGCCCAGGCCGCGCACCTCGAGCAGGTTCTGCAGCAGGGGCGGGCAGCGGCCTTCGATGAAATCCGGTCCCAGGCGCACGAAATCCACGGCGTCGTCGGCCACCAGGCCGTGTCCGCGCGAAATCAGTTCCAGGCCAAGCTCGCTCTTGCCCAGGCCGGATTCGCCCATGATCAGCACGCCCATCCCGAGGATGTCGAGAAATACGCCGTGCATCGTTACGCGCGGCGCGGAAATGCGCGACAGGTAGAGCCGAAGGTGGTCGATTACGGCCGCCGAGGAGACCGGCGTCGTGAACAGCGGCGTGGACGAGCGCGTGCAGCGCAGTTCCAGGTCGGGCGGCGGCTCCATGCCATCGGCGACCACCAGGAACGGTGGTTCGAGCAGGATCAGTTCGCCCATCTGGCGCTTGCGCGGCTCGTCGTCCAGACGCTGGTAGTACTGGATCTCGGGCTTGCCCAGCACCTGGATCCGGTTCGGGTGGATCAGGTTCAGGTGGCCTACCAGGTCGGCGGCGGAGGTGGCTTCGCGCGCGAATTCGACGTCGAAGGCGCGATCGGCCCCTTCCAGACCGGCTATCCACGACAATTTAATGTCGGCTGCGTTGTCATCGAAGATCGACTGCGAGGTGACGCCGGTGAGTTCCATGCGGGATGACTTTCTACGAGGGGGCGGTATGGCGTCAGGCGGCGTGCCAGTGCAGCCTGTGGATCATCACGGATGCCATTCGGTCAGCAACTGATGGACCGCCTCGGGCGTGGGCAGCGTGGCCAGGCCCTCGCGCATTTCGCGGTCCGACAGCAGTTGCGCGATTTCCGAAAGGATCTCGAGGTGCTGCTGCGTGGCCTGTTCGGGCACCAGCAGGAAGATGAGCAGCGAGACCGGCTTGCCGTCCGGTGATTCGAACGGAATTGGCTCCGCCAGGCGCATGAAGCCGCCCAGCGGCTGCTTTAGTCCCTTGATACGGCCGTGCGGAATGGCCACGCCGGCGCCCAGGCCGGTAGAGCCGAGCGATTCGCGTGCGAAAAGATTGTCCGTGACAGTGGCTCGGGCTACGCCATGATTGTTCTCGAACAGGAGCCCGGCTTGCTCGAAGACCCGCTTCTTGCTGGTGACGGTGACGTCGAGATGGATGTTGCCGGGTGGCAGCAATTTGGCCAAACGATTCATGGGCGATGCACGAGAAGTCAGGTTGGCGATACGGCGAACAGACGCCGTCCCGCCGCGATGGGGGCAATTCAGGATATCGAGTGCTATGAACGCCCGCATTGGAGCGTCCGGCCATTATAGAGCAGGGCCACAGCGCGCTTGTGCGCTGCGGCGCCGGCTTCGCGGGTGGTGCCGCGAACTGGCCGGCCGGTTTGCCCACCCGGATATTGCCGCCGCGCCCGCATGATCTTCCGTCATGCGGCATGCGATTCGGTTCACCGGGACCGTTCTGCCTGTCATTGTTGTATGACGCAGCATACACCGAGCCGCGCAAGATGCGAACACCCCCGGCGCATCAATTGGTCGCCTCCGTGGCGTCAAGGTAACGGAGAAATTCAGGCCAATGACGTTACGCGCCCATCAAAAAAGCCGCGCAGATGCGCGGCTTTGCTCTCTTCCTATTAGTCCTCTCGGGGGACGCTGAGGTCCTCTTCCAGGGGCAGTTCAGGGTTTGCCAGCCTATTGTTGCTGTAGTTGGGCTTCGGCCATCTGGTACTTGACCGCTTCCCGGTCATGCCCTTGCACGCGGTCCTTGTAGCGGATCACCTGCCGGTCGAGCTTGTCGACGAGACAGTCGATTGCCGCATACAGGTCTTCGTGATGCGCTTCGACGAAGATGTCCTTGCCCTTGAGATGTAGATTGATTTCCGCGTACTGACGCCGGTCCTTTTCCTTGTGGTTGTCGACAGATAGCAGCACGCTCACGCCAATGACCTGATCGAAATGCCTGACAATTCGCTCCAGTTTCGTTTCCACATACTCACGCAGCGGTGGCGTGATGTCGAGGTGGTGTCCACTGATCTTGAAGTTCATAGCGCTTCTCCTTCTGAAAGAGCCGCACCAGGCAGGCGGTTGCGGCTCGGCTACAAAGACTTGCGGAGATTGACTGCGGGGATTTTCAGCGCTTCGCGGTATTTGGCCACCGTGCGGCGTGCGACCACAAAGCCCTGTTCGCCCAGCAATTCGGCGATGCGGCTGTCGGAAAGAGGATTCCTGGGTTCTTCGGCTCCTATCAGTTGCTTGATCAGCGCGCGGATCGCCGTGGATGAGGCCGCGCCGCCAGTCTCCGTGGAGACGTGGCTACCAAAGAAGTACTTCAACTCGAAAGTACCCATTGGCGTGGCCATGTATTTGTTCGTGGTCACCCGGGAAATGGTCGACTCATGTAAACCGAGTGTATCGGCTATTTCCCGCAAAACCAAGGGGCGCATTGCTATTTCCCCGTGCGAAAAAAAGTTCTTCTGACGCTCAACAATTGCCTGCGCCACACGCAGGATCGTATCGAATCGCTGCTGAATGTTCTTGATAAGCCACCGGGCTTCCTGCAGTTTCTGCTGCAGTCCCGCGGCACCTGCTTCTCCCTTCGCACCGCGCAGGATCTGCGCGTACATGTCGTTGATACGCAGGCGTGGCATCACGTCGGGATTCAGCTGTGCAATCCAGCCGCTGCCGCTCTTGCGCACGAACACGTCCGGCACCACGAAGTCCGCTTCCGGGCGGCTGTACGCATGCCCTGGATACGGTGCCAGCGAACGGATCAGTTCATGCGCGGCCTTTAATGCGATTTCGTCAACTTGCAGCGCTTTCTTTAGGCGCGTGTAATCCCTGACGGCCAGCAACTCAAGGTGATGGTTGACGATGGACAAGGCCAGCTCGCGCTGCGGATGCTTCAGGCGCTTCAATTGCAGGCTCAGGCATTCCGAGGCATTGCGCGCGCCCACGCCCGGAGGATCGAAGCTTTGCAGCAACGTCAGCATCGCCTGCACTTCCTCGATTTCGAACTCCAGTTCCTCGGGCAGTTCCGTGCAGATTTCCTCGAGTGACGCACTCAGGTAGCCATCGTCGTCGAGCGATTCGATCAGGAAGATGGCCAGGCCCTTGTCGCGCGCGGAAATCTTAAGCGGCGTCAGCTGTTCCATCAGGTATTCGCGCAGCGTGGGATCGGCATCGCGCAACTGCATCGGCGTCTTCTCGTCTTCGTCGCCCTGTGGGCGGCGCGCGAAGTCGTCGAGGCTCCAGTCGTTGCCATAGTCTTCACTGCCGGAATCGCTGAAACCCTCTTCCTCGCCACCCGCGGCATGTTCCTGACGGTCGTCGCCGTTGGCCTGCGGTTCGGCAGGGGCGGGCGCCGGTGCGCTTTGCAGGTTCACCGAGCCGTCCGCCGCCACGCGCAGCGGGCTTTCGATCCAGTCGTTTTCGCGTTCGAGCAGCGGGTTTTCCGTCAGCGCCTGCTCCACTTCCTGCTGCAGTTCGAGCGTGGAAAGCTGCAGCAGCCGAATCGACTGCTGTAGTTGTGGAGTGAGTGCCAGATGCTGGGAGAGGCGGAGCTGAAGCGAAGGTTTCATGCGACCTATTCTATGCGCATCTTTCCGTTGTTGGAACGGAATTTGCTACAACCTATCGCTACGGCTTCTTGATCGGAAACGGCTTTGGAAAAGCCGAGTGCAGGTGCGGTAAAAATGACCTGCCTGATGTGCGCGGCTGACCGCCCGAGGGCGGCCGTCCGCGGCTTTACATGCGGAAGTTTTCGCCCAGGTAGACGCGTCGCACGGACTCGTTGGCGATGATTTCCTCGGGCTGGCCGGCGGCCAGCACCGTGCCTTCGCTGATGATGTATGCGTGGTCGCAGATGCCCAGCGTCTCACGCACGTTGTGGTCGGTGATCAGCACGCCGATATTGCGCGCCTTCAGGAAGCTCACGATGCGCTGGATCTCGCCCACCGCAATCGGGTCGACGCCGGCAAACGGTTCGTCGAGCAGGATGAAGCGCGGCGACGACGCCAGCGCGCGCGCGATTTCCACGCGGCGGCGCTCACCGCCCGACAGCGACAGCGCCGGGTTGTTGCGCAGGTGGGCAATTTGCAGGTCGTCGAGCAGCGAATCGAGCCGGCGGTCGATCTCGGCCTTGCTCAGCGGCTTGCCGTTGTCGATCTGCAGCTCCAGCACCGCGCGGATGTTCTCTTCCACGTTGAGCTTGCGGAAGACCGATGCCTCCTGCGGCAGGTAGGACAGCCCCATGCGGGCGCGTTCGTGGATGGCCAGCCCGCTGATGTGCTTGTCGTCGAGCACGATGTCGCCTTCGTCCAGCGCCACCAGGCCAACGATCATGTAGAAAGACGTGGTCTTGCCCGCGCCATTCGGACCCAGCAGGCCCACCACCTCGCCGCTCTTCACATCGAGTGATACGTCCTTGACCACCGTGCGTGTGCCGTAGCGCTTCTTCAGGTGACGCACGACCAGCGTGCTGCTGTCGGTGCGGACGGCCGATGCGGTAGACGAGGCGGAAGCGGCGAGCGTGGCGGTATCGTTCATCAGGGACTGGCTGGTAATTCGTTAAGGCTTGGCGGGCGTGGTGGACGGCCGCAGGTCAAGCGCCGCGCCGCCAGCAGCCGGGGCGCTGGCGTCGGAGCGCGGCGACAACACCGCGCGCACGCGGCCCGACGGATTGCCGGCGGTCGTGTTGTTGTCGCCGCCGGCGGCGGTGTAGTACTCGTTGCGGCTGTCGTACGTAATGACCGCGCCGCGGATCTCGTCGATGATCTTCGCGCCGGCACCGGACACGCGCGCCGCGCGCGCATGGCCAATCAGCTTGTTGACCTCGGACTTGCCGTCGTACTCGATGCGGTCGCCCCATCCATCGATGTACTCGTCCACGCCATCACGCTTCTGCCGGATGTAGGCCTGGCGGCCCGGCTTGGAAGTGGCGATCGCATACTGGTAGCCCTCGGGGTCGGTACGCAGCTCCGCGGCGTCGGACTTCAGCACCATCGTGCCCTTGGTCAGCACCACATTGCCCGTGAGCGTGTAGATCTGCTTGACGTCATCGTAGCTGGCGTTGTCGGCCTCCAGCACCAGCGGCTTGCCCTGGTCCGCACGTTCGGCGAAGGCTGGCATGGCCAGCGTCAGGCCGAAAGCGGCAATGGCCGCCAGCAGGGCGGGCGCGAGGCGGCGACAGGACGATGTCGTCAGGGATGCGGTCATGGTTGGCGAGTGGTGAGATAAAGACGGCGATCAGGATGCGCCGGAGAGTTTGCGTCGTCCGGCGTCACTGGGTCCTGGTCTGCCCCTGCGGCGGGTTCATGATGATGGTGCCGCGCACGTTCCCCAGCAATTGTACTTCGCGGGTGACGTTGTTGAAGATCAGGCCGTTGGCCGTCATGACCGAGGGTCCGCGCGTAAGCTGCACCGCCTTGTCGGTCTTGACAATGTCGTCGTTGACCAGCAACTGAAAGTACTGCGAGGCCGCGGTCATGCGCGGGTCCTTGGACGGATCGGCGCCAGCCTGCCGGACCACGAAAGCGTTCCCGTAGAGGTCGATGACCGAGCCCTCGGCGTTCATCACGCCGCGGTCGGAGTTCGCCGTCACCGGCGGGCGATCGGGTTCGTAAGAGCGCATGGCCGGCGTGGTCACCTCGTAGGTCTGGTCGTCCTCGAAGTGAATCATCTTCACGCCGGTAAAGCGCAGCTTGGTGGTGCCGTCCTCGGCCAGTTCGCTGGCCGAAAAGCGCTCCATCCAGTAATCGGGCTCATGGCGCTTGGTCCGCGACTTTTCGGCGTCCTCGCGCGGCGAGTTCAGCTGCACCAGCCAGAACGTGCTGCCGGCGACGATGGCCATCAGCAGCAGCGGCAGCAGCCGCATGATCAGGCCGGTGAGTCTGGACAGGAAGTCCGGCATCGTTCAGATGACCTTGGCGCGCGTCAGGTCATGGATATGGAGCGCGCCCACCAGGCGGCCGTCGCTGTCGACGACCAGCAGCTGGTTGATGCGGTTCGTTTCCATGATCTGCACGGCTTCCACGGCGAGGTGGTCCTGGTGCACCGTATGCGGATTGCGGTGCATGACGTCGCCGATCGGCACGGTTTTCCAGTCACGCGGCGTTTCCAGCAGGCGGCGCAGGTCGCCGTCGGTGAACACGCCCACGGCACGGCCTTCGGGGTCCACCACGGCGGTCATGGCCATGCCCTTGCGCGTGATTTCCATCAGGGCCTGGGCCAGCGGCGTGCTTTCGCGCACCTCCGGCACCGCGTTGCCGGTGCGCATGATGTCGCGCACATGGGTCAGCAGCTTGCGGCCCAGCGCGCCGCCCGGATGCGAGCGGGCGAAATCCTCTTCGCCAAAGCCGCGCGCGTCGAGCACGGCCACCGCCAGCGCGTCGCCCAAGGCGAGTGCGGCCGTGGTGCTGGCCGTCGGGGCCAGATTCAGCGGGCAGGCTTCCTGCGCGACGGCGCCGTCCAGGTGCGCGTCGGACAGCTTGGCCAGGTTCGATTCGGGATTGCCGGTGACCGAAATCAACCCGGCGCCAATGCGCTTGACGATCGGGATGATCGACAGCAGTTCGGCCGTTTCACCGGAATTGGAAAAGGCGATCAGGACGTCATCGCGCGTGATCATGCCCAGGTCGCCGTGGCTGGCCTCGGCCGGGTGCACGAAAAACGACGGCGTGCCCGTGGATGCCAGCGTGGCGGCCACCTTGCGACCAATATGGCCCGACTTGCCGATGCCCGAGACGACGACGCGTCCGGTACAGCCGAGAATCATCTCGACGGCCTTGGTGAATGCGGGCGTCAGGCGGCCGGCGAGCGCCGAAACGGCGTCTGCCTCGATCTGGAGTGTGTGGCGAGCGAGCGCGAGTGCTCGATTCGCATCGAAATTGGCTATCATGGCGCTGGAGTATACCAACGAATGCGATGGCGTCTGGCCCGGCGACCCGCCCGGCCGCCATGACGACCGCCGCGCTTGCCGTCTCTTGCCGGCGGGGTGCATATGCCGGCTCAGGCGCGTGCACGGCCGGCGCTTTTGAAGCCTGCCGAATGCATTCTCCGCTGGAACTGACCCTCGTGCTGCTGGCCGCCGCCGTCTTTGGCGTGGTGGCCTTCCGCATGCTGCAACTGCCGCCCATGCTGGGCTACCTGGCGGTTGGCATCCTGATCGGCCCCCACGCGCTGGGGCTGGCCAGCGATTCGGGCCAGACCAAGTACCTGGCCGAATTCGGCGTGGTCTTCCTGATGTTTTCGATCGGCCTGGAGTTCAGCCTGACCAAGCTGCGCGCCATGAAGCGGCTGGTATTCGGGCTGGGCGGGTCGCAGGTTGCGCTGTCGATGCTGGCGGTGGTGCCCGCGAGCTGGCTGTTCAACTGGCTGTTTCCGTTGTCCTGGCAGGCTTCGGTGGCGCTGGGCGGAGCGCTGGCCATGTCGTCGACGGCCATTGTCGTCAAGATGCTCTCGGAGCGGATGGAGCTTGAGAGCGAGCAGGGCCGCAACATTATCAGCGTGCTGCTGTTCCAGGATCTGGCGGTGGTGCCGCTGCTGATCATCATCCCGGCACTGTCGCGTGATCCCGGCGACCTGGCTGCCGCCCTGGGCCTGGCCACGATCAAGATCGTCGTCGCGCTGAGCCTGATCTTCTTCCTCGGGCAGCGGCTGATGAGCCGTTGGTTCCACATCGTGGCGGCACGGCGGTCCCAGGAACTGTTCATGCTGAACCTGCTGCTGGTCACGCTGGGCATGGCCGCGTTGACCGAGCGGCTGGGACTGTCGATGGCGCTGGGCGCGTTCATGGCCGGCATGCTGATCTCGGAAACGCCGTACCGCCATCAGGTGGAGGAAGACATCAAGCCGTTCCGCGATGTGCTGCTGGGGCTGTTCTTCGTCACCATCGGCATGCTGCTCAACGTGCGCGTGGTGATCGACCATATCTGGCTGGTGCTGGGCCTGCTGGTCATTCCCATCGTGTTCAAGCTGGTGCTGATCACCGGCCTGGCGCGGCTGTTCGGCTCGCGCCAGGGTGTGGCCATCCGCACCGGCCTGGGGCTGGCGCAGGCCGGCGAATTCGGCTTTGTGCTGCTGAACCAGATCGACGGCATGGGCCTGGTGGACCCCGTGCTGATCCAGGTCATCCTGGCATCGATGCTGCTGTCGATGCTGGCCGCGCCGTTCCTGATCCAGTACAGCGATGCCATCGTGTTGCGCTTTGCGGCCAACGAATGGCTGATGCAGTCGCTGAACATGACGCGCATCGCCGCCCAGAGCCTGCAAACGGAGAAGCACGCCATCATCTGCGGCTATGGCCGTAGCGGCCAGAACCTGGCGCACATGCTGGAGCGCGAGAGCATCACCTATGTGGCGCTGGACCTGGACCCCGACCGCGTGCGCGAGGCCGCCGCCGCTGGCGATACCGTGGTCTACGGCGACGCGGGCCGGCGCGAATCGTTGATCGCGGCGGGTATCCACCGGGCGGCGCTGGTGGTGATCACCTATGCCAATACGGCTTCGGCCGTGAAAGTGCTCCACCACGTGCAGGAGCTGGCGCCCGCGCTGCCGGTGATCGTCCGGACCGTGGACGACTCGGAACTCGATACGCTGCAGAAGGCCGGCGCCACCGAGGTGGTGCCAGAGATCATCGAGGGCAGCCTGATGCTGGCGTCCCACGCGCTGGTGCTGCTGGGCGTGCCGATGCGCCGCGTGGTGCGGGGCGTGCAGCAGGCCCGCGATGCGCGCTACAGCTTGCTGCGCGGCTACTTCCACGGGCGCGACGACGAGGAAGACATGGTCGAGCGGGACACCGTGCGGCTGCATTCGGTTTCGCTCGGGCCGGAGCATACGGCCGTGGGCCGTCGGCTGGGCGCGTTGGGCCTGGAGCGGATTGGCGTGGAAGTGACGGCGGTGCGCCGGCGCGGTATTCGCGCCTTCGATCCACAGCCCGAAACCGTACTGGAACCTGGCGACATCATCGTGCTGCGCGGCACGCCGGAGGCGCTGGAGTCAGCGGAAGAGCGGCTGGTGCAGCAGTAGGACTGTGGGACGACCTGAGTACCGTCGGCGGGTGCTCCCCTCCCTAAGCGAGTGAGAGGGGCGGATCGATCACGTGTTACCTATCTCCCCGGCCTGTACACCGCTGCCGGGCGAGGGGAGCGTTCACCGCCACGTTCATCCACCCACGAGGCCGGCAAGTCGCTCAGCACTGCCCGTGCATCGAGTGATCCAATCGGCACGCCAGTATCGGCGGGGATTCGTCCTTCGTTCTGCAGCAGCAGGTATCGCATGCAGCACACCCGCAGGAACGAGGCGAAATTGGCCGATAGAGACGCCTCGCCGCGATGTTCGGCCAGCTCATCGTGCAGCCGCGCCAGCAGTTGGTTGACGCTCATGCCGTCGCGCTGGGCCAGTTCCTCAAGGACTTCCCAAAACAGCGTTTCCAGGCGGATGCTGGTCGCCACGCCATGCAGGCGCAGCGAGCGCGACTGGGTCTGGTAAGAGTCCGGATTGGCCCGGATGAAGATTTCACACATGCAGGACTCCCGCGCGCCGCGGCCGGGGTGGCCGCGTTCGGAAGCCTCTACTCTACGATCCGTGTTCCCAGCACGGCAAGAAACTGGGCCAGCCAGGCGGGATGTGCCGGCCAGGCCGGCGCCGTCACGAGATTGCCATCGGTGTGTGCCTGGTCCACCGGAATGTCGGCGTAGGTGCCGCCGGCCAGGCGTACCTCGGGCGCGCAGGCAGGATAGGCGGAGCAGGTGCGGCCTTCCAGCACGTCGGCCGCGGCCAGCAGCTGCGCGCCGTGGCAGACCGCCGCGATCGGCTTGTTGGCCTGGGCGAAGTGGCGAACGATCTCTATCACGCGGTCGTTCAGGCGCAGGTATTCGGGCGCACGGCCGCCGGGAATGACCAGCGCGTCGTAGCTGGCGGGATTCACATCGGCAAACGTGGCATTGAGCGTGAAATTGTGGCCGCGCTTTTCGGTGTAGGTCTGGTCACCTTCGAAGTCGTGGATGGCGGTGGCGCAGTGATCGCCGGCCTTTTTGTCGGGACAGACCGCGTGCACGGTGTGGCCGACCATCTGCAGTGCCTGGAACGGCACCATCGTCTCGTAGTCCTCGGCGAAGTCGCCGACCAGCATCAGAATCTTCTTTGCCATAGCTGTCTCCTGTATGGTTACGGGTTGCGGACGCCCAACCAGCCCGGCCATTGTGCGGTGGCGGTGTAAGGCGTGGGTGGTAGCCCGTTACCGCATGACTATTTTCCAGACAGATTCCCATGCCAGATTCCATCATCCAGTCTCCCGATCTCGGCGATGTCACCGGTTACCTGCGCGACCGCATCCGCACCGTGCCGGACTGGCCTCAGCCCGGCGTGCAGTTCCGTGACATCACCCCGCTGCTGCAGAACCCCAAGACACTGCGCGTGCTGATCGACGTGTTCGTGCATCGCTATATGGACCAGCAACTGGACCTCGTGGCCGGCATCGACGCGCGCGGCTTCATTCTTGGGTCCATCATCGCGTACGAGCTGAACCTGGGCTTCGTGCCGATCCGCAAGAAGGGCAAGCTGCCGTTCCAGACCGTGGCCGAGGAATACGAACTCGAATACGGCAGCGCCACCGTCGAGATCCATGCAGACGCCTGCAAGCCCGGCGACCGCGTGCTGCTGATCGACGATCTGATCGCCACGGGCGGCACCATGATGGCCGGCCGCAAGCTGCTGGAGCGTCTGGGCGCCACCGTGGTGGAAGGCGCGGCAATCGTCGACCTGCCCGAGCTGGGCGGCTCGAAGGTGCTGCACGCCAGCGGCCTGCCGCTGTTCACGGTCTGCAAGTTCGAAGGGCATTGACGCCAGCGCAACGCTTCACCGGACGTCGGACCGCGTCCAATTGCCGCGTGTGACAGGGGGGCGCATAATGCCCCTTTGATAACAACGCGATGACCGGGCGGCACGCCCTCCGCCTCGCCCGCCAGCACCGGTCACGAAGGGACGCACAATGGGCGTACTGCTACATCTTCTCTCCGGTGTGGCGCTCCTGATCTGGGGCACCAATATCGTCAAGGTCGGTATCCTGCGCGTGTACGGCGCCAACCTGCGTCACATACTGTCCGTCAGCGTATCGAACCGCTTCAAGGCGTTTGCGGCAGGGCTCGGTGTGACCGGGCTCGTGCAAAGCAGCAACGCCACTGCCGTCATCGTCAGTTCATTCGTGGGCCAGGGTTTGATTGCCGTGGCGCCCGCGCTTGCCATCATGCTGGGGGCCAACGTTGGCACGGCCGTGATGGTGCAGGTGTTTTCGCTCGACCTGTCGTGGCTGTCGCCGCTGCTGATCTTCGTCGGCGTGATCCTCCATCTGTCGTGGAAGGGCAGCAAGGCCGGGCACGTGGGCCGTGTTCTGATCGGGCTTGGCCTGATCACACTGGCGCTGGAGCTGATCTCGATCGCCACCCGCCCCGTGGTGCAAGCCGCGGGCGTCAAGGTGCTGTTCAGCACGCTGACCGGCGACGCCGCGCTGGATATGCTGATCGGCGCCTTCCTGACCATCCTCTGCTATTCGAGCCTGGCGGTGGTGCTGTTCTGCGGCGCGCTGGCGTCGGCTGGCGTGGTGTCGATTCACGTGGCGCTGGCGCTGGTGCTGGGCGCCAACCTCGGTTCGGGCATTTCGGCGTTGCTGACGACGTCGGGTAACAACCAGCCCGGCAAGCGCGTGACGCTGGGCAACCTGCTGTCGCGGCTGCTGGGCTGCGTGATCGCGCTGCCGTTGCTGACCCAGGCCGAGGAATTGCTGGCCCTGGTCGATGCCGATCCGCAGCGGTTGATCGTCAATTTCCATCTGCTGTTCAACGTGGCGCTGGCCGTGCTGCTGCTCGGCGCCACCGCGCCGCTGGCGCGCGTGTGCGAAGCCATTCTGCCCGGCCGCAATACGGGCGACAGTCAGGTGACGCCGCGCCATCTGGATGCGGCCGCGCTGTCCACGCCCACGCTGGCGTTATCCAACGCCGCGCGTGAGGTGCTGCGCATTGGCGACCGCGTCGAGCAGATGCTGGACAACCTGCTTCGCGTGCTGCGGACCAACGACCTGAAGCTGGCCAATGCCACCTGCCGCATCGACAACGAGGTGGACGACCTCTATACCGCCATCAAGCTGTACCTGACCCAGCTCAGTACCGAAGCGCTCGACGAGCGCGATGGCCAGCGCTGGACCGAAATCATCTCCCTGACGATCAACCTGGAACATGCGGGGGATCTGATCGAGCGTGTCATCGTCGACGCCAAGGAAAAGAAGATCTCGCACAACCTGTCGTTTTCCGAGGCCGGCATGGAGGAGATCGCAGAGATGCATCGCCGCGTGGTCGGCAACCTGCGGCTCGGCTTGTCGGTGTTCCTGACCGGGGATATCCGTAGCGCGCAGCAGCTGATGGCGGAGAAGGCAAACTTCCGCGACCTTGAACGCAAGTACGCGCGATCGCATCTGCAGCGCGTGGCGGTGCAGACCGTGGAGAGTATCGAGACGAGTTCGCTGCACCTGGACGTGATCAGCGAACTGAAGCGGCTCAATTCGCTGTTTTGCGCCACGGCCTATCCGGTGCTGGAGCAGGCTGGCCTGATGAACCGCAGCCGGATGAAGGACGAATCGCCGGAGAGTGTCGGCGACGTGGCGGAGGCGCGGTAGCTATCCTGGATGGACGATGGCCGGCGCATCAGGCGCCGGCCATCGTCCATTCCAATTACTTGCGTTTCAGTAGCGGCGCGAGGTACTTCCCGGTAAAGCTCGCCTTGCTGGCCGCCACGGTTTCCGGCGTGCCCTTGGCAATCACCTGCCCGCCACCGGCACCGCCTTCGGGACCCATGTCGACCAGCCAGTCGGCCGTCTTGATGACGTCGAGGTTGTGCTCGATGATCACGACCGTATTGCCATGATCCCGCAGCTTCTGAATCACCTTGAGCAGCAGCTCGATATCGTGGAAGTGCAGGCCCGTGGTCGGTTCGTCGAGGATGTACAGCGTGCGGCCCGTGTCGCGCTTGGACAGCTCCAGTGACAGCTTCACGCGCTGCGCCTCGCCGCCCGACAGGGTCGTAGCCGACTGCCCAAGCCGGATGTACCCCAGGCCCACGTCGAGCAGCGTCTGCAGCTTGCGGCGCACCACGGGCACGGCGCTGAAGAACTCGTGCGCCTGTTCCACGGTCAGGTCCAGCACCTCCGAGATGTTCTTGCCCTTGTACAGGACTTCTAGCGTCTCGCGGTTGTAGCGCTGGCCGTGGCAGACATCGCACGGCACATAGACGTCGGGCAGAAAGTGCATTTCCACCTTGATGACGCCATCGCCCTGGCACGACTCGCAGCGGCCGCCCTTGACGTTGAACGAGAACCGGCCCGGATCGTAGCCGCGCTCCTTGGCCGACGGCACACCTGCAAACAGTTCGCGGATCGGCGTGAACAGGCCCGTATAGGTGGCCGGATTCGAACGCGGCGTACGGCCGATCGGACTCTGGTCGACGTTGATGACCTTGTCGAAATGTTCCAGCCCTTCGATATGATCGTGCGGCGCCGGCTCAGCCGTGGAGCCATACAGGTGGCGCGCCACGGCGTTGTAGAGCGTGTCGTTGATCAGCGTGGACTTGCCCGATCCCGAGACGCCGGTCACGCAGGTCAGCAGGCCCACGGGAATTTCGGCCGATACATTGCGCAGGTTGTTGCCCGTGGCGTTGACGATGCGCAGCAGCCGCTCCTCATCGGGTGCCGCACGCTTCTTCGGCACCTCGATACTGCGCTCGCCCGACAGGTACTGGCCCGTCAGCGATGCCGGCGACTGTTCGATCTGCGCCGGCGTTCCTTCGGCCACGATCATCCCGCCATGCACGCCAGCGCCCGGGCCGATATCCACCACGTAGTCGCAGGCGCGGATCATGTCCTCGTCGTGCTCCACCACCAGCACCGAGTTGCCGATGTCGCGCAGGTGCTTGAGCGTGCCGATCAGGCGGTCGTTGTCGCGCTGGTGCAGGCCGATCGACGGCTCGTCCAGCACGTACATCACGCCGGTCAGGCCGGAGCCGATCTGCGACGCCAGGCGGATGCGTTGTGCCTCGCCGCCAGACAGCGTGTCGGCGCTGCGCTCCAGCGACAGGTAATCCAGCCCCACGTTGTTCAGGAAGTTCAGCCGCGCCGAGATTTCCTTGACGATCTTGTCGGCGATCTCGCGCTTGGCGCCGTGCAGGTTCAGCGTCAGGAACCATGTCAGCGCATCGCGCAGCGGCAGGCCGTTGATCTCGTAGATCGCGCGCGCCTGCTCGTCCTCGCCGATCTTCACATGGCGGGCCTCGGTGCGCAGGCGCGTGCCGTGGCAGACCGGGCACGCCTGGTTGTTCTGGTACTTGGCCAGTTCCTCGCGCACCGCTACCGAATCGGTTTCCCGATAGCGGCGCTCCAGGTTCGGGATGATCCCTTCGAACACATGCGAGCGCACCGTGGTGCGGCCGCGTTCGTTGATATAGGTGAACGGGATCTCCTGCTCGCCGGACCCGTGCAGCACCACCTGCTGCACCTCGGGAGGCAGGTCTTCGAATGCGGTCTCGGTGTCGAATTCGTAGAACGCCGCCAGGCTTTGCAGCATCTGGAAGTAGAACTGGTTGCGGCGGTCCCATCCCTTGATGGCGCCCGATGCCAGTGACAGGTTCGGAAACGCCACCACGCGCTTCGGGTCGAAGAACGTGATCTGGCCCAGGCCGTCGCAGCTTGGGCAGGCGCCCATCGGGTTGTTGAACGAGAACAGGCGCGGCTCCAGCTCCTGCAGCGAGTAGGAGCAGATCGGGCAGGCAAAGCGCGAGCTGAACAGGTGCTCGTGGCCGGTATCCATCTCCAGCCCGATGGCGCGGCCGTCGGCCAGACGCAGCGCGGTCTCGAACGATTCGGCCAGGCGCTGCTTGATGTCGGCGCGCACTTTCACGCGGTCTACCACCACGTCGATCGAATGCTTCTCGGTCTTCTTGAGCTTGGGCAGGCTGTCGATTTCGTAGACCTTTGCCTCGGCCTCATGCGCGGTGCCGCCGCCCGAGCGGATACGAAAGCGCACAAAGCCCTGCGCCTGCATCGAGTCGAACAGGTCCGTGTGTTCGCCCTTGCGGTCGGACACCACGGGCGCCAGGATCATCAGCTTGGTGTCCTCGGGCAGTGCCAGTGCGGCATCCACCATCTGGGACACGCTTTGCGCCTGCAGCGCGATGTGGTGATCGGGGCAGTAGGGCGTGCCGGCTCGCGCGTAGAGCAGACGCAGGTAGTCGTGGATCTCGGTGACGGTGCCCACCGTGGAGCGCGGGTTGTGGCTGGTGGCCTTCTGTTCGATCGAGATCGCGGGGGACAGCCCTTCGATCAGGTCGACATCGGGTTTTTCCATCAGCTGAAGAAACTGGCGGGCGTAGGCGGACAGCGATTCCACGTAGCGGCGCTGGCCCTCGGCATAAAGCGTGTCGAACGCCAGCGAGGACTTGCCGGAACCGGACAGGCCCGTGATCACCACGAGCTTGTTGCGCGGCAGATCCAGGTTGATGTTCTTCAGGTTGTGGGTGCGCGCCCCACGGATCTTGATTTCTTCCATATCCCGTTCGTTCGCCCGGTGGGCCGCGGCCTGCCACATGCAGGCCGTTCCCGCGGAAACTTCGATGTGCCTTGCCAAACGCCTGAAATGCCCGCAAAACGCTGGCACAAGCCTGCCGCCGTGCACTTTTTCCGGTCCCGCCCGCGGTGCGCGTGACTAGGGAAGCGCGAGAAGCAAACCTGCTAATATACCGAACTTCGGTTTCCGGGGTAGCCCGGCGCCTGACGGGTTGGGAACGGTGCGATGCCGGCAGCGGCGTTGACGTCACCGTAACGCCTGCCGGGTTGGATGTCTGCCATGCGAGACAGGGCGGTTTCCACGCAACTCCCGGGCGTCAGCGCGATCGAAGCTGCAAAGCTGACCGAGCCAGCGACCGAGCCAGAATTCCACAAACGACCGCAATGCCGTCGATCCCGCCTTCCTCACCAAGCCTTGCCGAAGAGCCAGCCCGCGCCGAAGTACTGCGCGATCGCATGACCCGTGGCGAGTTGCGTGCCAGCTTGTCGCTGGCCAGCATCTTTGCCCTGCGCATGCTGGGCCTGTTCCTGATCCTGCCCGTCTTTGCCGAATACGCGCGCACGTTGCCCGATGGGCACGATCCCCAGCGCGTGGGCCTGGCGATGGGTATCTACGGCCTGATGCAGGCCTTCCTGCATATCCCGCTGGGCTGGCTGTCCGACCGTGTCGGCCGCAAGCCCGTGATGGTGGCCGGCCTGGTGCTGTTCGTGGCGGGCGGGCTGGTTGCCGCGTTTGCCGACACGCTGACCGGCATCACCCTTGGCCGCGCGCTGCAGGGCATGGGCGCGATCTCCGCGGCCATCACGGCCTGCATTGCCGACCTGACGCGCGAGCGGCACCGGACCAAGGCGATGGCGATGGTCGGCGGCAGCATCGGGCTGACCTTTGCGCTGTCCCTGGTGATTGCGTCGCCGCTGCTGCATTCCATCGGCATGCCCGGCATCTTTGGCCTGATGGCGGTGCTGGGCGTGCTGGCCATCGGCGTGACCATCTTCCTGGTGCCGCAGCCCCCGCCGCCGCACCCGGTGCAACTGCCATTCCGCAAGGTGCTGCTCAATGCTGACCTGATCCGCCTGAACGTTGGCGTGCTGGCGCTGCACGCCAGCCAGGTGGCGATGTTCATGGTGGTGCCGGCGATGCTCAGCGATGCCGGCATGCCGCTGGACCAGCACTGGAAGGTGTATCTGCCCGTGGTGCTGGTGTCGTTCCTGCTGATGCTGGCGCCGATGATGGCAGCCGAGCGCTACGGCAAGGTGCGCCCGGTGCTGCTGGCGTCGGTGGCGCTGATGACCGCCGTGCAACTGCTGTTTGCCACGGTGCACGGGCTGTGGCCGATCGTCGGCGTGCTGCTGCTGTTCTTCGTGGCGTTCAACGTGCTGGAGGCGATGCAACCTTCACTGGTCTCGCGCTACGCGGCCGCCAGCCGGGGCGCCGCGCTGGGCGTGTACAACACGACTCAGGCACTCGGCCTGTTCCTGGGCGGCGTGGCAGGTGGCTGGCTGCTCAAGCATGAGGGTCGCCCCGCCGTGTTCGTGGGTTGCGCGGCCGTACTGCTGCTCTGGCTTATAATCGCCTGGAGCATGAAGGCGCCGCCGGCCCGCGGCAAGGATGGCGCCCCGGCAGTGGCGGCTTAGATACACTTTTTGACCTATCCGCATAAGCCCGACACGCTTTTTCCTGGCATCAGCGGTAGCATTCGACACGCGCCCGACGGAGTTTCCGAACGGCGCGTGATGTCGTTTACGGTCGTCCGCCGCGGTCGCCGGTTGCGGCCCCGAATATTTTTTCTTGCGAACTTCGCACTACGTTTAACGCCGCGCTGAAAGGGCGCGGTCCTTGGAGAACTTCAATATGGCATCGGTCAACAAAGTCATTCTCGTCGGTAACCTGGGCGCTGACCCGGAAACCCGCTACATGCCCAGCGGCGACGCCGTCACCAACATCCGGCTCGCGACGACCGACCGCTACAAGGACAAGCAGAGCGGCGAGTTCAAGGAAGCGACCGAATGGCACCGCATCGCGTTCTTCGGCAAGCTGGCCGAAATCGCCGGCCAGTACCTGCGCAAGGGTTCGTCGGTCTACATCGAAGGCCGCATCCGCACGCGCAAGTGGCAGGACCAGTCGGGCCAGGACAAGTACAGCACCGAAATCGTTGCTGACCAGATGCAGATGCTGGGTGCCCGCCAGGGTGGCGGCGGTGGCGAAGAAGGTGGTTATGGCGGTGGCGGCGCGGGTGGTGGCGGTGGCTACAGCCGTGAATCGCAAGGCGGCGGTGGCGGTGGCGGTGGTTACGCCGGTGGCCGTGGCCAGGGCGGCGGCGGTCAGCAAGGTGGCCAGCAGGGCGGCCAGCGCCGTCAGCAGCAGGCACCGTCGAACGGCTTCGAGGATATGGATGACGATATTCCGTTCTGAGCGGTTCGCTAAGCTGCTCAGTGTCTTGCAGGTGCGAGTCCTGCCGCAGTAGTTGGTTAGTTTGACTGCGTAGCGATGGCGTACATGTGGAGGGCGACCGAAAACATGGGAGCAACGCCGGACAAACGTGTCCCCAGACCCAGTCCGTGGGAGCGCGCAAGTATGCAGCCCGTAACGAAAGTGAACCTGAACAAGCCTCGTAAATGTCAGCCACACGGTTGTGCTGGGAGAGTGTGGTGTAGGGTGGTTCCGCCGAGCCTCTAGAACGGGGGCGAAGGCCAGCGCGTCATGGTGGATCAACTAACCACTTGAAGCCATGACAGGAACTCGGGGTATTGAGGATGGGATGCATACATAGCACTGAGCGGAACGAACGAGACCTCTACCCGTCGCGGTCTAACCCGCCGCGTAATTGACGATATAAGGTAACCGCCGAAATTCGAAGAAATGCGGGATAGAGGAGTCGGAGGAGGCCATAGTACTGCTGATGGCGAGGACAACATAACCTCGTCGGAGGGAAGGGCCTCTGCTTCTGTCACGTTCTCTTTTGTAGGATGCACTGCGTGATTGCGAAAGCTAGAAACACGCCGCTAGAAAGTGTGCGAGTACTGCAACGGAAGCTATACCTGGCAGCCAAGACGAATCCGATGCGGAAATTTGGAGTGCTGTACGACAAGGTGTGTCAAAGCGACGTGCTATGGTCGGCCTACGAACAAGTGAAAGCCAATAAGGGTGCCCCCGGCATCGATCGGCAAACCTTCGAAGTGATTGAAGGCGAAATCGGTCTTGGCTCGTTCTTGGAAGAGATCCGATCTCGGCTCATAGCTAGGCGGTACAAGCCTCTGCCGGTCCGACGGGTGTATATCCCGAAGTCCGATGGAACGCAAAGGCCGCTCGGCATTCCTGTCATTGCTGATCGTGTAGTGCAGGCAGCGGTGAAACTCGTTATCGAGCCAGTTTTCGAGGCGGGCTTCAAGGACTTCTCGTATGGCTTCCGGCCACGTAAGAGCGCTCAACAGGCGCTGCGGGAGGTCTATAAGTGGCTGAACTTCAAATGCCACTGGGTTGTTGACGCGGATCTGAAGGCGTATTTCGACACGATTCCGCACGACAAGCTACTGCTGTCGGTGCGATCCAAGGTCATAGATCGGTCAGTTGTAAAGCTGATTGAGCTGTGGCTTAAAGCCGGGGTAATGGAGGATATGCGCGTCTGGACGGAAACGACTGGCACGCCGCAGGGAGGGGTGATCTCTCCTCTCCTTGCGAATCTTTATCTACATTGGCTGGATCACACCTGGGAGAGGAAGGCATTCGGCAAACGGCCGCACGATGCTCACATCGTGCGATACGCGGATGACTTCGTAATTCTGTGCAACGAGCGCCCGGGGTTCTATCTGGAACAGGCCAAGAAGGTGTTGGATCGTCTCGGTCTGACGCTTAATGCACAGAAAACGCGGATAGTGAATGCCAAGGAAGAGCCGTTTGACTTCCTCGGTCATCGGTTTGCGGCCCAACCGTCGAAGCGGACGGGCGAGCCGAAAACCTACTACTACCCGTCGCCCAAGGCGATGAAGTCGGTCAAGAAGAAGATTCGGGAGGTTGTCCGCTCAGGGCAGCACTGGCATCTGCCGCAGCTCATTAAGGAAAAGGTCAATCCGATTCTGCGAGGTTGGGGCAACTACTTCAAGACGGGCAACTCAAGGAAGCACTTCTTGAGCATCGCAAATTACACGACTTGGACGCTCTGCATCATGCTGAGGAAGAAGCATAAGAAGCGTGCTAAGGGGTGGAGGGACCACCCGCCGTCATGGTTCTACGATTACCACGGGCTATTCAAGCTGTACGCCCTCTCGGTAACCGGAGATGAATCAAGCCGGTACGCCCGCCCTATGCCGTTGTAACGCTGCAGGAAGAAGGCAGTCGGAAAGCCGTGTGCGGGAAAACTGCACGCACGGTTTGACGAGAGGCCGCTGGGGAGATGACTTCAAACCAGAGGCCTACTCTACGA
>NZ_JBYOJV010000006.1:0-1032 GCF_057798835.1 Cupriavidus sp. 291-E7
CAAACACCGTTAAGTTGATGATGTGGCAGCTCGCCGGAACTCGCGAGGCGAACGATATCTCAACGCTTTGTGTGGATGCCGCTCATTGTATTGCTCGAATGCGACCGTTAACTGAGAGAGCGCTGTTGGCACGTCGGGCCTGTTCATGAACGCAATGTAATCGCGTTTCATGGTCTTGACGAAGGATTCGGCCATGCCGTTGCTTTGCGGAGAACGCACGGGGGTGGTCAGTGGCTCCAGTCCCAGCTCCCGCGCGAAGGCGCGGGTACGATGGTCGATGTACGCCGACCCGTTGTCCGACAGCCATTCGATGGTGCGCTCGGTCTGCACAGCGCCAAAGCGCTGTTCGACGGCGGCCAGCATCACATCTCGCACAATATCGCCACTGTGCCCGCCGGTGGTTGCAGCCCAACTGATGGCTTCCCGGTCATGGCAATCCAGCGCAAAGGTTACGCGTAGCGGCGAGCCGTCGTCGCAACGGAATTCGAAGCCGTCTGAACACCAGCGAACATTGCTACGGTCAACAGCGACGCGGCCGTCATGGCGACGTGTATCGAGTCGCCGCCCAGGCCGGCGAAGCAGCAACTGATGCTCGCGCATAACGCGATAAACACGTTTGGCGTTTACGGGCGAGGCCCCGCTCAGCTCGTGACTGCGCCGTAGCAAGGCCCAGATCCTCCGGTAGCCGTAGGTCGGCAGGTCTGCCACCAGTTCATGGATTTCAGCCACCAGCGCCGCGTCATCGTATTGGCGTGCGCGGCGACCATCTTGCCAATCCGACGAACGGGCCTGTCTTGCTGCCACCGCAGAGCGCGCCACGCCGAGGACATCGCAGACCGTCTTCATTGGTCGTCCCCGGGCAGTAAGGGCGAGCGCGCAATCCAGTTTTTTGAGCGCCCGTACTCCACGGCTTCCTTCAGGATTTCCGCCTCCTGCGTCTTCTTGCCCAGCAGCCGTTGCAGCTCCCTGATCTCCTTCATCGCTGCAGCCAACTGTGAGGCTGGGACTACAGCCTCGCCAGCGCTCACGGCG